>JAEDGP010000094.1 GCA_016297405.1 Treponema sp.
GGTGCTTTAGTTGGGCTCGCATTCGGTTTCCGTATTGCACAGAATCATTAAATGAAAAAACTGGTTACAAAGCCAGGAATCAAATCAGAATTCTATTTCCTGTTCTTCTCAATCCATTCCACGGCAAAATCTACCAGCTGGCGCATGTTCATAAGGCGCAAGATTGCGTTACCAAGCTGAACTTTGTTTACGCTGCAGGACAACTCAAAAGTTTTTCCGATTTCTATAAAATCTTCTCCGTCAACAGCCAGGGTTTCATACGCTTTCCAGACTCTTTTTCCGTTTTCCATAATTGCACTGTGTTCTACACAATTATGTTTTCCAGGATATTCAGCTCTTACATCCGCAAGATGAAGGGAAGTGTTTTTATCGTAATCAACACCAATCAAAAGAACCTTTCCGTCCAAGTCATAAAAACGGCTCAGCGGAGAACCTTCGCCAAAAATATTTTCCAGAGTATGATTTTCTGTAAGGAAAACAGCATTTTTTCCATTTGCAGCAACACTTCTTGCAGGATGATCACTTCGCTCAGTTCCAGGCCACTGACGAAACATTTCCGCCACAGCGCCCATTGTGTTTGTTGGTGTAATGCGTTTATCGTATGCAGGCCAGTTTTCCCTGATAATATCCCACCATTCCTTAGGCTCAAGCCAGTGAACACCAGTTTCCGGGTCAAGATTTTTCCAGCTCTGAGTCGGCATCATAACAGTTCCGTCCGTTCCAACAGCCTCAAGCAGACTTCTGATTACAGGCTCTGCACCGCCACACACAAATCCAAGACTAGAAAGAGAACAATGAACCATAAGATTGTCCCCGGCTTTTACACCGATTTCTGCCAGCGCTCTATCAATATCTTTTTTTAAAACCACTTTTCTTTCCATAAATAATCTCTCTTATTTTTTTTGATACCAATTCTAGCATATTAAATCTCTGGAAAATATAACTATTATGGCGAATTATATAACAAAACTGTCTTTTTACAGATTAAAACAATATTGTCGCAGCATAAGTTTTTTAATTCGCTGACCAGATTTCAGAAAATGTGGTATAGTCTAGGAACACACAATTTTGCGAGGTAAAAAATGGTAAAACACATTATCCTTTGGACTTTAAAACCAGAATTTTCAGAAGAAGAAAAAATCAATATCCGTAAAGGAATAAAAGAAAGCCTTGAAGCTTTGAAAGGAAAAATTCCAGGACTTGTGGATATTAAAGTAAACGCAACCAGCCTGCTTGCATCATCCAACGCAGATGTAATGCTGGATTCCACTTTTGAAAACGAAGAAGCACTTAAGGGATATGCAAAACATCCTGATCATGTTGCTGCCGCTGATTCAAAGGTGAGACCATATACAGCAATCCGTTCATGCCTTGATTTTGAAATCTAACTGATTCACAGAAAATTATGAATCATGCATGGGGTAGTGGCAGAAATCTGATTAAGGATCTGTGATTTTTGCTGCTACCCACACCTAGAAATCTTATTAATCTGTATACAAAATAACACACTTACCATTCATTTAAGCGTCCTTTAAGCGGCCCGTTCATAATGGTACCAGCTTTACCTTGCGGCAGGGCATCAGCTTCCATAACAGCAAACTGCATGCCCAAAAATCTCATTGATTTCAGCTGCGGCAATCTTTAGAACAGGAACTGCCACAGCAGGAACAACCGCAACAGCAGCCAACGCAACCTCCGGAAAGCTTTGCTTTTTTTCGCTTCCTTACAATCGAAAAAATTGCCAGCGCAACAACAGCAATCAGTATCAGTAAAACAACGACTGTTCCCATAAAATCTCCTGTAATCCTTGACGTTTTTCCAATTTGCTTTTGAAGCTGCTCAAAAATTTCACGCTACATTTTTGACTTATACTTATCTTTTCTGCAAATCATATAAATCAGACTTGCAAGTACAGCGAAAGCAAAGCAAACTTCAACCACGGCCAGCGCGCCATTTACAGTTCCTGTAAAAAGAATGCCAAACTGATTCACCAAAAAAGCGACTACGTAAGCAAATCCGCATTCATAGCCAATGGCAAACCAGAACCATTTTGCGCTGTTCATTTCACGCTTAATGGCACCCATTGCGGCAAAGCAAGGGGCACAAAGAAGATTGAAGATAAGGAACGACATTCCCGTAATTCCTGTAAAAACCGCCGCCATATTTTCATAAGCCTGCCTGCCACCATACAAGATTCCCATTGTACCAACAATATTTTCTTTTGCAACAAGACCTGTAATTGCCGCAACAGTTGCCTGCCAGTTGCTCCAACCAAGAGGCTGGAAAATCCAGCATATTCCCTTGCCAAAGCAGGCAAGAAGGGAAGAGTCCATCTGATCTTCTTCAAGCATTCCAAAGCTGCCATCGGCAAAACCAAAGAACGAAAGGAACCAGATTACAATTGTAGAAAGCAGAATGATTGTCCCAGCTTTTTTGATGAATGACCAGCCTCGTTCCCACATGGAGCGAAGAAGGTTTCCAACCGTTGGCCAGTGATAGGCAGGCAATTCCATCACAAAAGGAGCTGCATCACCGGCAAACATTTTTGTTTTCTTAAGCATTATTCCAGAGAGCAGAATTGCAGCTACACCGATAAAATATGCACTTGTGGCAACCCATGGCGATCCGCCAAATATGGCACCTGCCACCATGGCAATAAACGGAGTTTTTGCACCACAAGGAATAAAAGTTGTTGTCATTACTGTCATTTTGCGGTCGCGTTCATTTTCAATCGTGCGGCTTGCCATAATTCCAGGGATTCCACAGCCGGTTCCTACCAGCATAGGAATAAATGATTTGCCGGAAAGCCCAAAGCGGCGGAAAACCCTATCCATGATAAATGCAACTCTGGCCATGTAGCCGGAAGCCTCCAGGAACGCAAGCAGCAGGAACAAAATTAACATCTGAGGAACAAATCCCAGAACCGCACCTACACCGGCTACAATTCCATCCAGAATAAGACCTTTGAGCCAGTCAGCACAGCCAGCATCATCCAACACAGGTTCAATTAAAGCTGGCACACCTGGAAGCCAGATTCCATAATCTTGTGGGGAAGGGCCTTCTTCGCCATATTTTTCAATTAATTCGTTTGCAATTGCTACGTCTTTTTCTGTAAATTCAATCGGCTTTGAAACCTCAAGGGTTTCCTCATCCTGAACCACATAAGTGAATTCGCCGTTTTCAGAGGCTTTAACAATCGCCGGTGAATCGCCAAATTCCTCTACAGCTTCTTCGAAAGCTCCTGTTCCAATTCCAAAAAGATGAAAACCATCGCCAAAAAGACCATCGTTAGCCCAATCTGTTGCCGCAACACCAACAGTCACCATGGAAATATAATAAACGACCCACATTATGGCTGCAAAAATCGGAAGGGCAAACAGGCGGTTTGTTAAAATGCGGTCGATTTTGTCTGAAGCATTCAGCTTTCCAACATTGCCGCTTTTCGTTACGCAGCTTTTGATTATTGACTCAATATATTTATATCGCTCTGCTGTAATGATGGATTCTGCATCGTCATCCATCTCTTTTTCGCATTCTAAAATGTCTTTTTCTATGTGGTTTAGCGTTTCAGAAGAAACTTCTATTTCTTCCGCATTCCTAAGCTGCTGCACAATCTTTGAATCCCGCTCAAAAAGTTTTACAGAATACCAGCGCTGTTTTTCTTCTGGAAGAGCGTGAATTACAGCTTCCTCAATATGGGCAAGGGCATGTTCCACTTCTGATGCAAAACGATGCTGATATTTCATTGATTTTTTTGCAGCTCCAGCTTGCACAGCGGCCAATGCAGCTTCCATACAACCTTTGTTTTTAAGGGCAGAAATTTCAAACACAGGACAACCTAAAGCCTTCGCCATCTGCTGAATGTGAATTTTATCGCCATTTTTCTTTACCACATCCATCATGTTCACTGCAATTACCATGGGAATACCAAGTTCTGCCAACTGGGTTGTAAGATAAAGATTTCGCTCAAGGTTCGTGCCGTCGACTATGTTCAAAATGGCATCCGGCCGTTCCTTTACAAGATAATTTCTAGAAACTACCTCTTCTAACGTATACGGAGAAAGGGAATAGATTCCAGGCAAATCTATAATTTCCACATCTTCAGCAGTGGTTGAATCGCTGCTTCCTTTATAATTCGTCTTCAGCTTTCCGCTTTTCTTTTCAACAGTTACGCCAGGCCAGTTTCCCACAAATTGATTTGAACCTGTAAGCACATTAAACAAAGTTGTTTTTCCCGCATTCGGATTTCCGGCAAGTGCGATTTTCATTCTTCTTCCTCGTTAATTTTGATTTGCGTTAGGCAATGTAGGGGCGCTTTGCGCGTGCGCAGCACCGAACGTAGTGGAGCCCGGAACTGCCGACCCTGAGCCGCGCGAAGGGTAACGCCCTTTTAAATTACTTCTATTAATTCCGCATCCGATTTTCGAACGGAAAGCTCATAACCACGGACAGTTATTTCCACCGGATCGCCAAGGGGTGCCACTTTCCTTACGAAAATTTCAACGCCTTTCGTAATCCCCATGTCCATAATTCTGTGCTTAACGGCACCTTCGCCAGTAAGCCTGCTTACTTTAACAGTTGCACCAGGTTTTGATTCTTTCAATGTCATATATTTCCTCTATACAATAATTTTGCCAGCCAAATCTCGTCCCAAGGCTATGCGGGAGTCCTTTACCTGTACGATAAGATTTCCGCACATAACTGAAATCACAAGAACTTTCGCTCCGGGCACAAATCCAAGATCATTCAAATGATGTTTAGTCTGTTCCGAACCGCCGATTTTTTTTACAAGATATTCTTCTCTAAATTTCGCCATAAACAAAGGCATATAAACTCCATAATTAGCCATAGATAACTTTTGAAATAAATATAGTTAGCATTGGGTAACTTGTCAAGTAGTTAGCGGTGATTAACTTTTTAAAAAGATTTTCAAATGCTTTTGTTTTAGTCGCTGGAATTTTGTTTTAGTCACTGGAAGAAGAGTGCTTTTCTCTAAAGATATAATCAGCGATAATAAAAACGCCAATATAATAAGTACCCAAAGAAATAATATGGCTAAGCGGGGTAGTGCCAAAAACCATATTGCACATCAGTAAAATATCCGAAATGCCAAAAATCAAGCCGCCAATGCAAAGCTTGCGCGGCGCAACAAAAGAAAACGAAACCATAGCTGTCATGAAAATAACGTAAATTATACCAGCTGCAACAAGAACAAAATCAAAATCAGGGACTACAAAACATTTCATCAATACAATGCCCGAAATCAGGATAACCATCAAAAAAGTCCAAATCACAAAAATCTGCTTGGGCGGAGCTTTAAACGCAATAAAACCTTTTATAAAGAAAATGTGGCCCATCAAAAATACCATGGCTCCAGCCACAAGATTTGCATTGATAACCACATCCCCAATGCAGCTTAAAATTAACCCGGCAAGAATGAAAAAATTCATGCGGCTTCTGCAACTGCAAAACCCAATCAAAGCAACAAGCACGGCCAGGAAACTAATTCCAAATTTCAAAAACATGCGCTGAATGGCAAAACCTTCAGGATTTCCAGAAAAGCTGCAGTAATATTCGTTTTGACAGAAAAGCAAAACCGCAAAAAAACAAGTAATAAACCAATAAATTCTCTTCCACATAGAAGGTTAGTATATAATATTTGCTGTTTTTATGCAAAAAACCGACAGATAATAGCTTAGAAAGTATCTTAAACTGTATTAAAAAGTAGTCAAAATAAAGAATCTGAGCCTGGTTCAAGGATGGGGGATTTAATCAATTTGTTGCGATTTTATTTTATTGTGATATAATTTAAAGAACTTCTGAATGTTGCAATTTCCAGAAGTTCCATTAATTCAATCGGGGCTGTAGCTCACCTGGCTAGAGCGCTACAATGGCATTGTAGAGGTAGTGGGTTCAAGTCCCATCAGCTCCAGTTTTTTTCGAACAATCTGTGATCCGCAGGCGGCTGTTGTCACAAGCCTTCGGTTTTTTATCTAGTTTCCTTTAGAAACTAGCAGTTTTTCAATTGCAGGTAAAATAAGTTTATCAGCAGGAAGCCATTCAATATCATATAAAGTATCCTTATTTACCCATTTTGCAGCCTCATGTTCCAGAAGTTTTAAATCCCCGGAAACAACGCTGCACAAAATACAATGCATAGTCAGATGGAAAGCAGGGTAGTCATAATCAACAACACCAAGAATTTTTTCAGCCTTTACTTCTGTTGCAAGTTCTTCCCGGATTTCACGAAGGATGCACTGTTGGGGAGTTTCGCCAGGTTCCAGTTTCCCGCCTGGAAGTTCCCACCATCCTTTCCAGTCGCCATATCCTCGCTGAGTTGCAAAAATTTCTTTTACTCCGTTATTTTCACGCAGGATGACCGCGCCGCTGACGATTATTTGTTTGACCGCCTTCTCAGACATAAAATTCCTCTGTTAAATAATATAATCTTAAGCTTTTTATCAGTAAAGTAAGTGCTTCAATATTTTTCGGAATATTACAAATGAGACAAATGGCTTAAGAAAAACGGCTAAAGCTATTATGGGGCTTTCTATAATATGTGTATGTGGATAAAAATGTGTATGTGGATGTGGGTAAAGTTGAAATCCAAAAATACTGGTTCGAACAGCAA
>JAEDGP010000026.1 GCA_016297405.1 Treponema sp.
AACGGCGAAGTCAAGGCTTTAAGCGTTAGCGTGCCTTGACTCGACGTATTTAAATTTCCTTTTCTATATGGAATTTCTGACCGTTTTCAAGGGGAAAATCCAATGATGTTGCAAAAAAACTAAAAGAATCGCCTTCTTTTGCGTTTACGTTGTAAAGAAAATCCCCCTCTACAGGAAAACCACACCAGCTTAAATGACAGCGCACCTGATGACGAAACCCCTGGTGAATGCGACATTTTGAAACGATTTTCTCACAGCACTTTTCCATCGTTATGAATGTGGAATACTCTTTGCTTTTTCCCATTTTCCTTAAGGCTGCCTTTCCAGAACAAATAGTTACAGGACGCACAGCACTACCATTTTCTCCGAATTTTCGGAAAAAAGAAGTGACGCAAAACTCTTTTCCAAATGAAATCTGTTCGAATGGTTTTAACGGAAATCCCTGCAAAACATCATTTGTATTTTGAACATTGCAAAAAGCTGTATATGCTTTTTCGAAAAGTCCCTGATTTTGCATTTCCAACAGATGATCATAAAATTTTTGCGTTGTACACAAAAGCAAAAGACCTGAAGTCTTTGTATCCAATCTATGAAACAAGCCTTTTTCAATCTCTTTGCGTCCGTTTACACGAAGAACAGCAGGAAATTGTCTTGAAATAAGATGAACCACATTGTTTCCATCATCATAACTTAAAGGCGCAGATGGTAAGCCAGATGGCTTATCAACCACAACAAATGGCTCTTGTTCTGTGGGATAATGCAAAATCTTTATTTTTTCCATTTTGGATGCACCTTAGGTAAAATTTCACGTGGATAAAGCTTTCCAAGCTTTTGTATAACTTTAAAAAATCTGACTGGAATACAGGACCTGAATCTGGTATAGTGTTCACTTCCTGGAAGTTTTATTATCAATTGCCTTGAATGAAGCATGAGAGTTGCATCAGGAAAAATCTCATCTGCTTTGCCATAAATTTTATCTCCCAAAATTGGACACCCTAAATATTTCATGTGTACACGGATTTGATGTGTGCGGCCGGTTTTTATTCGGACACGAATTAATGAATATGGGCCATAGCAGGCAACAACATGATATATGCTTCTTGCAAACTTGCCTTCTGTTGTAGCTGTAACAGCCTTAAAGCGTTGCCTGTTTTTGGGATCTCGTATAATTTGAGTACGGACATCCCCACTGGAAGCTGGAGGCCGCCCCTGGCAAATGCATAGGTATTCTTTCTGAGTCTTTCGATCCTTAAACTGCTGGCAAAGCCATTCTTCAGAATCTCTGTTTCTTGCAGTTATTATTATGCCAGACGTATCCTTATCAAGCCTGTGAACTATGCCTGGCCGCCTTTTGTGCAAAACATCATTACTTTGACCTTCCTTAAGCTGCGGAACGCTTTCCATACCCCAATGATACAAAAGACCATTCACAAGGGTTTTGTTCCAGTTACCTGCAGCCGGATGGGTCACCATCCCTTGTTTTTTGTTCACCACAGTAACATTTTCATCTTCGTATATTATTTTCAAAGGAATGTTTTCTGGCTCTATGTTATCAGGCACATTATCTTCCCAAAGAATCTCTACAATATCCCCGGAATGAACCTTTGCAGAAAGTTTTGCACCTTTTCCATTCAGAAATATGTCTTGCGCAACTGATTTTAGCTTGGACCTGTTCATTCCATCTGGAGAAGAAGCAACAAACTGGTCAAGTCTCATACCTTCGCTAAATTCTTGCGGCACTTTCAACAAAAGTCTAGTCATCTGCATTATCCCCTTTTTCATACGTACCATCTGGCTGCGGCAACAGAACGGCATCCGGATCTTCGGAGACAGGAGTAATTGTAATATTTTTATTCTTTTGCTGCATAGCCTTTTTCCGTAGCCGGCTGTTTTTTACGCTATGCACTATAAAATCAGTGATTCCAATGCACAAACTGACCCCAATTGAAGTAAGAATAATACCGACCTGTTCGTCTTGAGTATAGGAACTTGAGTCTGATGCAGTTGAAAAAGGATTTGTAAAATAGCTTGCATCAAAACCATGGGCAGCAAATTTTCCAAAGGAATAAATCAAGCTTGTATTCAAAGTAATAAAAGGCATGGATCCAAGAGTAATGATTTCCGCGCGCCGCAAATCATGGAGAACAGAAGGAAATTCATCTTTAGAATAAGGCTCTGCAGTCTTTGACTGAGCAAAAACATTTTGCGCAAATGAGAAAAATATGATTAATAACGCAATTTTGAATCTATACAAAAAAAACACCTTATTTGGAATAATCACGCTGACCAAAAATTGCAGTCCCAACTCGCACTTGAGTCGAGCCCTCTTCGATTGCTAACTGATAATCGCCGGACATTCCCATGGAAAGTTCAGTCAAAGAAAATTCAGGATACTTTTCCTGCATTTCTTCTTTCAAAAGCCTCAGAGTCCTAAAAGATTTTTTAATAAGCTCTCGATCATCTGTTAAAGGAGCCATAGTCATAAACCCCTTAGGTATGACATGATTTGCATTGCCAGCCTTTATGAAATCCAGCACCTGGACAAGCTCTTGTTTTGATTGAAATCCAGACTTTGACTCTTCTCCAGTATGGATTTCAAAATAAACTTGTATGGTTTTATTCAATTTTGCACATTGTTTTTCAATTTCAAGCAAAAGGGAAAGCCTGTCAACAGATTCTATTACAGAAGCGATTTCCACAGCTTTTTTCACCTTATTTGTCTGTAAGCTTCCAATAATGTGCAGGCAGACTTCATTATTTTGCTGGATGATTGGACAAAATTTCTGGTATGCTTCCTGAACCCGGTTTTCGCCAAAAGCCAACTGGCCTACTTCAATTGCTTGCAAAACTGATTGGGAAGGATGAAACTTGCTGACTGCAAGCAACTTTACTTCACCAGTTTTTCTGCCAGCTTTTTTTTCACATTCCCTTATATCATTTAAGACTTTTTCAAGATTTTCCTTTACCATTTATTCGTCCTCTTCAAATAATATATCCGAAAGTTTCAAAATTGATGAAATTGAAAGTGATTCTGCCCTTTTGTTCATATCGATGCCAGCTTTTTCCAGCACCCTCACAGCTTTCTTTGAATCCGAAAGATATGTGGTCAGATTATTTCTAACATTTTTTCTTCTAGAAATAAACAAAGCCCTCTGCATCTTCATGAACAAGACAGGATTTTTGCAGCAAGGAAAATCGGGATTCAAATCAAAAATTACAGCTCTGGAATCAACATTCGGCCTTGGCCAAAAATTACCACCTGTTAAGTCCATGATTGGAATCACTTTGTAGGCCCACTGGCATAAAATCGAAAAGGAAGAATAATCTTGTGTACCAACAGCAGAAGCCATACGCAAAGCAACTTCTTTTTGAACTGTAAAAACAGCTTTATCGAAACGTATGCCTTTTTCAATTGTGGAAGCCACAAGAGTTGCAGCAATATTGTATGGCAGATTTCCAAAAAAACGGTCAGGCTTGCCTTCTGTTTCCAAAGCCTTTTCCCAGGTTTTCAAAACATCGCCTTCGATGATTTTGAATTTTCCTTTTTCCTCATAGTCTGAAAAAAACTTATGAAGAAAGGAAGCAAAACCTTTATCGATTTCAAAAACAACAAGTTTTGCACCACGCTTGAGGATTTCACAGGTCATGGCTCCAAGGCCAGGTCCAACTT
Source organism: Treponema sp. (assembly GCA_016297405.1). Lineage (GTDB taxonomy): Bacteria > Spirochaetota > Spirochaetia > Treponematales > Treponemataceae > Treponema_D. Next base: position 3,671 of record JAEDGP010000026.1, read on the forward strand.
CCCAAACATAGGAATTTTCATTGATATCAAGAGCATCTATAATTTTTACGCGTGCCTGTTCGTTCACTAAGAAATTCTGTCCGAATTTTTTCTGCATGGCCATTCCATTGCTGTCTAGGAAAGCCTTCAATTCAGACGGTGAATTGTAATCAGGATGATTTAATAAAGGCATTTTGTCTCCTGTAAAAATCAGAAAATTGTCATAGATGAAAAAAATCCAACTAAAGTTATTATAACATTATACTGAAATTGCATAAAAAAAGCATTATATGAAAGTAAAAATGGAAAACAAATGGATAAAATAAAAAACAACAGCCCGGAATATATAAACAAATTAACCAGAGGTCCAATCAAAGCAGTCGAAACAATTCCTATAGGTGAAAAGCTGCCCAATCTCGCGTAGGTAACAGGAGAAGTAAATGTTATTGCCGCAGTGCTGGATCCGATGCTATTTGCAATCATGGAAGGAATTTTTAAAACAGTAAGAGATGTGAAAAATTTTCCAAAAAGCAGAATTCCGGCTAATGCTCCGTAAGAAAGCATGAAGGATATTTCAGAAACATGAAAAGGAAAAATGCTTACATGTAGCAAAAAGGACATACATAAAACTCTGAACTGACTAATGGAAAATACTTTTACGTATCGCAACAGAACTCCAATCAAAGTACAAAGCAAAGCCCTGAAAAGCGATGGAGAAAGCCCTGCAAACCAAACAAAAGTGACTACCGCTAAAACCTGAAACAATACCGCAAACTTCTTTCCCACAAGCAATTTTCCGGCATTCAGCGATATGGACGAAAAAAGGGAAAGATGCATTCCTGAGAGTGCCAGAATATGTGAAAGTCCAGCCAATTTGAATCCCTGTGCTGCATCTTCATCCAGATATTCACGAATTCCAGATAAAAGAGCCAAAAACAATGCTCCAGCCTTACCCCAACTATACATGAGACGACGAAACTTCAACCGACAATTTCCACGAAAAGAATAAATTTTGGTGAAAAATTCCGATGGTACGTCATGGAAATTCATGGACTTTCTGTTGCAATATGAACCGGAAATTGACTGATCATCCAGGCAGGTCAAGGAAATGCATTTTATAGAATCGTTTTTTCTAGAAAGAAATCCTTTCACCACCACAATAAGACCTTCTTCAAGCAAAAACGATTTCCCATCATTCATATTACTTTGGGAATAGAGTTTTCCAGGATGGAAGGCTTCTACATCTTTTGCTGGCAAAAAAACTTGTACAGTTCCTTCACAACTAAAACAGCAGCCATTTTCATGTTTCAATGAAAAAACCCTGAAATCTGCTTTGTAAAAATCGGATTTTCCGTCTTTTTGCATAACCTTTACTGGACTTGATTCAAGTCTTCCGCAAAATTCTGCATCCGCGCTCATAGATAAAGATTTGAAAAAATAATGATTCTTTGCTTTTACAGCACCTGTATAAAAGCAAATGCATAAAATCATAGCTGCTAAAACAAAAGAATCAAGAGAATCTGAAGCTATTATTCTTTTTACCATTTCAATCTCGCGAGAGCATCGCGAGCTGATGAAATGACTGTATCTGAATAATTATAATAAGTAACTGCAAGCAAAGAATCAAAAGCGTTTTTATCACCAATTGCTCCCAATGTCTGAATTATAGAGAACACAAGATTTTCTGAAACAGACTGTTCATTTTGTTCCATCATCTTGTTGAGCTGACTCAAATGTTCGCAAAGCAAAGATACGGCTTTAAGTGGAACAGTATTTTTCAGGCCTAAAACAACCTGCACAAACTGTTCTTCTGTAACTTCCTTTGATTCATATTTTGTTTTTGACTTTTCATAGAACCGCACAACAGTTTCTGAACTGCGAGTCCAATTCAAATCAACAAGAATCTTATATGCATCAAGTTGCAAAGTTACAAGTTCGGCATCATAAGAATTTGTGCTCTCTGCTATATATATCGTACGAGCAAGCACATTTTCGGCAATTGTTGCCTTGAATGCATTGGAACTTTTGGTATTTTTTTGAACGAGATTCAAAATACTACGGCATTTTTCTGCATCTGCGTCACGAACCAAGGCAAGAATGGCATCCATGGCCTTTACACTCAATTCAACCTGACTTGCTTCAATGACACTCTGAAATTCCTTCCAGGATGGGTCTGATGAAAGATTTTGCAAAACAAAAAAACTGTCATCATTTCCAATCTTTCCCAAAGTAGAAATAATTGTCTTCAAAAGAGCCACATCTTCTGATGCAGGTATTCTTGATTTCAAATAATCGTTCAAAAGAGACGTAAACATCGAGTTGGAAACTTCAAAACTTGAAATTTTGTTCAAAACAGCAATTTCCACAGTTGTATCCGCATAAGTCCTGTAGATTTTGTAAAATGAATCAAAAAACCATTGGCGTTCTTTTTCTTCAGCATCAACTATATATTTAGTTGGAATTGAAAGGACACCTGCAACGCACAATGCAGCAAGATCACGATCTTCCCCAAGAACTTCCTTATTGTCCATACAAAACTGAATGGCTGCTTTTGAAAGAAGGACAGCTTCGCTGCCATCAGATTCTTTTACAGCTGCAGTTTTTTCCGCAATATTTCCCCTGATGAATTTTTTTTGATTAGCAGACCCCTCTGCAAAGAAAGCACAAATGGATACGGCTAAAAGTCCACAAAAAACTAAAAATCTTTTCATATCTTGTTCCTCGGTCTAAAACATGTCGGGAATGGGCTCTTCCCTTACAGATTCATCAGAATCCACTTTTTCATTTGCTTGTATGATATCATCAGTATCGAGAATTGATTTATCCAGTTTTCCACTCATATCGCCAAATTGAGGCACAATTGGTTCAGGAAAACCCTCCTCCAGACTCTTTGATGTTTCATCATTACTGCCCGTCAAAGCTTTCTCTGCATTTTCATCATCGTCTGTAAGTGAAAGAGCATCGTAAATTTCCTTTTCATTTTCAGGCAGAATATTGTAGACATAGCTCAAAACATGGTTCTTCATTACAGGTTCGATATGAACACATTCAAAGTGCAACTTGGACTCATTGTTTTTTTCATTAAATTCCACGTTACGGATTACGCCAAACATTACAACAAGCCTGTCCTGAAGCTGGAACTGAAGACGAATCTGTACATTGGGAACACCTTTTCCACCAATTCTAATCAAGGCTCCAGTTTCAGAAATATCTTCCAAAAGGCATTTATAGCCTGGACGAGTTTCAATCACATTGTAATCGATTATCTTTTCCTTGATAATATAAAGGTCTCCAAAAATATGGCACTTTGCCCTTACTGCATTTCTTTTTTGAGTTCTGATCAAGTCTGTGGAATGATGAAGATACAACGTAGATTTGCCAAGAAACAAACCAACTCCATCGACAGTCGTATCAAAAACATAGCGGGCATCTCCTGTGCGCCAAAGATAGACACTTATGGATTTTCCAACCCAATCTGCCCCATCAATGGTTATCTGTCCTTTTTGTGTCGGCACCTTGATTGCTATTTCCCTGGCATTATTTACGATTTCCGAATAGAAAACACCTTTTCCAGGCAAAATGATACGAAGCTTTTGGCCATTTGACAATGCCCTTGTTGATTCCAGACCACGTTTCTTGTCGGCATCCTTTTCAATTTTTGTTCTGAACGTATAAAGTTTTGAAAGCAGATTCTGACTTTTAGCGGAATTAGCCGTACCATCTGATTCCGCTTGAGATTTTATATGAGAAATGCATTTTGTAAGAGAAGGCATGGAATAAAACAATGAAACCGGCTCTTCAAGGTCACAAAGTCTGGAAGTTTTCCACAAAGTACCTATATCGACAAAGGAAAAACCTTGACTTAAACCTTCTGTAAAAAAGCCTATTTTCTTGCGATAAATCATATATATTTTCACCATCGCAAGAATTATTACAGCTGCAATCAATAAGGCAATAAGAGTTTCCATGCTATACAAAATCCCCTAAAATATATAATATCATACTCTACATGAAATTACAGTCGAAATTCACAGAAATTGCAGTATTTTTGGCGAGTTTTTTTATACTGCTTCTTCCACCAATACTTGCCAATCCAAGCGGAGAAAACAGGTTCACTACCTGGAATTTTCCATTGCAGAACCTGATTCTTGCAGCAACAGCAGTTTTGCTCCTGCTGATAAACAAGTCTCTACACAATAAAGAAACACAGCAAAACAACGTTACAAATTTTTGTGACAACGCAAAAAGCAAAACCCTTATACTTTTGATAAATGGCGGAACAATGTTCTTTACATTCGGAATGCTGCTTATCTATGGGATTCTTCTTCAGCTTTTTGCCTCTTTTGTGCTTAATCTTCCACCCCTTTCAGACACAAAAGTCCTTTTGCCCTCTGGCATAACGCAAATCTTTTTCTGCATCCTTATGTTCGCCTGTGCAGCGTTTTATGAAGAAGCAATTTACAGAAAATATATTCAGGAAAGCCTTGAATGGTTAATATCAAAAGAGGACAAAAAGATTGTTCTGGCAATCGAACTGATTTCGGCTTTGCTTTTTTCCCTATGCCATCGATACAATGGGCAGATTGCAGTAGTAAACGCTTTCGGCGCACACTTCATCTTGCGCCATTGTGCATTAAAAACAAACGGCATTGCAGCAGGAACAATAGCACATTTTCTATACAACATAGCAACGTTGTTTGTTTTGAGCGCATAAAACAAACCTGCAAAAAAAAAGGGAATGAGAACTTATAAAAAGCAAATTTGACATCAAGAATGCACTTGAACCATAATCCTTTTGAAGAGACAAAATCAACTTGTCACAGACAAAAGAACAGTCCGCAGCTGCAAATAACTCCATCTGCTAAGCGTAAAGGAACAGCTGAATGCACCATCCATTGCCGAATAGTTTATCAAGTAGTAATCGTCGGAAATTTTTAGAAAGGCGATATCCATTGAATCAGAGCCATAGAAAGCTCGCACAAAAAGTTCTGGTTTTGCCCCAGCACGAATAAAATCGCCGGAAATAGTCATATCGGAAGCCTGCGAAAAGAGCGTTCCATGGCGAAGGGTCTTTATCTTTTGAAAAACATCATTTCCATCCTTATCAAGACTTCCTGCCTGCACAGTGATTCCTTTTGAATCCAGGGTCGCAACTATTTTTGAAAGAGTTTGACGGCCAAATGGATTTTCAAAGAAAAGGCTTGGATCATTCCAAAAAGCAGCATCTGTAGTGATGAAATTTTCAAAATCATAGAACATTTTGTATATGAAAGGATCGGAAGCTGTTGTGTAGAATACGAAAGAATGACTAAAATCCTTTGATCCAAGATCAATCTTTGAATGCAACTTTTCCCCATTTTTCAATATCAACTGAAAGCAGCTGTTTTCATCCAAAGAATACCGGTCCAAAGAGGAAGAATCCTTTGAGTAAAGTGAATAAACCCTTGGTTGAGCAAGTTTTGAGAAAAAGGAAACTATCTTCAAATGCGAGCAGGGAAAAACCTGACCGTTTTTTCTGGCAAACCAGACATCGGCAATATTGAAAATTTCTATTGAATCATTTTTGTTTTTAATAACAACGTTAGTGATCTTAGAAAGGTCGCTTTCGTGAATCAAACTCATCTGGCTGAATTGCTGGGACTTGCTGAAAATCGCTTTACCAATAAAAAAAGCAGCAGCAAGCAAAAATAGCAAAAGGCCCAAAAACTTAGTGGTTGTTACTTTTATTTTCATGACATACCAGCATTTTATTGATTTTTTGTTTTCTTACCAGGACCAACACAAAATACAGCACAACATAAGAAGAGGGAACCACGGCAAAGACAATGAAAAATACTTTTTTCTTTGCTTTTTCAAACTCCATTGGATCAGAGATTTTATAAAGCTTTAATGAGCGGTTGCTATAAGCCTTATCGTGAAGAGAAGCAAGTTCCACTTCTCCTCCAAGTTTTAGAAATTGTGTAACAAGAAAATTGAAATTCTGGCATGCTTCAAAACCACCTGAATACCCAATCGTGAAGGAATTAACAAAATACTGGTCAGGTATCAAAAGAAAGTTGCAATCCATCATTCCATCGGAAAAATTTCTGTTCACTTTTCCATCGACCATAAAAGCCAACGTGTAAACACCTTTATCAGACTGGGTATCGCTGCTCATGAAATCAAAGGGAAAAGTGTCGAAAAGAGAGCCATAGGCATTAAAAGACTGTCCTATGGATTGTGCAAGAGAAGAGGAAAACAGATAAGGTTTTGCGGCATCGCAGAACGAAACATCGACTTGAGATGGCCAATACATGCACAATCCAGAAGGAGCATTCTCCTGTGGAAAAAGCGATGGCCATGGCCAGTAGGAAATGTATTGGCTTACAATAGATGAGGATTTACTTCCATCGGCGTTTGTATCGCTGTCCATTCGCACATTGCTGCAGCTCAAGTCACGAATCAATCTTCCAGTCCATCTTATGCCATATTTTGCAAACATGGTGAAAAGGTTCTGGTTCTGGCTTTTCGAAATGCTCCAGTTGTTCACAAGATCCGCATCAAAGGGAGAAACACAGAATATCGCTTTTCCTCCATTTCCAAGAAATTCCTCAAGTTGCGCACAATGCTCTAAAGACAGTTTTGAAGAACCAATTACAAGCAGCAGTTTGTCATCCCCTGTCAGCTGAGAAACAATATCAGCTTCATCCACATCAATCAAATTACATCTGAACCCCTGAGCACTAATCCATGGAACAACGTAATCATAATCATGTTCAACAGAAAGATCATTTGCCACCAGAACATTTACAGTTCTTTCCTTTCCGGTTAAAAGATGCAAAAGCCGTCCGTCCATTTCATATTCGAGAGAATCGGTGGAAATCATGAACGGAATCACTTCATATTTATCAAGATACTCAATTACGATAGCTGAATGAACGCCTACAAATTCAGCTTTATTGTTGCCACTTATTCTTATGTTCTGAGGATACACTCCGTAGGAAGCAAGGATTTTTGAGTTTTCATCAGAATCAGCATCAACTTCCTGAACAGAAACGCCATAATCGCCATATTCCAACAGAAAATCACTGACGTTATGGGCTTGTGGAAAAATAGAAAAGATTCTTGGACTTCTGTAATAAGTAATGGAAATCTTATTTTGTCGCAATGACAAGATTCTTTTTCCAAAGTCACTTAAAGTTCTGCTCTGATTGTAGGAATAATCTTTCTTTGATTTGTAGATTGTGGAATTTGCATAAAGAAAACCAAAAATCAAAAGCATCAAAACCACATTAACCTTATGAATTACACTAAAAGCAAAACCTTTCTTATATTGAGACAGGAGACAACTAAAAAAGAAAAAAACAAATCCTGTTATCAGGAAAAACAAGATATCAACGGAAGAAAGCACTCCACCTGCCGCATTATTAAAATGCCATGAAAAACTCAATGTACGCACAATCAAGGAAAGCAGGCTTGAGGAACTGGCATTCAATGAAAGCAAATGTATTGAAGAAAAAATTCCAATGGTCACTGCACTGAAACAAAAGGAAAGTACAATTGAATCAAATAATTGAAAAACAAATACACAAATGGAAGAAGCACAGAAACTGTAGAAGAAAAGAAAGATATAGCTTGTCCAAACCTGCCCATAATCCACTGAGCCAAAAAGAGATACACACTCTACGACTGAAACAAGTGAAAGCTGAATCAGGTAATATTGGACAGCCACATTCATTATCCGTACAAAAATCACCTTATAAGAAGGCAGAAAAGTCCTGAATTCTCTGCTTGCAAGAAAATTATTCGTACATAATGAAGGCAAAACCACAATCGAAACAAAGGGAATCGAAAGGAAAAGAAAATTTAAATCAGTGATTCCAGAGCCACCAAAAAAATCCCGTATCACAAAAAAATAAAGGGCACAGAAAACCTGGCTCAGGATGCCACAAAAAAAGAAAACAGGCTTTATCAGCGAATAAAAGAAATTTTTTTTCCAAAAGGAAATTAAAGTTTTGTCATACAAGTTCATCGTTTTCACCTGTAATCTTTATATATGCTTCTTCGATTGTCGCTGAATTGCTTTGCAAAAGGATTTCAGCGGGAGTCCCGAAAGCTTTTATCTGTCCATTGCAAATAATATAGATATAATCTGCCATTGCCGCCACTTCCTGCATAAGATGGGTTGACATAAGAACGGTCTTTCCCTGACCCGATGTTCGAATAAGATTTCTGAACTGTATGATCTGAGCTGGATCCAAACCATACATAGGTTCATCCAATACCAGATTATTTGGATTCCCAATAAGAGCTGATGCAAAGGAAACACGTTGGGCATAGCCTTTTGAAAGATTGCCGATTTTCCTGACCAGAACCTGCTTCAATGCGCATTTGTGAACCACTTCCTGTATAGCTTTATCCTTTTGTTTTTGACCAAGTCCCAAAAGATCGGCAGTATTTTCCAACTGTTCAAGGACAGTAAGATCCTTTGAAAGAAGTGGAATTTCGGGAACAAAGCCAATAATTTTTTGGGACTCCTGCAGATTTACAGATGGATCATAAACGTTGCGATCATCATCAGTAACAAATACCTTTCCTTTTGTTGCATAATGATTTGCACAAATTGCGTTTATTATTGTGGTCTTTCCTGATCCATTTGGTCCTAAAAGACAAGTTATCCTGCCTTTTTCGGCCTTCAAATTAACGTTATGAACCACATCTGCTTCTTTTGGAGAACGAGAATACTTTTTACAGAAACCAACAAGTTCAATCATTCTGGCTAATCCTCGTATGGAATCTCAATGTGCATTCTGTCCCTGGAAAGTTCTGCATTAGGATAAATCTTTTGGGCCTGGGACAAAAGCTTTTCCAGCTCCTTATCCGTGTAACGGGGACTGTAATGAATCATGCACATTCGCTTTGAATTGGAATCTCTGGCAATAGTAGCAGCCTGACTTGCGGTCATGTGCTTCTTTTCCTTTGCCTGATCCAAAAGCTCGTCTTCAAACATGCTTTCGCAGATAAGAAGATCAGAGCCCATTACTTCCTTTGCTATGCTAGATTTGTACAATGTATCTGTCACAAAACTGAATTTTCGGCCGCTACGTTTTTCACCCATCACCATATCAGGAGTAATGACTTTTCCTTCTGTATTTTGAACTGATTCACCTTTCTGAAGCTTTCCCCACAAAGGACCTACGGGAACTTTCAGTTCATTCGCTTTTGCAGGATTGAATTCTCCGGGGCGATCAAGCTCTTCCAATGTATATCCAACACAAGTTTTTGTATGATCCAAGGGAAAAGCCCTTATATAAAACCCATCGCCTTCATGTACAACGCAAGGCGCGGTTATTTCCTTTACCACAATTGGATAATTTATATACATATCCAAAACATTGCGACTTGTTTCAATGTACTGGGAAATTTTTGGAGGTCCATAAATGTAAAGCGGTTCATTGCGGTCTACCTGAGCAGAAAGCATAAGTAGTCCTGGCAGCCCGGTAATGTGATCTGCGTGGGTATGGGATATGAAAATCGCATTGATTTTTTTCCACTTAAGATTCAATCTTCTAAGGCTTACCTGAGTGCCTTCGCCACCATCAAAAAGAAAAAGATCTCCATCTCTTCTAAGCAGGACTGAAGTAAGATGACGGTAAGGAAGCGGCATCATTCCTCCGCAACCTAAAACAAAAGCTTCCATATTCATGAATAGGATTTTACAGGAAAGGCATTTTTTTTACAATGACAGGCATTATATCCATTTCAAATGATATTTCAATTTGATAAAATCATATCATGCGTATTCTTCTGTTCAGCACAAATGCAAACAACTACAATCCAAAAACAATGCACAGAATTTCCTGGCCAAGCTGCAAGGACAATTTCCAAAAACTGTGCCAAACATATCTGGAACACTCATTTGTTATAGCCACACAAATGCCAGGAACTTTTTTAATCGATTATGATGGGGAAGAAATCTGCGAAAAAAGCGAATTTGTTGAATATCATCTGATTCCCCAGAACCTGAAAACAGCAGAAGAAATCGCCAGGTTCCTTGATTCCTTAAAGTGTGATCTGGCTCTTCCAGTCAGTTTCTGGGATCCTCCTTATGACTGGCATTGCGTCATGGACAGCATAATAGCTGAAAAAATGAGTACCTATAAACAATGTATAGACAAAAACTTTTCGATGCTTTGTTTCCAAAAGCAAAAGATACGTGTTTTCCTGGAACAAAACGGTTTTTCCATTCCCAATGGATTTTCAATCGACAGGGAACTGTACATGGCAGAAAAAAGCACACCATCTGTAAAAATCAATGTATACAAGGAATATATACAATCCTGTCTGGAAAAGATGGAATATCCCATTGTAATAAAGGACACATGCGGGTTAAGTTCTTTCAACGTAGATGTCATAAACACGCCGGAAGGAAGTAAAAACTATCTTCAATCAAAAAAAATGAAGAGTAACCGCCTTGTTGAAAAATTCATTAAAGGTATTCAAGCTGGGATAGAAATCATGGGAAATGATGATGGGATTACCGTACTAGATCCATTCTTTTTTTCGGTCAACCAGTATGGTATCACAAGTCCAAAGCAAAGCATTAAAATTGGGCCTGTAACTGATGAAATTTTCATGATTTCAAAGCTAAAAAGCGAAATGAGTCGACTTGGAAAACTGATGAACATAAAGGGACTGTGTCAAGTTGATCTTGTTTTTGACGGAAAACAATGGTATATCATAGAAATTAATCCGCGGATTTCGGGAATGACCGCAATATCTGCTGCAAGCCTTGGAGAAAGCCCAGTCCAGATGATAATCCAAAATGCACTTGGCCTAACGCAAATCCAAAATCCCCATGGCATGATTTTTCTGGATATGAAACTTTTACCTTGCAGCAAACAAACCATTCAAAAGCTTTCTGAACTGGATTTTGTTTTATTCGTCTGCTCAACAATCAATGACCTGGCAAAACAACACAGGGAATGCGGTTACACGCAAATCATCATTTTTGGTAATGACCAGCAAAATTTGCGAATGAACCTGAATGTACTCAAAGAAAAATTCCCAGACTTAATGGAAGAAAGCTTTTTCCAAAAAGCACTTGAAATGACGGATTATTTCAAAAAAAATTAAACAGCAGAGAAAATTCACATAGCCTCTCATAATGAGCAAAAAAGCTTTTACACACAACGATGATTGTCAGGATAAACTTAATCGACTTAATATGACCAAAAGCCTGCCTTTTCTTACCTTGATTGTACAATTTCCCTGCCATTCATTGCTAACACCCATGGGAACATCGGCCAAAAAACAGAAATTCGAAACATTATATTTGGCACCTTCAATAAAAACCCCTTTTGATTTTTTGCTTAGGGAAAAAACAGATAGTGAAAAACCATCTTTTGGCGGAATGTTTCTTGTTTCATTCTGAATTATGAAAAGCTCTTCATCGTCTTCAATAATCTTTGCGTCCAGACCCTGGCTTTTTATGAAAGACAAGGTCTGGATGTTGCAAAATGCGTGATCAAGTCTGTTGCCAAGACAACAAGTCAAAGTAAAGGAAGTGTACCCAAGTGCAATTGCCTTTTTCACAGCATGCATGGTATCCGTGTCGTCTTTTTCACGAGGAAGTTTTTCCACAAAAAGATTGCATGGAATTTCACCTGAAAAAGAATCAAAGTCACCTACAGCAATATCTGGCCTAATCCCCTGCTTCAAGCAATATTCCAGTCCCTTGTCGCAGGCAATAACAAAATCGCCATCATTATGAGGAATCTTAGATTCTTTACCGCCTGCAACAATCAGACAGTTCCCGATAGGATTTTCCAACAGTTACCTGCCACGAATCTTTTTGAGAATTTTCTTATGCCAGAAAGCGCGAAGATTTTCCATTGCGGTACAAATCTTATATGCAACAGAAAGCGGAACATCATAGGTTCCAATTCGATGGATATTTTTTCCACCAAAGCCTGTTTTGAACATATAAAGTCCATGCATCGGATGTTTTTCATCATCAGTTGGGGGCATTCCATACATGTCATAATATTTCGAGCCGTATTTCTTTGCATCTTTCATGGCTGTCCACTGAAGCAGAAAATTTGGCATAAGATTACGCTTTACGTTGCTTGAACATCCATAAAGATATACGCTTTCAGACTTACTGAACAAAGTGATGATCGCACCAAGATAATCTTCTTCATGTTTAGCAATGTAAAGGTTCACTTCAGGCACATCTTTTCCTTGCATTTTTTCCTGCCAGGAAGACGTTATCAAATCTTCATAATAGGCTTTTGCATGCATGGCAATGCCGTCCCTCTCAGCAGTAATCTTATAAAGTTCATAAAAAACATCAAGTTTCCGGGAAAAATCAGGTGAAAGTCCATTAACTTTCTCAACCTCTACCCCTTTTCTTGCTGAAAGGTTGATGTTATATCTCCATTTTGTCTTCATGGCTGCAAGAATTTCATCTTCTGAAGGTAGCAAATCTACTTTCGTTGAATCAGGAGGTTGAATGTCAACTTTATTTTTTGTAAGTCTCAACCGATCTGCATAAGATACAACTTTTACCCCTTGCACAAAAAAATCTCTTTCCTCAGGGGTATCAAAAGACACATCAGGGTCAAAACGGATGCAAATTGTATTTTTTGGCAGAAAAGGCTTTAAGGCCACAGCCAATTCATAAAGAAAATTGGTAAATTCAATATTCTGATCGTTGGCATTTTTATCTTCAAACAAAAGAGATGGAAACAAAGGGACATAAGCGAGGGAAAAACGCGCAAAGGCTTTTCCAAAGGAACGAACCATAAGGGAACATTCCTTCGAAAAAGACAACCCTTCCCCATTCACATCTATAAGAAAGCGGCTAAGATTCCATCCATGGCGAGATTTAAATTCCCCCCAAAAAGGAGTCTGTAGAAAGCTTCCCTCATTGGTCAAGACTGTCGTTTCTATTTTTGAAACTTTTATAGTAAACACTTAGTTCACCCCACCGTTTTCCGTAAATTCAGTGGTAATATTCTTGCCTGCGGCAAGAAGTTTCTTTCCGCCAATTTCAACGTTTTTATTGTTTACTTTGATTTCAATCTGGAAGAAATCATCAGCCTGAATTTCAACTGGCTTTTGAGCTTTTTCATCCTGTCCCTCAAGAACGATTTTTGTTCCAGGAGCTGCCCAGGGAGCAGTCAAAAGCTCAACACAATCCTTTCCATCTGCATCTTTGTAATCAGCAGCCAAAAGCATACCATGACTTTCGATTCCACGCATTTTTCTTGGTGCAAGATTTGCAGCAATCACAACATTCTTTCCAAGGATTTCGTCCTCTTTCAGATATGGCACGAGTCCTGACTGAATTATGCGGTCAACACCAGTGCCATCATCCACATGCTCCACATACAATTTGTCTGAATCTGGATTTCTTTCGATTGAAACAACTTTTGCCACTTTAAGCTCTATTTTTTGGCCAAAGAACTGGGCCTGCTGTTCAAATGGAAGTACAACAGGTTCTGATTTTGCAGGTTTAGCTTTCTTTTCAGCTTTTTTCTGCTCTTTCTTGCCGTCTTTTCGTTCTGCCTGAGTACCACCAAATTTTTCGCGGAACGCAAGCATGGTTTTCTGGTCCATTGGCTTAAAGTAAACTTCAGCAGGCCCGATTTTATCAAGGCCATTAGTATTTCCAATATCGCTCCAGTCAAGACCTTCTAGTTTTTCGCATCCAATCTTGCTTTCCGCAATAGTCTTACCAAAATATCCCATGACCTTCTGTGTGTACTGAGGCATATATGGATGCATCATAATCATAAGATCCTTGATCACATAAGCAAGATTATGAATAAGTTTTGCGGCAAACTCAGGGTCAGTTGTCCGAGTCTTCCATGGTTCACCAGATTGAAATGCCTTGTTGCAAACATCTGAAATTTCAAACATAGTTCGGAAAGCATCTTTCAAGTCAGCCCATTCAAGATATTCAGTTGCTCTTGCTTCCAGTTCACGAACTTTAGCCCAAAGTTCTTCATCAACTGGAGCATCGGGAATGATTCCATCATAATATCTTCCTACAAAAAGAAGCGTTCTGTTCACAAGATTTCCAAGGTTTCCAATAAGCTCACTATTGAGTTTTTCCATGAAATCTTTCCATGTGAACTGGAAGTCTTGTTTTTCAGGGCGATTATAGAAAATGTAGAAACGCCATGCATCAGCTGGAATGCCAGTTTCAATTGCATCAGTTCCAAAAACACCAACTCCACGGCTCTTCGAAAATTTTCCATTTTCATAATTCAAATATTCAGTAGAAGACATATGGAAAAGCTTTGTGTAGTCATGACTTGAACCAAGCAATGTACAAGGGAAAATTACAGTATGGAATGGAATATTGTCCTTACCGATAAACTGAAAAAGATGTACGCTTTCCTTACCTTTTGCTTCTTCGCTTTCACCAGGGAGCCACCAGCTTTTCCAGTCAAAGGACTGTTTTCCTTCACTTGCAAGTTCGTTCGCAAGCTGTTTTGTAATGGACATATATCCGATTGGAGCATTAAACCATACGTAGAAAACCTTATTTTCATAACCAGCTTTTGGAACAGGAATACCCCATTTAAGATCGCGAGTAATTGCGCGTTCATTAAGTCCGTCTCGAATCCATGCCTTTGTAATATTGATGGCATTATCTGACCATTTTCCTTCCTTACTGACCTTTTCCATCCATGAATCAAGTCTCGAAGAAATTTCTGGAAGATTTATATAAAGATGTTTTGTTTCTCGAACCTCTGGCGTGTTTCCGCAGGTATGACATCGTGGATTAATCAATTCATTTGGATCAAGTAGTGAACCACAATCATCACACTGATCTCCACGAGCCCCTGTTGACCCACATTTAGGACAAGTTCCATCAACATAGCGATCAGCAAGAAACATATTGCAATGAGGACAAAAAAGCTGCTTGTTCGTATGTTCTGAAATAAACCCGTTCTTATCCAGGTCATTGAAAAGTTCCTGGGTTATCTGCGTACATTCATCATTTGATGTACGACCGAATTTATCAAAATCGATATGGAACCAATCGTATATTTTTGTATGTTCCTTGTAATAATAATCACAAAGCTCTCTTGGAGTTTTATGTTCCTCAAGGGCTTTAGTTTCTGTTGCAGTACCATACTCATCAGTACCACAGATATAAAGGGTATCATAGCCTCTAGAACGGCAAAATCTTGCAAAAACATCACCCGAAAGCATCTGGATAAGATTTCCAAGATGAGGAATATTGTTTACATAAGGCAAAGCAGAAGTAATTAATCTTCGATTCATATATAGTTCCTTCAATTAAGAAAAATATTTTTAATGAGCAGAAAATTATAGATGTTTTTCTGACTATTTTCAATGTCAGCAGTCAAACCAGGCTGCCGCAGTTTCATCGGCCAACTGCAAAAGAAGAACCAGCGGATTTTGACTGAAATTGGAATAATTGTATGTCTGGCTTTCACTGATGTCGCTAAATCCCATATGCATGCTTACAGCTTCCAGCACATTCCTGTTGTCTATATAAGAAGGCATAATTTTAATAAGTTTAAGCACAGATTCATTTCCATGACCAAGATTTCGCGAATCGCCTTTGGCTTTGTACATAGGCTTTTTCACCCAGTTGCCAGTTATATCTTTCGTGTTTCTATATTCGATGCAATAAAAATCGGTTTTACAAAAATCGTGGGCCAATGAAGAAATGAATATATCTTCAGCTGTAATCGAAAACTGTTTTGCAAATCTGCAAGTCTGAAAATTTTTCAAAAGCGGACATGCAAAACTCAACGCCTGTTTCAACACATAAATTGAATGAAAACTCAAACCATATTTAAAATTTCCATGAAATTTTGTACTTGCAGGCGCAGTCCAAAAATCAGATTCATCAAGGAAAGCCTTAAGACTTTCCTTTTCGCTTTCAATGCGGACCACATTATCAATCATTTTGAAAACGCATTCTCTTGTAACTTTATTAAAATCAAAATCTGAAGGAACTGGAAGGGAAAAATCATAGCTTTCAAGAATTACCTTCAATTCCTCTATTTTGGAAAGAACATCTTCAAAATTATCTGACATCTTTACTCCACCAGTACTTAAATATTCTTTGAGTTTTTCTTTTTTTTATGTTGAGGAAAGAATGAAAAGTTGATGTATTTTTCCATTTCCATGCCAGGCTCAAGCTGAACATCCCAAAACAAAGAAGCAGCGAAAGTCATACTGGCATCAACGGGTTGGCCGGTAAGATATTCTGGACGTTTGAAAACAATCGGAAAAAACGAAAGTCCACACGCTTCATTTGGCTCAAAAGTAAAGGAAATACCATTATCTGTATCTGTCAACTGAAAAGCTTCCACATCATTCAAATAACCTGAATCAATCAAATCCTTTGAAGAGGATTTTGTATCGATTTCCCTTTTCTGTCCATCAGTAATAATTTCAAGCTTGAATGCATTGAAATTCGTAGGATTGAAATTTACCTGAGCAAAACTTGACTCAACGGCAAATTTTGCAGACAGAAGCTGGTCACTTTCATTTTTCATAATGTATTGAATCGAAAACCCGCTTGAATTGGCAATATACTTTTTTCTTAGATTTACAGCCTGTTTCTTTTCGAACAACGCCGAAACACCAAAATTGACTTCCTGGTGCAACGGATTGAATTTAAGAGGCTTGTAAAGCTTCTGGGAAAAAATCCCGTTTCCAGAAGGAGTGTTCTTCAGGTAGCTTTCAAATTCCTGCAGAGAAAAAAGATGATCAACAAAAAGACCACGTTCATAATTATCGTCACAGCCTTCAAATTCCTTTGAGCGGGTAAAATTGTCGGCAAAATTTCCGCAACTCTGCATAACGTCGAATTCTTTTATTGTTCCGCCCTTACGATTGATTACAGCAAAAAAATTTTTCATGCGGCAGACATATTCGTCATATCCATCACTGTTATAGTCAAAATTATCCACGGATTCTTCAAAATTACCACATTCACGAAGAATCTTTTCTACATCTGAAAGTTTTTTATATGCCTGTTGCCTGAATGAAGAACTTACAAACGCTCCTTTTGCTGTACAAATAAATCCATCTCCGATCTGAGATTCCCACAGTTTTTCCCGGGCATGTATTTTACGAATTTTATCCCCATGACTTTGATTTACCAGCTGGCTCACATAAACCATTCTGTCAAACAAGGCTTTACTTTGGGGATAAATCTGAAAAAGATCAAAAATCGTAACATCGGATCTGCCAATTTTTTTTACCGGCTGGTAAGGTTTAACAGCCCATGTAGCAATTTCCGAACTCATTCCAGAAGAAACATAAGTTGGAATTCTTGCTTCCGTATTTTTCACGAACTGAAAACAAGTGCAAAGCTCAAATTTCTGTTCTCCCAAGGAAAGCTCTTTATTAATTTTAGAAAGCCAGCCGGAATTTAAAAGTTTTTCCATTTCATCGGTCTTGAATTGAATGCACAAGACTTTTTCGGATTCGAAAAACTCATTTTTCAGATGCTTTTCCTTTTTTTCTATAAAATCAAGAATTTTCTCAAGATATTTTTTTACATCTGTATCTACATCTGGCTTGAGGGATACACTATCATACAAAATCGAAATAGACTTTCCTTTATCGGCCATAAGCAGAGGAATGCCTTTCTTTTTCTCATCTGAAATCAAGCTTTCATCAAGAATCACATACTCCATACCGCTGCTTGAAAAGGAAGAAACAAGGGATGGATCCCATATACTTGCGCAGATTGAAATGCCCCTGGGACGTTTTCCAAAAAGGTAGCGAAGTTTTGAGGAAAGCAGATCAATCTGACCACTCCTATCCATCGGATAAAGCAAAGGGAAAACAGGATCATAGTAACCACCCCCTATTGCTTCAATTTGCTTGCGGTCCATTAACTGCTTAAGAATTTCTATGAATTCAGGATGTTTTTTTTCAAAAAAAGCAAGCTGAACGCCATTAAAAGCAAGGGAAATGCGAAAACTCTGGTTAGCATAAAGAAATTTCCCCAAAGGCTTATAAAGACTTTGATATTGTTTTTCCATAACATCATAGTCCGAAAGCCCAAGCATTGAGGATTTTAAACTGAAACAAATAAAATTCTTTACCTTTTCCACTTTTTCCGTTATCTATCGACTTTTACTATTTCCCACCAAACAGTTTATAACATATTTTCCATATTTTAAAGTATTTGCGCTCTGGCCACTGCACTTTTTCTTCTTTTTTGAATTTTGAGCAACTTGAAAGACTGATAGAATCATTCTTGCAAAAAACAGATTTCACTTCGTCTACATTGATGATGGAAATAAGTTTTTTAGGGCAAACATCTACACATCTTCCGCAACCATTACAAAGTTCGGTAATGACTGCACAATTATCTTTTATGACTATGGCATTTCGGTCACACACTTTAATGCAATCGCCCAATCCCAGACAAGAATATTTGCAATCATTTAGAGTCTCATAAACGTGATTGATTACGCTGCAACTTTGGCCGGTTTTTCCTGCATTGCTCTCCACATCAAATTTCTTATTGCAAAAGCACTTGACAATCGCCTTTTTTCCAGACTTTTCTATAGGATTTTCCTTTTTGAGCTTGGCATAATTATGTTCCAGATGGGAAAAGATTATGTTTGAGTGAACACCTGTCTGTTCTTTTACGGCAGGAACCATTACAACAATCAGAAAATAGATTATTAAACTTATGACTATGAAAAAAAGGCTGAGGAAAAGTATTGTAATTATCATTTTATCACTCCAGGATTAAGCCATGAAATGTTACCCGCAGCAAGTGCACAAACCAAAACTGCCAATGAAACAAGTAAAAGGCTTCTGATATTTCCGTGAACCCGCAGATTTCCCACAAGATCAACCCGGTTTTTGATGGAATACAACAACGGAATCAGAATAAGGAAGGAAACAATGCAACTTAAAGAAATTATTATTACATCAAATAGATTCAGGCTTTCATTTATCGTCAAGATTACAATCAGAAAGGAAACGATGAACTCAGACGAAACTTTCTTTGTAGAAATGCGGATCATTAATTCCAGAAAAACAGAAACAACTACGAAAATTATTACAGCCACAAAAGGATATAATTCAATAATCCCCAAAGGCGTCAGAAGGTGTTTCAATATAATCCAGGTAAAAATTGAAGACAGCAAGACGCTAAGAACAGTCTTAATTACAGGTATCAAAAGCCTGTGAATCGAATCACACAGAACAATAGCTCTGTTCATTCCGATTCCATAGAGCATTACAGCAGATGCAAAGAAAACATAGTAAAGAATTGTGTAAATCATACCTCTACCCCCGCTTCTTTTAGAATTTTTACCTTTCGCTCGATAGCAAGATACAAAGCCAGGAACAAGGAACTCATAACAAGAGCACCAGGAATTGTTGCCAGAAATGTAAAGGATGTAATATTCTGAGAAGAAAAAAGTACGATTTCATTCATTCGGCTTACACCAGGGAAAGTAATCGTTCCGTAACCTAACACATCGCGTATAAAAGAAAAAACTATGGTATAGCATGAAGCAATTAATGCAGGCTTTATTACAGCCTGAATCTCATCTTTTATCGACAAATCTTTTTCATCAAAAAGAAAAACCGTAGAAAAAGGCGATATTGCAGGCAAATAAATCACAAATCCCAGCTGCATAGCAAGTTCAGGCATCCATAGCAACAAAATCTGCCTGAAAAACATTGTGGCAAAAACAATAAAAAGCAGAAGACTTGGAATAAAAAGCATTCCAAGCTTCAAAATCTTCAAAAACTTACGAAACAAGCTTGCAAAAACAAGCAGAAACATCAATTCCATGGCAAGCAAAAGGCCTGCAACAAAGCGACCTGGCGCAACAACTACAAGAGAGCAAGTTGCAATCATATAAAGAGATACAGCACTTCGTGTCATTTGTCATCTCCTGTTGAATCTTCAATGATTCGTGGTATTTTTTCCATCCAGTAATTCATCCGAATGTTGCTGTTGTTTTCTTCAAGAATAGTCTTGATTCTGCCATGCACTGCACCATAACCAACAAACACTGGTTTCTTCCCGTCCATATATGTGAAAACAGCAGGAAAAGGACCGTACAGAGTTGCAGTTCTGACCATAATTGCATATGCATGCTGACCAGTTTTTTTATTCTGGATGGAATAAAGCACACTGCTAAGCTTAAATGGAGAAGAAATCTCGACTTTTTCCAGCACATTCCATTGGTCAGGCATTCGCTCATCAAGAACCGACTGCACAACTTCCTTCAATTCCTTGTCAGAAGAATTTCCGCTGCATTTTACCATTCCCACAAGAATAAGAAAAAATACTGCAACGATTCCAAGGAAAATTCCAAAAACTCTGAAAAATTCCTTTGTATTTACGGATGAACTAGAAATCATTTTGCACCTCTTTCATCATTAACCAAAGCCATAATTTTTTTTAGCTTCAAGCGATTTCGGTGGTTTTCCCACTGCTGAATCAAAATTGAAACGATATTCGAAAGCAATACCGTAAACACCATTCCGCATGCAGAAGTTCCGCATCCGGAAATAAAGAAAGCAAAAACTCCGGCAATTATGCCATAGAAAGCTTTACCTGCAATGGAAACAGGTGCTGTCCCATACCAGTTGAGCACAAAAACAGCAGTGAACAACGTTCCACCCGAAAGCAGAGCCAGCAGAATATCGCCGCTTGCAAAAATTCCGCCAAAAAACACAGGTGTAAGGAAACGAACAAGAGTTCCATATACAACAAGGAAAAGCGATGGAATTATAAGCTTAATATAATCATCACTGAACAAGATGATGGAAGACACCAGAGTCAAGAAACTGAACCTGAAAGCAGGAATAGCGGATCCTGAATCCCAAAACAAGGAAATATAACCTTCAGGGATAGTAACTCCAAAAAGATTGAAAACAGAATTGTTAAACGATTCTGTAACGGCTTGGTCAAACGAATAAATCTTGAAATAGCCTGTTTCCAACAATTGCAATGACGGATTTCTCATCAAAAGCAGATCATTTGAGATTGCAATTTCAGGGAATGCTCTGGCCCCAACAATCCAAAGAATGACAACCGCAAATACCGAAGGATTTACCCAGGCATAAGAAAATCCACCGAAAAAATGCTTGATTGTGAGCATGGTGCACAAAGTTATTGAAAAAACCGAAATAACAGGATAGCCTGAAGGCAAAAGAAAGCCTACAATCAATCCCTGTACAATGCTCAAATACCATGAATAATGATTGTGGAATTTATCCTCAAAAAAATGTACGCTCACAAGATTTGCGGTAACCGAAGCGCACACTGCCGAAAGAATTACGAAGACAGAATCATAACTTGAGGAATAAAGAAGAAAAAACACCTGAATCAGAAGAAGGACAATTATTTTTTTTGCTTCTGAACCAACAAACGAGTTTTTGTAGACAAATGGACGAACAAGCGTCATCGTTTTTCTGTCATAAAATCTATTAAATATGTTCATTTTTGTCTCCCATAAAAAGTCAAGAAGATTGTTTCAACAATCGATTGACTTTTTACGCTGTTCCGTAATGTAATGAGGAACAGCAGTTCAATGTAAGATAAAGCCGCGCTATTTTAGCGGTTTTATCTTACACTCTTTTATCTTTTTAGTGAATAAGTTCTGTTCTTGTTCTCTCCAGTCCCTACAATCAA
>JAEDGP010000027.1 GCA_016297405.1 Treponema sp.
TAGAATGTGTTTTGTCGATTATTGATATGAAAATTGCAAGACCTGCCAAAACGGCGGGTCTTTTTTTATGCTGACTTGGGTTTTAGGGAAGGGGCTGTCCCAAAAGTAATGAGTGTAGCGCTCATTGAGCTTGTCGAAATGACTGCTACACTAAATGTGGTGGTTTCGATAAACTTAACTACCGTAATGCAGCCTTATTGGACAGCCTCTTCCCTAGGAGAAGGGGTAGCGTAAGACACAGCATGTGGCTGAAGCGAGGGGAAGGCTTTCCCCTGCATAATTGACTTTTATAGGAGGCATGATAAAAATGAAAGTTTCTATGGATCCGAAAGGTAAGTATCGTCCATTTGAGGATGTTCCGTTGAAGAATCGTAGCTGGCCTGATAACAAGATTACAAAGGCACCGCTTTGGTGTTCTGTAGATCTTCGTGATGGTAATCAGGCACTTATTAATCCTATGGGTGTTGAGCAGAAACTTGAATTTTTTGATCTTCTTGTAAAGGTTGGATTTAAGCAGATTGAAGTTGGTTTCCCTTCTGCCAGCGATACGGAATTTAATTTTATGCGTCGTTTGATAGAAGAAAATCACGTTCCCGAAGATGTGACCCTGCAGGTTTTGTGTCAGGCACGTGAAAAGCTGATCAAGCGTACTTTTGAATCTTTGAAAGGTTGCAAAAAAGCAATTTTCCATTTATATAATTCCACTTCTCCTTCTCAGCGAAAATATACTTTCAATAAATCTAAGGATGAAATCAAACAGATTGCTATTGAGGGAATCCGTTGTGTAAAGAGCTGCCTTTCAATGAGCGAAGGAACAGAAATCCAGCTTGAGTATTCTCCAGAATCTTTTTCTACTACTGAAATTGATTATGCTTTGGAAGTTTGTGAAGCTGTAAAGAAGGAATGGGGTTGTTCAAGTGATAATAAGGTGATTTTGAATCTTCCGACTACTGTTGAATGTGCCATGCCAAATCAGTTCGCGGACCAGATTGAATATTTTTGCAAGAATATTTCTGATAGAGAGAATGTAATTATCTCTTTGCACAATCATAATGATCGTGGTGAAGGTGTTGCTCAGTGCGAATTAGGTTTGCTTGCTGGTGCTGATCGTGTTGAAGGTTGTCTGTTTGGTAATGGTGAACGTACTGGTAACCTTGATATAGTTAATGTTGGTATGAATATGTACACTCAGGGAATTGACCCTGAACTTGATTTTACCAACATGCCCATGCTGGTGGAAGCTTATACTCGTTTGACAGGAATGAAAATCCATCCTAGAACTCCATATGCTGGAGAATTGGTTTTCACTGCGTTCAGCGGTTCTCACCAGGATGCTATTCGTAAGGGTATGGCTGCCCGTGTAAAGATGAAGCCAAACGATTATTGGGATGTTCCTTATCTTACTTTCGATCCCCATGATATTGGCCGTCAGTATGAGGGAATCATTCGAATTAACAGTCAGTCTGGTAAGGGTGGAGCTGCTTTTATTATGGAACAGGATTATGGTCTTTCATTGCCTAAGGCTATGCATCCTGTGTTTGGCGAAATGGTTAAGAATGCGGCTGATAAAGCTCAGCGCGAACTTATGCCAAAAGAAATTTATGATGTATTTGAAAAGACATGGTTGAATACAAAGTACCCGTTGAATATCCTGGAGATTTCTGAACGACATATCGAAGGAGAGCGTAATTCTGGCTTGCCTGAACAGGTTGCCGGCATGGCCACTGTTGAATGGGAGGGCAAAAAGATTGCTATTGCTGCCAACGGAAATGGACCTCTTGATGCTTTTGTAAATGCCATGGCGCAAACTCCAGCACCTAGATTCAATATAACAAGTTTCCATGAGCACAGTGTTGGTACTGGTTCCGATACTCAGGCTATTGCTTATGTCCAGATTACAAAAGAAAATGGTGAACAGGTTTGGGGAGTTGGTAAGTCTTCGAATGTTGGTCGCGCTGGTATTGCAGCTGTTGTTTCAGCTTTGAATTTTAAGGCTACAAAATAGAAGGAAAGAAGGGCTTTTTGCCGCATTCTTGTGGTACGGATGAAGAATAAAATTTACACTGCTGCTGTTATTGGCACGGGCAGAATTGGTTTTTCTCTTGGTTTTGACTGTAAGCGCGAACAGCCGGCAAGTCATACCATGGCTTTGCTTGCAAATAAAAGAGTTCGCATTGTCTGCGGCATTGATTCCAATGAGGAAAACCTTCTGTCATGGCAGAAATATGTGTGCAAAAAACAGCCTGGTTTGCCAAAGCCTGCAGCATTTTCTTCAATCGATAAATTTTTGCTTGGATTGGAACAAAAACATTTTTTAATACCTGATATTGTTGTCATTTCTGTAAACGAAAAAAGTCATCTGGATGTGGCGGTTCGTTTAATTGAAGCAAAACCTTCGCTTGTTATTTTGGAAAAACCTGTTGCACTTACTGTGGAGCAGGGAATGAAAATTGTTGATGCCGCAAAATCTTTTGGTGTGCCTGTCCTTGTGAATCATGAGAGACGTTTTGCCGCTGATTATGCCATTGCCAGAAATTATATTGAAAAAATTGGTGATCTGCAGAGTGTAAGTGCAAGGCTTGATTCGGGTCTTAGGGTGTATGCCAAAGAAAATGAATCGGATGGTTCTTACAGCTTGCTTCATGATGGGACCCATCTTGTGGATGTGCTTTTGTTTTTGCTTGAAGCTAAATCTTTTGGAAAGGAGGATTTGCTTTCGAATATGAGGCTTTTGAATTTTCATTTGGATGAAAAAGATCCAGGTGTTGTTCGAAACCTTACTGTTGGGTACGATTGTCCTTATTGCAGTGATGTGCAGCTTAGGATTTCTGGACGTTCCAGATTTTTTGGTTTTGAAGTCACAGTGATTGGTACTGAGGGTGCTTTTACTGTTGGAAATGGCATTTTTTGTTTTGAAAAGCGTTGTCAGTCAAAGCTTTATTCCGGCTTTTATTCGTTGAAGAAGGATTTTTCTGTAAAGCGGCCAAAAAAAACATTGTATTTTTCCAATATGGTTCAAAATGCCATTGATTTTCTGGACGGAAAGGCAGAACTTAAGTCAACGCTGGAAAATGGAATGAGCTCTCTTTCTCTTTTGGAAGACATTAAGCTTTTGCTTGCAAAAGAGATCCTCTGATTTTCTTTTTGTATATTGCCATTAGAGTGTTTAAAAATCGACAAAATCGTGATATTATTGTATTTATGGACAAAAAGAATGGAAGCAAGGAATTTGTTCCAAAAAATCTGTTGACTTCAGCTCAGATTCTTAATCTGATGATAAGGGTTTTGCACGAAATTAACCCTGAGCTAGGTGTCTTTGCTTCCAAAACCGCATATCTTGCTGCTTTGATTGCTCAGAAAGCCAGTGATACTAGAATTACCATTCGCAATTCGATTCTTTTAGGTCTTTTGAATCAATGTGGAACATTTCACTTTTATGGTGAAAAAAAAGTTCGTCCTTCCGATTTGTCTTATGAAGAGCTTCATTCCTGTTATCATTATGCCTATTATTATCTGAAGGAAATGACTCCTCTTGGGGATGTGGCAAGGGCTGTTTTGTTCTACGATAAGAAATATGATGAAAATCTGGCAAAAAAAATTCCGTTGCTTGAATATGCTTCCTTGATTTTTAGTTCGTCGTCCATTGTGAATATGCTTGATGCTACCAAACTGGATTATTCTGATTTAGATTTGAAATTTTGTGGTGTAAGCAAATTTAATCCCAGGTTTGTGAACATTTTTAAGATTATTGATGAAAGCCGAACGGTTTCTACAAAGCTTCAAAATGGTCAGTATCTGGATGAGCTTTATTCCTGGTGCGATGCAATTGTGTTCAATCCTGAGGAAACAAAACAACTTTTGAGTCTTCTGATTTATCTGATGGACTTTAAGAGTACACAAACAGTTCAGCATACCATTCATGCTGCCTGTTATGCGGTTTCCATTGGACGTTTTGCCGGGTGCTCAGAAACGGAGCTTAATGAGCTTTTTACTGCTGGAATTGTTCATGATATTGGAAAAATGGCTATTCCAAGTTCTATTCTTGAAGCTCCCGGCAGGTTGCGTTCCTGGGAATATACGGTCATGAAGCAGCATGTAGTGGAATCAGAAAAGATTTTAAGAGGTGTTGTGCCAGGTCGCATATTTGATATTGCGGTTCGGCATCATGAAAAACTGAACGGAAATGGCTATCCTCATGGTCTTGTGGAAAAGCAGATTACGCTTCAGCAACGTCTTATGGTTGTGGCTGATGTCCTTAGTGCCCTTATAGACAGGCGTTCTTATAAAGATGAATATGATAAAAACAAAATACTTTCGATTTTTGCCGATATGACTGACAATGGCGAAATTGACGAGCGTTTTTCAAGCCTCATTCCAATTTATTTTGATCGCCTGAAGGAAGATAGCAATCGTTATGGGGCTCTGCTTAGTGTTCCTCTTGGTCTTGTTGAAGTCCAGTACCAGGAGGAAATGTCTGGAAGTGTTGAACTTTGATTTCTTTGAGTGTCTTTTTGCATCTGCCGGATAATTGAAATACACTGTGTTTCCTGGTATTATAAAGATATGATTGAATTGAGTAGTAAACAGAGAAAACTTCTTGAGAAATATGCAAATTCCATTGATCCTGTGGTTATTGTTGGCGGAAATGGAGTTTCAGCTGGAGTGACAGAAAAAGTTTTGCAGTCTCTTGAATGTCATGAGCTTATAAAGGTTAAGTTCAATGAATTTAAAGACGAAAAATATGAACTTACACAGGGACTGGTTGAAAGCTGCCAGGCTACATTGGTTCGTATTATTGGAAATGTTGCTATCTTGTATAAGGCTTGTGAAGAGAGAGAAAACCGCAGGTATGAAAAGGAACTTTCCAAACTTGCGTAACGAAACATTAAAATAGTTGTTTAATAAGAAAAGGCTGCGTTTTTGCTTTTTGCGGGAATGTAGCCTTTTTTATGCATACAATTTGGAGGAAACAGATGATTGAAGTTTCACACATTTCCCGTGTGTTCGGAACCTTTCGTGCAGTGAATGATGTAAGTTTTTCCATTCCTACCGGGCAGATTGTTGGTTTGCTAGGTCCTAATGGGGCTGGAAAATCTACGACAATGAGAATGATTACTGGTTTTATAAAGCCTACATCTGGAACGATTTTGATTGACGGTGTGGATATTGCCAAAAATCCTGTGGAAACAAAGGGAAAAATTGGTTATATGCCCGAAAGTGCCCCACTTTATGGGGATATGATTGTTGCAGATTATCTGAAATATGTGGCAGAAATCCATAGACAAGATCCTTTGATAAAGGTTCCGTTTCTTTGCAAAAAATGCGGGCTTGAAGAAGTTATGCATAAAAATATAAGTGAACTTTCCCGTGGTTATCGTCAGCGTGTTGGTTTGGCTCATGCATTGATGAATGATCCTGAAATTCTGATTCTTGATGAACCTACAAGCGGTTTGGATCCAAATCAAGTGGAAGAAGTACGTGCTCTGATTAAGGAAATAGGCCAGACTCGAACCGTAATCATATCAACACATATTCTTAGCGAAGTGGAAGTACTTTGCAGCAGGGTAATCATTATTTCTGGCGGTGAATTGGTTGCGGACAGCCCTACAGATCAGCTGAAAACAAGGTATGGAAATGCGGCTACAGTTAGGGTTTGTGCTGGTGCAACTGAAGAACAGTTGAAAGGCGCATTTGCTGGAATCAGCGGAATTCAAGGCATTGAATTCGAAAAAAGTGAGAAGGGCTTGGCAGCTCTTGTTTCAATTGATGGACAAACAGAAATCCGCCCGGCTTTGGCAAAAGCTGTTTTTGAAAAAGGTTTTGAACTGTTTGAGTTGAGCCTGCAGCGCAATAGCCTTGAAGATATTTTCCATGTACTTACTCAGGGGGCAAATAATGACAAATAAGCTTAAGAAAATGAAATTTTCTTTTGTAACAATCTTCAAAAGGGAATTCGCTTCTTTCTTTGCAAGTCCGATTGCATATATTGTAATGGGACTTTTCCTTGTGCTTACAGGCATTCTTTTCTGGCAAACTTTTTTTATCAACAAAGTGCCTTCAATGAGGCGGTTGTTTTCATTGCTTCCTCTTTTGTTGAGCTTCTTTATTCCGGCTTTGACAATGAGGATTTTTGCCGAAGAAAAAAAATCTGGTTCCATAGAAACTCTTATGACTCTTCCTGTTACGGAATTCGATGTGGTTTTCGGAAAATTCATGGCATGTTTTGCATTTTCCGTTTTGATGGTTTTGACAACTGCAGTTTATATTCCGGGAATACTTGCGTTCGGTAAACTTGATGGAGGAACTGTTTTCTGTGGTTATCTTGGATCAATTTTCCTTTGCGCAGCGTTTTCTGCAATCGGTGTTTTTGCTTCTTCGTTAACCAAAAATCAGATTATTTCATTTTTCATTGCATTCATCATTTGTGTGGTTCTTGCTTTAATGGGCGAATATCTTGTATTCCTGCCTGCAAAGATTGTAAATGTCATTCAGTTTGTTTCAGCCAGCTATCATTTTTCGGCAATTGCCCAGGGGGTTATTGATACCAGGGATCTGGTTTATTTCGCGGCAATTACGGCTTTTTTCATCAGTATTACTGTTGAACTTCAGAAGTCTGAAAGAAGCTAGAAAAGCTGGAATAAAAAAGGTACATCTTTTCTTGATGTGTACAAAAATTCAAAACGGGAGTTACTATGAAAAAGTTCTTGAAATGGTTTTTGAGTCCAAAAAGCGATATTGTGCTTTTTATGATTGTGCTGCTTCTATGTTGTGTTGCCGGCAATAGATTTTACAAGCGGTTTGATATGACAGCTTCGAAAGCATTTTCTCTTTCGGAGGCAAGTATTCAGACTGTATCCAATCTTTATGAACCTCTGACTGTGCATGTGTTTTTTTCAGATGATCTGACTTCTCCATATAATACAACATATCAGTACATTAAGGATCTTCTTGCTGAATATGAGAGGGAAGGTAATGAGAATTTCAATGTTGTTTATTATGACATGGATAAGGATGAGAACCAGAGCGAAGCCCAGAAATATGGTATTTCTCAAGTTCAGATTCAGGATGTAAGCGAAACTAAGGTTGATATGAAGCTGGCATGGATGGGATTGGTTTTGACTTATGGAGATTCAATTGTTCCGCTGAACGGAATTACAAGCCCTTATGGATTTGAATATAATCTGACTACAAAAATGATAAAAATGGTTTCTGCACAAGACAATCTTGCAGGCTTAAGCAGTGGGGAGACTATTAAAATCACTTTTTATGGGGCTGAAAAATTCAATCGCGTCATTCCCGGATACAACCAGCTTGATGGATTTGTAAAGTCTGCGGTAAACGAATTGAACAGGAAGAATCAGAATTGTCTTGAGTACAGCTATGTACTTCCTAAAGAAGATGAAAAATCGTTGCTTGTAGAAAAATACGGAATCCAGGAAATAGGTTTTTCTGATGGTTCTTCAGAAGTATTTGGTCTTGTTGCTGAATATGGCACTCGTTTTCGCCATATTTTCCTGAAAATCGATACATCAAAAGGTTTTCCAATTATTTCTGGTGCAGACAGCATAAGTGCAAGCATTGAAGAAGCGCTTTTGGGCTTTGTTTCAAATAATCTTCAGGTTGGATATCTGAAAGGTCATGGTGAGCCATCCCTTAGCGATGAGGAAGGCAAGTCATTGAATATTGTACGCAATATGGCTGATATTTATGAATTTAAGGAAATTGATTTGAAGGAAAGCGAAATACCTTCTAATATTTCTCTTCTGTTTATCAATGGGCCAAAAAATACATTCTCTGAAGCTGAATTGTATAAGATAGATCAATTTCTGATGCAAGGCGGAAACATTCTGTTCCTGGCTGATTCCTATGAGCTTGGTGGTAACCAATATCAGCCTCAGGCTGTAAAGCTTAATACAGGTCTTATTGAACAGTTTGAAAAATATGGAATAAAAATCAACAAGGATCGTTTGTATGATTCTGGCTGTTATGAGGCCAGGGACAGATATGGTCGTCAGACAAAACTTTATGAAGCGCCTGTAATTTCAAAAGATAATATGGATCAAAAGAATGTAATTTCAAAGAATCTTGGTTTTGTGATTCTATTGAATGCGTCAACACTGGATGTTTCTAGAGCAAGAGAAAAAGGACTTGACGTTTCCGTGTTGGCAAGATCTTCTTCTAAGGCCTGGACTTTAAGTGATAACCTTCAGTTCTCACCGTCTGTTTATGAGCCAGGAGAATCTGATATGTCAAGTTTTGATCTGGCAGTACTTGTAGGCGGAAAATTCAACAGCGCCTTTGATGGCCCTGTAAATGCAGCTGAATCAAAAGAAATGAGTGCAGATGATCATATTGAAAAAGCAGTTCAGTATGGAAATATTTTTGTTGTTGGCACTTCACAAATCGCAGCTGATAATATGTTTGATGTTTCATGTAATGAGCCTGTTGCAATGTTCCTTCGTAATGCCATCGATTATCTGAATGGAAACGGTTCTCTTTGCGAAATGAGAACAAAGGGTGCTGATTTTTCTACATTGAATATAGATGAAGAAAGAGATGCAAAGAAAATCAGCACAGTAAAGTATGCGTGTCAGATAGGTGCTCCTTTGGCAATCGCTTTGACAGGCCTGTTAATGTTATGGGTTCGCATTTCAAAGAAGAGAAAAATTCATCTTATGTATAATCCTGATGATAAACGTGAATTTATTGGCGAAGGCGCAAAGAAAGCTGAAGAAGTTGCAGGCGCAAAGGATGGTGAATAGTATGGTTATTGGTAAGAGAAAAATTGTCTTTTTGGCATGTATCGCTGTGCTTTCTGTTTTGTGCATTGTTGCTGCAGTTACAGGAAAGAAATCGTCTATTAAAGTGATGCGTCTTTCTGAATCTTTTGATCAGATTGTAATCAATCAGCCTGGAGCTGTAATAACATTGCAGAAAAATGCAGATGAATGGAAACTGAACGAAAGTGATTTTACTGCAACGAAAGCTTATGCAAACAATATGGAAAAGGTCTTGAAGGAGCTTAAGGTATTGGCAAAAGCCGGCAGTGCTTCTTCTGAAAACCAGAGAAATAAGTTTGGCCTGACTGATGATAAAAAAATTATGGTTCAGGCTTTGAAAAACGGGTCGGTAATCCGCACACTGGAAGTGGGAAAGGTTTCTCAAACTTCTACTCAATCCTATGTGGTGCTGGACGGTTCTTCGGATGTTATCCTTGTGTCTGGAAACCTGCCTGCAATTTTTGGTAAGTCTGAAATCGATTTAAGGAATCATTTGATTTATTCCACAAGCGGATATGAAATCAAAAGTGTGAGTGTAAATTATGGCCCAAAGACATGGGGTGTTGAGCGCACGTCAGAGATTGGTGCTGATGAAAGTACCTGGAAATGGACAGGAGATTCTCCTCGCTTGATTCTTGATGAAGAGGAAGCAGATCTTTGGGTAATGACTTTGGACAGTCTTACTGCAAGCAAGTGGATTGAGGTGGATATGAAACTTCCTGCACCAGAAGGAGTTGTTACTGTGGATTCTAAAGAAGGACCTGTGGTTCTGACTTTCTATAAAACAGGTTCTGGCGATGATGAAAAGTACATTTGCGAATGCAATCTTACGTCACATAAATTTGAAGTGCTGAAATCTGTGGCACAAAAATATCTGAAGAGTGCGGAAGAGCTTGGCAAAAAATAAATGCCCCATAGCTTAGAAAAATTCATGCTGTGATTTATGTTTTGATTTAAAAACGCAAACGTGGAAAAAGTTTTTAAAGGAACGTGACTAGAGTTGGCGTAATTTTTTCGCTTACAGAAATTTGATTTTGTCAAGGAATTTATTTTTAAAAATTCTTGTGAATTCACTTGAGTAAACGCTAGTAATAGTATATCGTTTTTATATATCCACTAGATATAGCGGTAGTTATGGCGTAACGTCATTTTAAGTACATAACTGCTAACTCTTTATAAAAACTGAAATTATAATGATAAGGCTAAAAAAAGCATGGGTGGAGCTGCCTTATCATCAGGGGGAAATGTCATGATGAAGATTATTAAGAGAAATGGTGAAGAAGCGATTTTCAACATTCAGAAAATTGCTACTGCCATTTCAAAAGCCAATGATGAAGTTCCAGTTTCTCAGCAGCTTTCAGGTCTTCAGATTCAGCTTATTTCACAGCGCATTGCAGATACTTGTGCTGCAAGTTCTGTAGAAATGAATGTAGAAGCAATCCAGGATATGGTTGAAAAAGAAATCATGAAAGCTGGAGCTTATGACATTGCAAAAATCTATATTACATACCGCTATCGCCATGCTCTTATGCGCAAAGCAAATTCAACAGACCAGCAGATTCTTTCTTTGCTTGAATGTGCAAATGAAGAAGTTAAGCAGGAAAACTCAAATAAGAATTCGACTGTTGTAAGCGTGCAGCGTGACTACATGGCTGGTGAAGTTTCTAAGGATATTACAAAGCGCTTTCTTTTGGATGACGATATTGTACGCGCTCACGAAGAAGGTATCATTCACTTTCATGATGCTGACTATTTTGCTCAGCATATGCATAACTGTGATCTTGTTAATCTTGAAGATATGCTTCAGAACGGAACTGTCATCAGTGGTACAAAGATTGATCGTCCACATTCTTTTTCAACAGCATGTAACATTGCAACTCAGATTATTGCGCAGGTTGCTTCTTCTCAGTATGGCGGACAGAGTGTTTCATTGGCTCATCTTGCTCCATTTGTTGATATCAGCCGCAAAAAAATTGCAAAGGAGCTTGCGAGCACAGAAGAAGAAACTGGCGTGAAATTCACTAAGGAACAGTTTGATAGTATTGTTCGCCGTCGTCTTGGAGACGAAATTGCTCGTGGCGTTCAGACAATTCAGTACCAGGTTGTAACTCTTATGACAACAAATGGTCAGAGTCCTTTCGTAACAGTTTTCATGTATCTTAATGAAGCGAAAAACGAACAGGAAAAGGCTGACCTTGCGCTCATTATAGAAGAGGTTCTTAAGCAGCGTTATCAGGGCGTAAAAAACGAAAAAGGCTATTGGGTAACACCAGCCTTTCCAAAGCTGATTTATGTACTTGAACCGGATAATATAAACGAAGGCGAAAGATTCTATTATCTTACAGAACTTGCCGCAAAATGTACGGCTCGTCGTCTTGTTCCAGATTATATTTCTGAAAAGAAAATGCTTGAGCTTAAAGAAGGAAACTGCTATCCATGTATGGGATGTCGCTCTTTCTTGACTGTCTATAAAGATCCTGAGACAGGTAAAGCAAAGTTTTATGGTCGTTTTAATCAGGGGGTTGTAACAATCAACCTGGTTGATGTTGCCTGCTCTTCTGGAGGTGACCTTGGCAAGTTCTGGCAGATTTTTGATGAGCGTCTGGAACTTTGTCGCAGAGCCCTTATGCTCCGTCATAAACGTCTTTTGGGTACACCAAGTGATGTTGCTCCAATCCTTTGGCAAAATGGTGCCCTTGCCCGTCTTCAGAAAGGTGAAGTAATCGATAAGCTTTTGTTCAATGGATATTCAACTATTTCGCTGGGGTATGCAGGACTTTGCGAATGTGTGCGTTATATGACTGGTAAACCGCATACTGATCCAAGCGTGACTCCTTTTGCTTTGGACATTATGCGCCACATGAATGAATCTTGTGCAAAGTGGAAGGCACAGACAAACATTGCCTTTAGCCTTTACGGTACTCCGCTGGAATCTACAACATACAAATTTGCAAAGTGTCTTAAACGTCGCTTTGGTGAGATTAAAGGTGTTACAGATAACAATTACATCACTAACAGCTATCATGTTCATGTAACTGAAAAGATGGATGCGTTCCAGAAGCTTACTTTTGAATCGCAGTTCCAGGAACTTTCTCCAGGTGGTGCTGTAAGTTATGTGGAAGTTCCTAACATGGAGCAGAATATTCCTGCTGTTATGGCGGTCCTTAAGCATATCTATGAAAATATAATGTATGCAGAACTTAATACAAAAAGCGATTGCTGCCAGAAGTGTGGCTTTACTGGTGAAATCCAGGTTGTCACAGATTCTGACGGAAAGCTTATCTGGGAATGCCCTCAATGTGGAAATCGTGACCAGTCGACAATGAATGTTGCCCGCAGAACTTGCGGTTATATCGGAACTCAATACTGGAATCAGGGAAGAACGCAGGAAATCAAGGAACGGGTTTTGCATCTGTAGAAACTTTTCCTTATATACAAATGAAGACGACTGCCTGAAAGGTTGTAATAAAAATCCCTTTTTAGGCAGTCGTTTTTTTTGTATAATCCAGAATATGAAAAAATACCTGCTTTTTGATTTGGATGGAACATTAACAGATTCTCAGAACGGAATCATAAATGCATTTGAATATTGTTTTGAAAGTTTTGGAATAAAAAAAGATAAAGAGGTTTTAAAAACTTTTATTGGCCCACCGCTTTCTGATACCTTCAAACGGGTTTTTAAGTTTGATGATATGCAATGTGAGAAAGCTACATCATTGTTCAGAGAATATTATGACAGCAAAGGTTACCTTGAAAATGCTGTTTACGAAGGGATCAAGGAAATTTTGACCAGGCAAAAAGCAGAAGGCAAGGTGCTGATTGTTGCTACCAGCAAACCCGAAAAAGTTGCGGTTCCTGTATTGCAGCATTTTGGCCTGGAAAAGTTTTTTGACTTTATAAAGGGCGGTATGGATGATGAGCGCTTCAATCAAAAGGATCAGATCATAAAAATGGCGCTTGAAAAAGCTGGCATCGATGGAATGGACAGGGATATGATGCTTATGGTAGGAGATCGAAATAACGATATCATGGGCGCTCATAAAAATGGCCTTCAATGTGCCGGTGTTCTTTACGGCTATGGAAATCGTTCTGAGATGGAAGAAAATCAAGCGGATTATATCGTGGAAACCGTGGAAGATTTAGGAAAACTTCTGGATAGGATTTAGAAAATGAATTACGGAAACATAAAAAAATACGACATTGCGGACGGACTTGGGGTTCGGGTTTCTTTGTTTGTGTCTGGCTGCAGAAATCGCTGTCCAGGATGTTTTCAGCCGGAAACATGGGATTTTTTGTATGGAAAAGAATTTACTTGTGAAACGGAAGATGAAATTATTGAAGCGATGAAACCTTCGTTCATTTCAGGATTTACGGTTTTGGGTGGAGAGCCATTTGAACCTGAAAATCAGATGGTTCTTGCTCCGTTTCTGGAAAAAATAAAAAGGATCTATCCTGAAAAAAACATCTGGTGCTATACAGGATATGTGCTGGATGACGATATTTTGAAAGGAAAAAGAAAATATACGGAATATACGCACAGAATGCTTTCATGCATTGATGTTCTTGTGGATGGACCTTTTGTTGAAAGTTTAAGAAATCTGATGCTTGAATTCAGGGGAAGTGAAAACCAGCGTCTTTTGAATTTGAAAGAATATCTGGCAAAACTGAATTATGAAATATAGCAACATCACAAAAGGTGTGTTTATATCTCGGCCTAATCGCTTTGTAGCTGTTGTGCTGATTGACGGAAAAAAAGAAATCGTTCACGTAAAGAACACAGGGCGCTGCAAAGAGCTGTTGGTGGAAGGATGTCCGGTTTTTCTGGAAAAAATCAATGACAGAAAACGCAAGACTTCATTTGATCTGGTTTGTGTGGAAAAAGCGGTTGGTGACGGCATAAAGATTTTAATAAATATGGATTCTCAGGCGCCTAATAAAGTTGTAGGCGAATGGATTATGGATCAGCGCAGGATGTTTCATAAAATCCTTATGGTAAAGCCTGAATGGACTTTTAAAGATTCCAGATTCGATTTTTATGTGGAATACGAAGACGAAAATCACAGCCTTTGCAAGATGGTCATAGAAGTAAAAGGCGTAACGCTAGAGCAAGATGGAATAGTTCGTTTTCCGGATGCTCCGACTTTGCGCGGATTAAAGCATGTGAATGAGCTTTCCCTTATGGCTCTTGATGGCGAATATGAATGTGCTGTGATTTTTGTTGTCCAGATGAAAAATGCGTTTTATTTTGAGCCAAACTGGCAGACCCAGGAAGAGTTTGGCAATGCGCTTGTGAAAGCAAAAAAATCTGGTGTTCGGATAATGGCGTTAACATGCCATGTTGCTCCAGACAGCCTTTGCATAGATAGTGAAATACCTGTGAAACTTGAATGATTTGTTGAAATCCTCAGAGCCTTGGTTTACCCAGGATTCAATAATCATTATAATGGTGATATGTATTTATTGGTTGCCAGACAGTTAGTCATTATGTTGCTTATTGCAACTGCAGGTTTTTGTGTTTCGAAATTCTTTAAATTTGGAAACAGGGAACAGAAATTTGTCAGCAAAACTTTGCTGTATTTTGTGAATCCTGCCCTTATAATCACAAAATTTAATGGGCAGACTTTCCAGGTACAGCTTTTGGAAAATCTTGGAATAATGGTTTTGGTTTCATTTGTGGCGCATGTTGCTCTTACAGTTGTTGCACTTGTGTTTGTCAGATCGAAAAACGCAGAAGCTAAGGAACTTGATGCCATTGACAGACTTGGAATTGTGTTTACAAATTGCGCATTCATCGGCATTCCACTTATTGAAGGTGCATTTGGCGATCTTCCTAATAATGGAGGCCAAAATGCTATTTTTTACCTTTTAGGGTATGTGATTGTTTTTAACATATATCTGTGGACTTTTGGTATAAAGATGTTTGGCGGAAAAATTAATTTTCTGAAAGTGATTACGAATCCAAATATAGTGTCCGTAATTGCCGGGGTTTGTCTTTTCTGTGCTCCTTTTGAACTTCCTCAAATCATTGCAAAGCCTGTGGAATATATTGGTGAAATGACAGTGGGAATGTCAATGCTGTTGTTAGGAATGCTTTTTGCAAATTACGGAAAAAGCGAAGAACCTGAAAACGCTTTAGAGAATAATTGTTTAAAAAGTAGTTTTGATGACGATTCCAGTTCTGCTGTAAAAAACAAAAAAACGGGCAAAAAATATTTTGGACGAGTGGCAAAAGTTTGTCTTTTGCGCTGTATTGTATCTCCTTGTTTTGCATTCCTTTTTGTGCTTCTTTTTGCAAAAGTTTTTGGATGGGTGGAAGATATTCGTCTTATGAGCTATGTGATTCTGATATGCGTTCTTTGCCCTATTGGAATGAGTGTTTCAAGTTTTGCTGTTCTTTTCAACAAGGACGAATCCTATTCGGGATTGACTGTGCTTGCCACAAGTGCTTTGTGTGTTGTTACGATTCCTGCCGCAATTGCTGCAGCTGAAATGATTTATTAAACGATAAGGAAAATTTATGCCAAGCCTGACATTGATTGATTCATCTCAATTTCATGTGGATATTCCAAAAGAGTTGTATGAAGGTCACCGGCATCTTACCGCCGAAGAAATAAAGATTCTGGTTTCAAATGGAAATACTAGCGAGGATTCGGCCTGGCTTAATGTCCTTGTTTCTGACGGAAAAGGTTTGTTCGATGCAAACTTGATTTCCCACACAAGATTTTGCGGTTATGTAGTGTTGGGCAGGCTTGTAAAGGCAAAACTTAAGTATCACAGTCTTGAGCTTGAAACTGGCATTCACAATTCCAGACTTTCCAATGTGGTTACCGGAAATGATGACGTAATTGAAAACGTGTCCTATCTGGAAAACTACAGGCTTGGCGACCGCGTTATGCTTTTCAATGTGCAGGAAATAAGCTGCAGAACAAATGCGAAGTTTGGAAACGGTGTTCTGATGGAAGGCGAAAGCGAATCAAAACGGATTTGTATTGGTGTGGCTAATGAAAATGATGGACGCGCGATTTTTCCTTTTGAATCTATGATACCTTCTGATGCTTATCTTTGGTCACACTATAGAGATGATAAAAAAGTTCTGGAATGTTTTAAGGACATGGTTCAAAAGGAATTTTTGCGAACTTCAGTTTCTTATGGAACCATTGGAAGAGATTGTGTCATAAAAAACACTGCAATCATTAAAGATGCGAAGATTGGTGAATGCGCATATATTAAGGGTGCCTTCAAGCTAAAAAACGTTACCATTTTTTCTGATGAAGATGCCGTAAGTCAGATTGGCGAAGGCGTAGAAATGGTAAATGGAATCATGGGAGAGGGGAGTCACGTTTTTTATCAGGCGGTTGCGGTTCGCTTTGTAATTGGCAAAAACTGTCAGCTCAAGTATGGTGCAAGACTTTTGAACTCTGTGCTTGGTGATAATTCTACCGTTTCCTGCTGTGAACTTTTGAACAATTTGATTTTTCCGTTCCATGAACAGCATCATAATTCATCGTTTCTTATTGCTACTACTGTTGGAGGACAGTCCAATATTGCTGCAGGTGCAACAATTGGAAGCAATCATAATTCCAGAAGTCCTGATGGCGAAATTTTTGCTGGTCGCGGATTTTGGCCTGGGCTTTGCAGTGATTTCAAACATAACAGCCGGTTTGCGTCCTTTGTGCTTGCTTCAAAAGGATCCTATCAAAACGAGCTGGATGTAATGTATCCGTTTTGTCTGCTTTCTCCAGGTGAAAAATGCGGAAGTCCTGTAAATATTGTGCCCGCCTGGTGGTTTTTGCATGACATGTTTGCAATTGTACGTAATAAATATAAATTTGCTAAACGTGATAAGCGCTTTCATAAAGTGCAGATAATCGAAACAAATCCTTTTGCACCGGATACCATTCAGGAAGTGCTTGCTGCAATTAACCGCCTGATTTCATTGACTGCAGATAATCTTGAAACCCTTGATAAACAGGCTTTTTTGAAATGCGGCTCGAAAGAAGAACTTTTACAGGCGGGAAAAGATTTTCTTCATCATAATGAAAACCTTAAATTTTGTGTTTTTGATCCTTTGGTGCAAAAAAAATATGGTGCAGAAATCTACAAGCCTGCAAAAGGTTATAAGATGTATCGCAAAATCACAAAATATTTTGCTTCCGCAACGCTTATTGAATGGTGTAATCAAAACAATAAGCAGGTTTTGGAGCGCACTGATATCCAGCACATTCAATCTATTCCTCTTTATACAAAGTGGGAAAATGTAGGCGGCCAGATAATTCCTGTGCAGAAAGTGCAAGATCTTTTTGAATCGATAAAAAACGGAAATATAAGTGATTGGCATCAGGTTCATGAATTCTACAGAGAATGCGAAAACCATTATCTTGAATGGAAGGCAAGGTATTCCCTTTATCTTTTGGAATTCCTTTATTCATGTAAAATCGAAGATTTTACAAAAAAAAATTATGCAAATCTGATTGCTGATGTGACTTTAATTTCCGATGAGCTTTACAATTCATCCATTTCTTCAAGGGAAAAAGATTTTACAGACTATTACCGCTGCATGACTTACAGAAATGTGGAAGAAATGGAAGAGGTTGTAGGAACGCTTAAGGGAAATGACTTTCTTCAGACTTTGGAACACGATACTAAGTTCTTTAACGAAAAACTTAAGGTTGTATTCAAGGAACTGTACTGATTCCATAGGATTTCAACCTGATTAGCAGAAGGTTTTATGTGTATACCTGGGTGGGTGCTCTCGCATAAAACTCCCTGGCGCTGTTACTACTGTCCTTGTTTCACTGCACAAGGGTTTCTGCGTACATGGATTTTTTGCTACGAACCCGCTCATAAAGAAATTGCGGCAAGTACTCCAAGGCTTATGAGCATCATTATGATACCTGCTAAAAGCACGCCGGCCATAACCGCAAAGACTGTCTTTTTGAATTCTATTTTCAAAAGGCTTGCGGCTAATGTTCCAGTCCAGGCTCCAGTTCCTGGTAATGGAATGCCAACAAACAGGAATAAAGCTACAAAAAGACCTCGGCCTGCTTTTTCTTCAAGTTTCTGGCCGGCTTTTGTCCCTTTGTTCAAAAAGAAGGTGCACAGCTTTCCGATGATTCTTTTGTCCTGTCCCCATTGCAAAAATCGTCTTGCAAAAAGGTAGATGAAAGGGACTGGAATCATGTTTCCGATAATCGCAACAATGTATGAAGGAACTACTGGCAGATTCCAGGCTTGAGAAAAAGGAATGGCGCCGCGAATTTCAATGAGCGGAACCATAGATATGAGCATGATGTAAATGTAGTGAACAAGCATGAGTTTCTGTCCTAAGATTTGAGTTTTTCAAGAAGGGCAGTGCAGCCTTCTATTATGTCGTCAAAAGTCCTGTCAAAATTTCCTGTATACCATGGGTCGGCAATGTCCCGGTCTTTTCCGGCATAGGTGAGCAAAAGCTTTACTTTTTCATCTGGATCTTTGTTCCATTCCCTTTCCATGTAGAAAAGGTTCTCTACGTCCATACCAATAAGCAAATCGTAGTTCTGATAATCCGAAGCTGTGATTTTGCGGGCTTTTCGTTTTGAAAAGGGAATGCCTTTGCTTGTAAGCTTTTGCTTTGAGCCTGGGTGCATGTCGTTGCCGATTTCTTCGCTGCTTGTGGCAGCAGAATCAATCTGGAACTGGTCTTCAAGGCCGGCTTTTTTTACAAGGTCTTTCATTACGAATTCTGCCATAGGAGAGCGACAGATGTTTCCGTGACATACAAAAAGAATGCGTTTCATTAGTTTTCTTCCCTGATTTTTTTGAGTTCGTTTTTGGCTTCGATTGTGGCTTTTGTCTGGCGGACCAGACGCTGGGCAAGCATCTTGCTTAAGAAAATGCCATAGTGAGGATTCTTTCTGATAAGCACCAGAAAATCTGCTTTCTGCAGCTTGATGACTTTGCATTCGCCTACGGCAAGAATTGTAGCTGTTCTTCGGTCATTCAGAAGGAATGCCATTTCTCCAATGAAAAGATCGTTTGGAGTTAGGACAGTTGTAAGTTTGTTGTTTACATATACGGCAAATCTTCCAGAAATTATGAAGAACAGGTCATTTGACATTTCACCTTCCCGGCAAACAACCTGTTTGTCTTTGTAGGTAATTGACTGAAATGGCTGCATGATTTCAGGAATCGAGCTGGTCTGGTTCTTCAGGTTTTGGATTGTAAAGCTTACTTCATTTCCTTTTTCATTGTAAGTCAAGGTTTGCACAAGCTGCCGGCTCATGCTGATTCCACGGCCATGCATTTCATTGTCATCAGTCTTTGCTTCAAGCATCTTTCGCCAGTCAAAACCATCCCCATCATCCTTGATGGTAAATCGGGATATTGTCTTTTCAATGCTGTAAGTGATATGAACCTTACGGTTTGCAATTTCTGGATTCCGTGCTTTTTTCTGGATGAAATCAATCATGTCGCCGCCAGTCAGAAGAAAGTCGGATTTTTCTTGATATGAAATTCCAAGGTTTCCATGTTCCACTGCATTTGTAAGAAGTTCGCTGAAAGTCATCTGAAGGTTAAAGCGATCATCTCCACTGATTCTGTTGGTGTTATAAAGATAGCTTACAAGAAAATTTGAATAGAATCTCATGTCCAGAGGGTCATTTCCACATATGAAAGTGCCGCTTTCCTGGCCGCCAACAACATCCCTCATACCGCGGTTAAAAAGGAACTGCTGGTTCTGCCAAAGAATTCTAAGAACTCGTGTAAAATGTTCGGAAAAACTTCTTACGGTCTGGATTGTAAGCATGTTCAAATCTTTTCGCTCTTCCAGTTCGCAAACCTGATCCTGGTCGCGGCAAACGGCAATAACGCCGCCATAATGAAGCCAAGTATCTTTGTTGATTGCGTCAATGATGGTGTCGCAATTCACATCAGCAGAAGAAAAATCCAGAACTTTTATTTCAGGAAGTTCATAATCGATATAGTGAATGACCTCATTTGTATCAGAAAGAAATTCAGCCGCAAAATAGGAGCTGTAAAGCTTACATGCATACTGAACCGTATCTATTACCTTTTGGTTTGTTGAGGCGGTTAAAATTTTTTTCATTTTCTGTTCTCCCAAAAAAAAGCCGGATTGTTTTCTAAAATCTTATTTTATCGAAAATTACAGTTTTATTACATAGGATTTTTTTGGGGGAACAGTTAAAACCAGAAATCCGTCCTGAATCTGGCCAGCAAATTGTTCACCAAAAACATCGTTTGCTGATAAAGTGGCGTTATGGATTTTGCTTCCAAATGCAAAAAGGGGCAGTTTTACAATTCGTTCTGAATCATCATTTGAACAAACTGTAAAAATTGCTTCATCTTCAGTCCATCTTGCAAAAGCAAATACATAATCCTTTTTCCAAAGCACTTTGAAGCCGCCGTCTTTCAACGATGTGGAAGAAGTCTTGAGCTTGCATAAAGTCTGATAGAACTTATAGCGATCTATTTCTTCGATATTGCTGTTCCAAGGCATTGGATAACGGCAACCTTCAATATCCTGTGTTCGTCCATCAATCTGGGCTTCGTCGCCATAATACATGTTTGTGCAGCCTGGCAAAGTGAAGATCATGGATATGGCACCTTTGTACATGTCATCGCTAATATTTTTATCATTGTGAAGCCTTGGAACATCATGACTGTCAATCAAATTGAACTGCCAGTAGCGAAGAGCAGAAGGAATGCGGCTAAGCCAGCTTTCAATGCGCTCTGCCAGATCCAAAGCCGTCATCTTGTATTTTACGCAGGCGATGGAAGGTTCTTTGCCAAAAAACAAATCTTTCTGCCCATAGAACTGGCGAATGGGGCGGCAAGATCCGTAATAGTTCATCTGGGAATCCCATTCATTTCCGTTCAAAAATTCTGCGCAATCAGACCAGTCTTCTGCAAGAATATAAGGATCATTCCCTGTTTCCTTGATGCTTTTACGAATCTCTGGCCATACTTGGTGATGCAGCTGAATCAAATCGTTTCTGGCCATTACGTCAGCAACGTCAAATCTCCAGCCATCTATGCAGTAAGGTGGTGAAAGCCATTTTTTTACCAATGAATCTTTTGACTTGTAAAGTTTTTGGCGAAGTTTTTCGCTTGTATAATTCAAAGTCGGCAAAGTGGGAACGTCAAACCATGCCTTGTAGCTGCCGTCTTTGTTGAAAAAATAATATTCCCGCTCTTCGCTTTGAGGATTGTTATATGCACCTTCCTTTTTATCAAAGAAAACACCTTCTTTATTGAACCATTTGTTTGCTGTTCCGGTGTGGTTGATTGAAACGTCCAGAATGATTTTTATGCCGTTTTCATGAAGCTTTTTGCAAAGCTCTTCAAGTGCTTTGTTTCCGCCAAAATGGGGATCAACCTGAAAATAATCCAGACAGTCATATTTGTGGACTGTGGCACCGTAAAAAATCGGATTCAGATAAATTGCATTTACTCCAAGCTTCTTCAGATACGGAATTTTTTCCGTGATTCCTTCCAGGTCGCCACCATAAAAATCCAGACAGTGGGCTTTTTCATAAGGTTCAGGAACGCTCTGCCAATTCTTTACTTTCTGGCAAGGAAAACCGTCGAAAGTGTATTCACCGTCTTTTACATCGTTTTCAGGATTGCCATTGCAAAAGCGTTCAGGGAAAATCTGATAGAAAACCGTGCTTTTTACCCATTCAGGCAACTGCAGGTCAGTGATAATGCGAAAATTTGATTCAAGGCTTTGCAAAACTGTTGAAAGACCTTTCTGGTTATAATAAAAAATTTTGTCTTCAGTTAAAATAAAAAACTGATAGGAAAATTCGTCTTCAAAAATCGTGACAGGGCATTCGTAACGATCAAGGCCATTTTTACAGGATGATTTTTTCATTTCAAAAGGCCGCTCAATACCATTGTGTTTGCCGGTCAGAAAAATCTTTGTCACAGGGCTGCCACTTGCCACTTGCAAAGAAATTGTAATTTTTTCCCCTTTTTTTGGTGTGGGGTTGCTCACAAAATATGGGGATCCGTCGCTATAAATGCTTTCAAGCCAATTTTCTGTAATATTCATGAAACCATTATAACACAGGTTATTCGGTTTGTGGGCGTAAATGAAATCTCCAAACCGGCCATTACAAAGCTCGCCTCATTCGGCTTGTCTTGCTTCGCACCTTTTCAAGTCCGGCACAGAAATTTGCGGCAGAACTTTTGTGGTTTGCCTATTGCTGGCAAAGTTTTTGAATCTGGTTTACCAGAGCATCAAGCTTTTCGTGAGTCATCAATGGATTTAGAAGGGTGAACTTAAGGCAAACTCTGCCATCTGCAACAGTTTGTCCCACAACAATTCCGTATTGGTGCAAAAGTGTTCTTCGAACCCTTTTATTTATTTCATCATCCCTGGTTCCGTTTTCGCTTCCAGAAGTGTAGCGGAAAACCACAGAACTGATTTCCGGCTTTGTTACAGGAACAAAATTGTTGTTCCCTCTTATGACTGAATAAAGGTATTGTGCATTTTCCATGCTTGTATTTATTATTTTTTCCCATCCATCAGCGCCTCTTTCCTGAAAGCTCATCCACACTTTAAGCGCATCAAAACGGCGTGTAGTCTGAAGGCTTTTGTCCACAAGATTTGTGTAGCCGTCTTCTTCGTCTTCTTTCCGGTTTAAATAATCAGCGTGGATTGTCAAAGCGTCAAAATCCTTTGCGTCTTTGATTAAAACGGCGCTGCAGCTTATTGGCAAAAGGAACATTTTGTGAAAGTCCACTGTTATGGAATCGCAAAGACTCAGGTTTCCGATTCTGCTTTTGTATTTGCTGCTTAATATTACGCCGCTTCCGTATGCGGCATCTGCATGAAGCCACATGTTGTGTTTTGCGCAAAGCTCACTGATTTTTTCAACAGGATCGATTGAACCAAAGTCAGTTGTTCCAATCGTTGCAACAACAAGGAACGGAATGTTCCCATCCTGAATATCTTTTTC
Organism: Treponema sp.; assembly: GCA_016297405.1. Classification (GTDB taxonomy): domain Bacteria; phylum Spirochaetota; class Spirochaetia; order Treponematales; family Treponemataceae; genus Treponema_D. Next base: position 22,742 of record JAEDGP010000027.1, read on the forward strand.
CACAAGGTTGCATAGAGATTGAAAATCCATCTGTTTTGCTTCGTTTACAGGTACTTTTACAACCGATTCGTATCCAAGCCCCAGAATATGTGCGCTTTTTTCCATGGAAAAGTGACTGATTTCGCTTGTGTACATGCGAAGTTTTCTAAAGTCCTGTGGAAGCCCGTGTTTTTTTACATCGTACTTCATAATGCTGGAAATGAACCAGTCTCTGGCCAGAATTATTGCAGTCTGGTTTGACTGGCTTCCACCGCTGGTAAAAACGCCGTCGCTTTCATCGCTGTAGCCAAAAAGGCTGCAAAGATGATTTATGACTTCCACTTCTATTTCAGTTGCAACCGGGGCCTGGTCCCAGCTGTCCATAGACTGGTTGAATGCGCTGATTATTACTTCGCCTGCAATGCTTTCCAATGTTGCAGGGGAATGAAGGTGAGGCATGTAATCTGTGGAAGATGTGCGCAAAAGATTTGGCAAAATCTTTTCCTTTGTGATTTTTAGAGTTTCTTCCCAACCAAGCCCATGTGGCGGCAGAATGGAATCCTGGTGAACGATTTGCTGCAGTTGCTGAGGTGTGGGACCAGAATATGCTTTTGAATCACCAAAAGCATCGGTTACAGCATTAACTGTTTGTTTCATGATTTTTTTGTATTCTTTTTTTGACGATTTTTCGTTGGTAAGGAAAAGATTTTTCATTGATTGACCCCTTAACAAAAACAGGCTGTCGATTGTGACAGCCTGTGTATGAATTAGAAGTTATTAGTTGTATTCCTTCTGAACTTCAAGAACAGCCTTTTCAAAAATGTTCATTGCCTGATCGATTTCACTGTCTGTAACGGTAAGTGCACAAAGACATCTCATAACAGAGCCGCATCTGCCGCCTTTTTCCATCACAAGTTTGTTTTCAAAGCACAGTCGCTGCACTTTTGCGGCAGCATCGCCGTTTGCAGGATAAAGACCTGCACAGTCTTTTTGACCTTTTGGATTAACGAATTCGCATCCAATCATAAGTCCCTTTCCGCGAACGTCTCCAATGATTGAAGCTTTTGCTTTGATTTCATTCATCCGGGCCATTATTTTTTCGCCTTTGCGTACAACTTCTGAAAGGAATTCAGGTTTTGAAACTCTGTTCAAAACTATGGTACCGGCTTTCATTGCCAGCTGGTTACCGCGGAAAGTGCCTGTATGAGCACCTGGCTGCCAGGTGTCCAATTCTTTGTTGTAAACAACGATTGAAAGCGGCTGGCTTCCACCGATTGCCTTTGAGATGAGGATTACATCAGGAACGATGTCAGCATATTCAAAGGCAAAAAGCTTTCCTGAACGACCCATGCCGCACTGGATTTCGTCTACAATCATAGGGATGCCAAGTTCCTTTGTAACACGGCGGACAGTCTGCAAAAATTTAACAGGGGCTGGGTTTACACCCCCTTCTCCCTGAATTGGTTCAAGAATTACAGCTGCAGGCTTTGTAATTCCGCTTTCTGGATCTTTAAGGGTGCGCTCAAAGTAGTTGCATGCTGCATCTACGGAAGCTTCGCCTGTAAGTCCGAACGAATCTCTGTATGTGTTTGGATAAGGGAAGTGGTGAACTTCTGGAATAAGTCCGCCCACTTTATTTTTTGCTTCAAGATTTCCTGTGCATGAAAGAGCGCCATGCCCCATTCCGTGAAAACCACCTTGAAAAGCGACGATACTTGTGCGGCCCGTAGCAGTTTTGCAAAGTTTTAAGGCTGCGTCTGTAGCATCGGTGCCGCTTGGCGAACAAAACTGAATCTTGCAGTTTTCTGCAAGTTTTTTTGGAAGATGACTTATTACAGTGTGAACGAATTCATCTTTTGTAGGGGTGGTTAAATCAAGGGTGTGAAGCGGTGCATCGCTTGTAAGCATCTGTACCAGTGCCTGATTAATTTCATCGTCATTGTGACCCAGTGCAAGAGTTCCAGCTCCGCACAAAAAATCCAGATATTTGTTTCCTTCAATGTCCTCAACCCAAGATCCTTTGGCCTTAACCAATGCAAATGGGAATTTGCGTGGATAGCTACGGGCATTAGATTCTGTGGAATCCTGTCTGGTAATGTAATACTGATTGGTGCCTTTTTCTGACATCGACGTTCTCCATTACTTGCGGTAGTTAGCCGCCAACGGGTTATTCTCACAGGGGCATGCGCCTCTATGTTTCGCACCATGAATGGGTGCGTCATTAAAAATACAATATATCAGGGGTTTAGGCAAATGAATTTTTTTATCTGCTGTTTTTGTAAAAAACTGGCAAACTGGGCGTAAATTGACTGCCACTTCCTGGCCCATTGCATTTTTTAGAATGGTCATTTACAGATAGTTAGGGTGGTTTCTTGATTGAAAATAACTTGCGTTTCTTCTATAATAATGGTTATGAGTACTCACAAAAAAATCGACGAGGAGACATTGAACAATCTCCTTTATCTTTCACGTCTTTCACCAGAAAGCACGAATCTTGAAACGCTTAAAAAACAGGTTGATGAAATTGTTGGCTATTTTGACATTCTTTCAAAATATGATGACAGCGAAAATCCTTATGACGCATA
>JAEDGP010000095.1 GCA_016297405.1 Treponema sp.
TTTGAATTACGCCTCGTATAGAAGACAAAGCGGAGCTTTGTCAACGAGGCACAAAACAAAAAAACGCGATGACTGTAAAATTCGGCATCAACGTGATATGCCGGCTGGAACAGAAATGTACTCAAGCTGGGAATTTACCCCTGTCGAATAAAAAGTTTATAGCCATATGTTTTGAGCGCCTGAGCTCAAGAGATGAAAATGGAGGAAGCCATGCGACAGATAACAGATAGACAAAAAGAAGTTCTTGCATTTATTGCTGACTTTACAGAGGATAACGTTTATCCGCCAACAGTTCGGGAAATAAGTGACCATTTCAACATTTCTCTTAGAGCCGTTCAGGATCACATTGCTGCGCTTCAGAAAAAAGGCTATCTTTCCACAGAGCAGAAACGCTCCCGCTCAATCAGAGTGCTTGTCGATGAGCGGGAAGATTCCAAGAAAGCTTTCATCAGCAAGATTCCTTTGCTTGGTACAGTTGCAGCCGGCAAGCCATTGCTTTGTGAAGAAAACCTTGACGGTTATGTAAACCTTACAGAACCCTTTATTCGTCCTGGAAAAAACTATTTTGCCCTCAGAGTTCGTGGGACCAGCATGATAGGTGCCGGCATATTGGAAGGAGATCTTGCGGTAGTAGAGCAATCATCAACGGCTTTGGATGGCCAGATCGTTGTGGCAGTTCTTGATGATGCCATCACCTTGAAGCGCTATTACAAGGAATCTACCAGAATTCGTCTGCAACCGGAAAATCCTGCATTCCAGCCTATCTATTGTCAGGATGTTCGAATTGTAGGAATACTTACAAATATTGTCCGCACATACTAAAGGAAATTTTAATGGCAGCATCTGTTTATCTTTATACAGGACCTGAGATTGGCGAACGAAACGATGCTATTCAGGCAATAAAAGAATCTCTTCAAAAAAAATACGGTGCAGTGGAAGATTATCTTTTTTACGCCTCGGAAACACCATCTTCAGATTTTATGGCATCTCTCATGAACGGATCCCTTTTTTCAGATTCTATTTTTGTTCTGGTAAAAAATGCCGAGTCAATCAAGAAAAAGGACGATATTGAACTTATTTCCCAATGGATTTCTTCAGATCCGGAGCCTTCTTCGGTTCTGATATTTATTTCTGATGAATTCTCAGTAGATTCTAAGCTCAAGAAAATTATACCTGAAAAAAATCAGAAGGTTTTCTGGGAGCTTTCTGCAGAACGCAAAAAGCCCTGGCTTTCCAACTGGTTTTCCAAAAACGGCTATTCCCTTGCAGACGATGCTGCCGAACTTATTCTTGAATATGTAGAAAACGATACTGAATCGCTGCGAAAGGAATGTTCTAGGTTTTTGGTTTGTTTTCCCAAGGGAACCAAAATCAGTGTTGCAGACGTAGAGTCGGTTCTTTCTCACAATCGGGAAGAAAATGCTTTTTCACTGTTCGATACCATGGCCAATCTGTCTACAGGGGAAAATTGTGTTCTTGAAAAATCTCTTGAAGTATTGCAGAAAGTTCTTTGTTCAAAAGAAAATGAGCCGATTGTGATTATAGGTGGTCTTACTTCCTGCTTCAGAAAGCTTGAAAACTATCATCGTCTGCGCTCTGAAGGCAAAACAGACGATTTTAATTTAAAAATAAACGGTTTTTCCAGCAGAAAAATGAAGGAGCAGTATAAAAGGGCAAGCCTTGTGTGGTCTACAGGTCAGGTTGCCGCCATACTGTCATTGCTTTCATCCACTCACATGGAAATTCTATCGGACGGGTCTTTTTTTTCCGAGGTGGCGCTTCAGCGACTTGTTTATGAGATTGTTGTAAAAAAAGGTGTCCCTTCTCAAATCTATCAGTCAGATCTGTCTTAGCGAGAATCTTTTTTTTAGTTGAATCCCGAAATTTTACGTAATGTCGTGTTTTATCTTTAACGGTTAAAGGTCAAGCCCTTCGATGATATTTCCAAGGGATTTAAGTTCTTCGTCTGTAAAGGTAACACCTTTTCCCATTTTCTTGTGTTCCGGATCCCAGCTTCTTAAATCGAATTTTGCAGGTCTTCCGCTCCATGAAACTTTGTTTAGTTCCAGTGTCCATCCTGCCTTGCTGGTTGAAAGCACTCCGATTTTTTCAGTGATCTGAAAAGAAAATTCTTCGTTCATTTAGTCTCCGTTTTTCCAGTTTTCGTATGTATCTTTTAAGATAAGAATCTCTTTTATTATGATATTGATTTGCGGTTTTGTCGAATTTTATGTATATGGAAAATTCAAATGTTGCCGTTGGAAACAATTTATTGTAAAATGAAGTATTACAAATTGGAGGTTTTTCATTTTGAAAAAAGTTATTGTACCAGTTTTGTTCGCGACTGCTTTTGCGCTTGTTTTTACATCCTGCGGCTCAACTCCTAAAAAAGATCCAGTATCTGAGCTTCAGGATGATGTAAAAGATATTGAAGATCAGACTACAGATGTTATTGAACAGATTGCTGCAGTTGACAATACAGCTGCATTGGAAAAAACGGAAGCTGCTCGTCAGGCAGCCCTTGATGCAGGTGCAGATAAAATCGCCGCTGAGCAGTTCAAGGTTGCAGACAGCCTTTATGATGGGCTGAAATCAAATGACGCTGCTGGAGTTGATCTTTCAGTTCCTCTTGCTGATGTTGAAAAAAGATATGCGGCTCTTGAGAAGTATGCAAAAGCTCTTGAAGCAAAGAAAAAAATTGACGAAAAGGACCTTAGTTCTTATGACAAGGAATCTTATGATGCAGGCTGCACTGCGTTATCTGATTTCGAAAACCTTAACAGTTCCACAAATCTCTTGGGAACTTTAATGTTTGATAAGGCAAGTATGGCCAACGGCAAATTTATTAATGTTTTGAACAAAGCCTACAAGCAGCTTGCTAAAGATGCTCGTGTAGAAGCTTTCAAGGCAAAACGGAATGCAGATAGCGTAAAGGCTGGAGTTGCAGCAAAGGCTGAATATACAAAGGCAGTTGAAGAATTCAAAGCCGGTGATACTAACTATGCAATGCAGAACGCTGAAGTTGCTTTCAATCATTATCTGGCTTCTACCCAGCAGTTCAATTCCGTTTATGCGACAGTTTCCGAAAAAAGAGCTGCTGCCCAGGCTGCAATTGACGCTGCAAAAGCACAGGTTGCCGCATCTGAAAATTATGCTTTGAATGCCGATCAGGTAAAGCCTCTTAAAGGTGACAAGGTTGAAGGCATCGAAGAAGAAGATGCAGTTCTTTTGGAAGAAGATAAATATGAAGCTCCTGAATCTCAGGAAGCAGAAATTTCGGAAGAAATCAGCGATTTCGAAGTTCAGGAATATGAAGGTAAAGACTCTTCACTGGAAAGTCTTGTAAACGACGCTGTTGATAAACTCAATTCACTTTCATCGGGAGAAGCTAAATAATGAAAAAAATTATTTCCGTTGCAGCTCTAATTGCTGTTGCAGGCTCTATTTTTGCCGTTAGTTACAAAAACAATACATACCAGAAACTCGCTGATGAATACAACAAGAAGGCAACCGTTGCCTTTGATGCTGGTCAATATGATGATGCTGTGGAATATTCTAAAAAAGCAGAAGAGAACGCAGCTCTTTCAAAGGCATATATCGACATGATGATGGCTCGTGGAGGAGCAGAGGAACAAATGCTCCTTGCTCAGAAAAAAATCGCTTATGCAGAAAGTATTCATGCAGACAAAACTTTCCCGATGGCATATACAGCTGCAAAAGAAGCTTATTCAAATGCTGAATCTTCTTTCGCAAAAGAAGATTTTGCCGCAGCCACAGATTATGCAAAACAGACCATTGCGGCGCTCGAAGGCGTTTACGAAGTTACTCCGCTTCCGGAATACTACATTGTTCGCCCATGGGCAGAAACGAAAGACTGTTACTGGAACATTTCGGGTCGTCCTTATGTTTATAACAATCCTTTGCTTTGGGAAAATCTTTATCAGGCAAATAAAAACAATATGCCAAAGCCAGAAGATCCAAATCTCATTAAGCCAGGTATGAAAATGAAGATTCCAAGTCTTACTGGAGAATATCGAGAAGGTGTTTATAGCCCATCAAAAAAATATGAAGCATACGGAACAAAAAAACAGTAAATTGTAGTTTTTTTTCATGACAGTCCGCCAGATTCTTGAAGTTCATTGTCTTTTTGCTTCAGGTTTCTGGCGGCTTTTTTTTTGTCGAAAAAAAATGCTAAAATTTAATAGCCTGTTCACAAATGTTTATTCCTGCTTTTACATGATCCCGCCTCTTTTGCCGTACGTTTCGTCCATGTTTCTTATGCATCTTTATGGTGAACATTTTAAAATCAATTTTGACATATTGGTTTTTAGGACTTATTATTTAAGTATAAAAAGATGCTCAATTTAATAATTGTTAACAAAAAAAACAGGAGGCGCTATCATGGCTATCATTACAATATCTAGACAAGTTGCTGCATTGGGTGACGAAGTTGCAGCCGCCGTTGCCAGAAAAATCGGTTATAAGTTCATTACCAAAAAAGAATTGGAATCTCGAATCGTGGAATTGGGGTTTTCTGCTGAAAAACTTAAAAAATACGATGAGAAAAAGCCTGGATTTTTCGCCTCACTTGCAAAAGGTCGCGATGAGTATCTTCATTATCTGCAAACCGCTGTTTTGGAATCTGCTCAGGAAGGTAACTGCATCCTTATAGGTCGTGGTGCCTTTGCGATTCTGGAAAGCCTTCCAAACCTCATATCTCTTCGCTTTGTGGCAAAAGAAGATGTTCGTATGCATCGCCTCATGAAGGAATTTGACTGGAATGAAAAGCAGGCCCTTCAGCGAATCAATGAAAGCGATGTGAACAGATTTGGCTTTCACAAAAGTTTTTTCAACGTGGATCTTAGCGATGCAAGTCATTTCCTTATGGTCCTGAATACCGGGCTTTTCTCCGAGGAAACAGCTGCCTCGGCCATTGAAAGTCTTGTGAAATACTATGTTACTCCAGATATGGAAAAAGCAGGCGAAAAACGTCTTGAAGAACTGGTAAAATGCCAGCATCTTGTTAACAAGCTTGTTTTTGAACATAAACTGAATGTAGAGTTTCTTCGTGCCGAAATTGATGGTTCCAGTATCATTCTGCAGGGCGTAGCAGACTCAAAAGCCGTTGTGGAAAGAGCCATAAAGCTTGCGGCAGTGGAAGTACCTGAATATAACGTTACATCTGCAATCAGCGTTGTACAGGATTTCAGGACCCATCTTTAGTGGGATAGGGCGGCCTTGCTGGAAGTATTTGTATTTACCATAGCTTCATGTAAGGCCGTTTTTTTTCAACTCATAAAAGAGAGATCAAAAGTCATAACTTGACTTTTGTGTTTTAAAACAAAATAATTTAAGTATGAAAACATCAAATAAATTTACATTGGCCCGCGTTCTTTTCGCGCCGTTTTTCTTTTTGCTGTATTTTGTTCCAATCTGGACGGATTGTTCGTGTTTCGCAAAAATTTCAGCCTATGTCATGATACCTTTGCTTGCACTTGCACAAGTTACCGATTATTTTGACGGTCATTATGCCCGCAAAAACAAGCAGGTCAGTGATTTTGGCAAGTTGTTCGATCCTTTTGCAGATGTAATGCTCAATCTTACACTCTTTGTTTGTGCTCAGCACTCTTTTTCAAGCCTTAATCCCCAAGGCTATATGCCGGTTATTCTCTTTCTCCTGATACTTTACCGTGAATTTACGATGAATTTCATCCGAATGGTTGCGGTGTCAAATGGAACTGCCATTGCAGCGCGTAAAGGCGGCAAATTAAAAACTGTCTTCTATATCACATCCGGATTTTTCTATCTGGTGGTTGAAAGCCTCCTGCGTCTGAACTTTGACCTTTCTTCCCAGATTCACCTTTTGCATAACATAGGGCTTGGCATGTTTATAGTCTGTGTTCTTCTTAGTTATGTCTCTTTTCTGGATTACATCCGGTCCTTTAGATCGGTACTAAAATCTAAAAAATAAAATTGTGGCGCGATTTTTTTTTCGCGCCATTTTTTTTGGGCGCAGTTTTATTTCAAAACGGTGTTCCGCGGCCCGCCTAAGGCTCGGTCTGGGGCTTTTTGCCCCATCCTTTTGCTCCGAAACGTCGCAAAACCGCTTCATACCTTGGCGCGGTTGGTCATTTCAGTTCTAAAAGTGTCTGTAAAAAACAGATTTTTAGTAAATATCGCAAAAAAATAAAAAAAAATGCAAAAAAGTGAAAAAAAATCAAAAAAAATGATTTTAACTGTTGACACTTTTTTCGCTCAGGTATATATTCTATCTCACCATCGCACAACAGTGCGATAACATAAAATAACAGATGTTTGACAGATAAGGGAAGGAAAGAAAGACGAAATGTAAAAGGTTCGT
>JAEDGP010000096.1 GCA_016297405.1 Treponema sp.
TTGTACCAACACCTGCTTCAGAAACAAGCTTTACAGAAATGCGGGCAGCACGGTTAGCGTTCTTCAAATCGTAGATAAGCTGAGCCAGATCTTCAATTGAGTAAATATCGTGGTGTGGTGGTGGCGAAATCAAAGATACACCTGGAGTTGCGTAACGAGTCTGGGCAATCCAAGGGTAAACCTTCTTTCCAGGAAGGTGACCGCCTTCACCAGGTTTTGCTCCCTGAGCCATCTTAATCTGAATTTCTTTTGCTGAAAGCAGATATTCTTCTGTTACACCAAAACGTCCAGAAGCAACCTGCTTGATTGCAGAATTTGCTTCTGTTCCAAGTCGCTCAGGTTTTTCTCCACCTTCACCAGAGTTTGATTTACCGTGCAGGTGATTCATTGCAAGAGCCATACAACGGTGAGCTTCTTCAGAGATTGAACCGTAAGACATAGCACCTGTCTTAAAGCGCTGTACGATAGAATCAACTGATTCAACTTCGTCAATGCTGATTTCCTTGCCCTTTTCAAAGTCAAAATCAATCATTGCACGGAGTGTATGTGGATGAGCATTGTCATCTACAAGTGAAGTATATTCCTTGAAGCGTTTGTAATCACCGTTACGGGTAGCTTCCTGCAATGCAATGATTGTCTCAGGGCTGTAAAGGTGATCTTCTGCTGTTGGACCGCGGCGGAGCTTATGGTTACCAACTGAATCAAGGTGTGTGTTTACTGTCAATCCAAGTGGATCGAATGCCTGGTTGTGGTGATAGTTTACATCGTCTTCAATTTCTTTAAGACCAATGCCACCAACGCGGCTTACTGTATTTGTAAAGTATTCATCAATTACTTCTTTTGAAATACCAACAGCTTCAAAAATCTGAGCAGACTGGTAAGACTGAACTGTAGAAATACCCATCTTTGCGGCGATTTTTACAATACCGTTGATGATACCCTTGTTGAAATCGTCAATAGCTGTGTGGTAGTCCTTGTCCAGAAGCTTCTGATCAATAAGTTCAGCAATACATTCATGAGCAAGGTATGGGTTGATGGCACGTGCACCATAACCAAGAGCCATTGCAGCCATGTGAACGTCGCGGATTTCCGCAGTTTCAAGGATGATAGAAACAGCTGTGCGCTTCTTTGTGCGGATAAGGTACTGTTCAACAGCAGATGTTGCAAGCAAAGAAGGAATTGCTACGTGGTTCTCGTCTACTCCGCGGTCGCTCAAAACGATGATGTTTGCACCGTCGCGGTATTCCCGGTCAATGTTTACAAAAAGGTTATCCAAAGCAGCTTTAAGTGAAGTGTTCTTAAAGTAAAGCAAAGAAACAGTTGCTACCTTAAAACCAGGCTTTTTCATAGCCTTGATTTTCATCATATCAACACCAGTAAGGATTGGGTTGTTGATTTCAAGAACGCAGCAGTTCTTAGAAGCAGGCTGAAGCATGTTGCCGTCTGTACCAAGATAAACTGTTGTGTCAGTTACAATCTTTTCACGCAAAGAGTCGATTGGTGGGTTTGTAACCTGAGCAAAAAGCTGCTTGAAGTAAGAATAAAGTGGCGGATGCTTTTCTGACATAACAGCCAGTGGAGTATCAACACCCATGGCACCAGTTGGTTCAACACCAGTCTTTGCCATAGGAAGAATCATTTCGTTTACATCTTCGTAGTTATAACCGAATGCACGGTACATGCGGTCACGTTCTTCCTGAGTGTAAACAGGAATCTTTTTGTTAGGAATAGGAAGATCAGAAAGGTGAACAAGGTTCATATCAAGCCATTCGCCGTAAGGATAAAGGCTTGAGTATTGTTTCTTACATTCTTCATCAGAAATAATCTTTTTCTGAACTGTATCAACAAGAAGAATGCGGCCTGGCATAAGGCGGCTCTTCTTTTCGATGTTGCTTTCTGGAATATCAAGAACGCCAACTTCAGAAGAAAGGATAAGCATTCCATCTTTTGTGATGTAGTAGCGAGATGGACGAAGACCGTTGCGGTCAAGTGTAGCACCAAGAATGTCACCATCAGAGAAAAGAATAGCAGCAGGGCCATCCCAAGGTTCCATCATTGTAGCCCAATAGTGGTAGAAGTCACGCTTCTGCTGATTCATTGTATTGTCATGTTTCCATGGTTCAGGAATACAAGTCATTACAGCAAGTGGAAGAGGCATTCCGTTCATTACAAGGAATTCCAGTGTATTATCAAGCATAGCAGAGTCTGAACCAGTTGTATCAACAGCTGGAAGAACTTTTGCCATGTCTTCGTCGCTCATTTTAATAGAAGAAAGTGTTTCTTCCCGGGCCAGCATACGGTCAACGTTACCGCGGATTGTATTGATTTCACCGTTGTGAGCAATAAAGCGGTTTGGATGAGCGCGCATCCAGCTTGGCTGTGTATTTGTACTGAATCGGGAATGAACGATAGCCAGAGCAGAAACGTAATCAGGGCTCTGAAGATCATTGTAGAAAGTACGCAGCTGCTGAACAAGGAACATACCCTTATAAACGATTGTACGGCTGGAAAGAGAAGCAACATAAGTGCCAAGGTTAGAGTGTTCAAACTGACGGCGAAGAATGTACAGCTTGCGGTCAAAATCAAGCCCCTTAGCAACATCTGCAGGACGTTCAATAAAACACTGCATGATGCAAGGCATACAATCCTTAGCCTTCTGACCAAGTACGCCTTCATTAACCGGAACTGTACGCCAGCCAAGGAATTTCATTCCTTCTTTAGCGGTAAGAGTTTCGATCATCTTCTGAGCCTGAGAACGGATAAGTTTATCCTGTGGGAAGAAGAACATACCGATACCGTAATCGCGGGCATCTCCTAAAGTGATGTTGATTTCTTTTGCGGCTTTTTCAAAGAAGCCATGTGAAATCTGAACCAGGATACCAACACCGTCTCCGGTTTCTCCAGTTGCATCCTTACCGGCACGATGTTCAAGCTTTTCTACGATTGTAAGCGCATTGTCCACAATCGCTCTTGAAGCACTACCGTCGATATTAACAACTGCACCAATTCCACAGTTGTCATGTTCGAAGGATGATTCGTACAAAGTCTTATTCATATTAACCCCTCATGGGGCTGTCCAATAAGTTTGCATTACGGTGGTTGAGTTTATCGAAACCACCACATTTAGTGTAGCAGTCATTTCGACGAGTGGTTCCTGAGCCTGTCGAAGGGCTCAATGAGCGCTACACTCATTACTTTTGGGACAGCCCCGTGCAAATTTCTGTTGTTAACAAAAAAAAGACGCAGCCACTAGGGTATAGTAACCCCACGGACCGCGTCTTTGCGTTTTTACAATATATAAAATTCAAAAGTTAATGTCAATGAAATTCATAAAAATATGTATAAATATGCAATTTTATGCATATTTACTGCGAAAATAAACAAAAAGCACCAATACTTCATTTTTTTTTCACAGACTGGCGCTTTTTAGACATATCCTGTCTGGTTATTCTTTATAATTTACCAGCTCATCGATAAGTTTTGGTACATTTTCACCCATGGTTTCATCAGTAAACTGGCATGTTCCAACCGCTTTATGGCCACCGCCACCGTATTTAAGCATAAGTGAACCTACATTAACATTCGATGTGCGATTCAAAATGCTGTATCCAACAGCACACGAACAACCCAATCCACCTCGTCCAGATACAATCCAAATGGAAATATTCTGTTCCGGATACATACTATAAATCATGAAGCGGTTGCCAGTGTAAATCGGATCAACGCCACGCAAATCGCTGATAATTACATCTTTTTCAATGCGAGTATGAGCTTTTACCATTTCCTTGAATTTTTCAGTCTGCTCATTATAGATTTCAATTCGTTCCTTAATATCGTTCATAGCAAGAATTTCTTCTGTACTCATTGTGCGACATGCATCCATCAGAATTTCCATAAGTCGATAATTCGGAATTGTAAAATTGCGCCAGCGACCCAATCCTGTACGCGGATCCATAAGGAATCCAATTAAGATCCAGCCTTTCGGATTCTGAATATCGTCAATTTCAAGATGACCGGAATCAACTTTATCAACAGCTTCCATCATCTCATCAAAATGGCCAAAACGTTCTTTTCCACCATAATAATCGTAGATGATACGAGCGCAGGATGGCGTAATACGGCTTTCACCTTTGTACTTTCCTTCAAGTTCGTTTCGTTCCTGTTCACTTGAATGATGATCGAACCAAAGCCCGCAACCTTCCACAAATGGAACATTTGCCAGAACATCATTTTCCGTAATTTCAATAAGTCCATCCTGCAAATCCTTTGGATGAACAAATTTCCAGCTATCAATAATGCCAACTTCCTTTAAAAGTGCACCACAAACAAGACCATCAAAATCAGAGCGAGTAACTAATCTCATATCTTCTCCAGTATTCTTCTATATATAAGTAAATTATACATTCATTTTTTAAATACACAAATTTTACCTCATTTAAAAAGGAAGTTTTTGATTCATTGTAAAGCACAAAAAATTTCATTATTATATAGAAAGTGGTGAGCCTGTAGCCCAACGTCCATCGATGGAGCGCAACCACTACTCAATTTTGCAGGTGATTTCCACAGGCTCAGGTCACCGCCAACAGGAAAAAGCAATGTTATTTTCGCCAACAGAAATTGAAGAAACAGTAAGTATGTTTATGAAGCAGAAGCTTGATATCCGCTGCGTAACAATGGGTATTAATCTTCTTGATTGTGCTGACAGTGATCCAAAACGCGCTTGTGACAAAATTTACGACAAAATCATGCACAAGGCCGGAAATCTTGTAAAGGTTGGTCAGGATATTGAAAAGGAATTTGGTGTTCCTATCATCAATAAGCGTATTTCTGTAACTCCAATCGCTTTGGTTGCCGGAGCTTCAAATGCTAAGTCTTATGTTGATTACTGTAAGACTTTGGACCGAGCCGCAAAGGATTTGGGAATCAACTTTCTTGGTGGTTTTAGCGCACTTGTTCAGAAGGGAATTACACCTGCTGACCGCACACTTATTGAATCAATTCCAGAAGCTCTTGCTTCAACAGATTTTGTTTGTTCATCTGTAAACGTTGGTACAACAAAGAACGGTATCAATATGGATGCTGTTAAATTGATGGGTGAAATTATTGTAAAGACAGCAGATATTTCAAAAAATCTTCCAATCAACGGCTGTGCTAAGCTTGTTGTTTTCTGTAATGCTCCAGAAGATAATCCGTTTATGGCTGGTGCATTCCACGGTCCAGGAGAAGGCGACAGCGTAATCAACGTTGGTGTTTCTGGTCCTGGTGTAATTCTTGCCGCAGCCCGCGAATACAAAGGCCGCCCAATCAATGAACTGGCTGACGGAATTAAAAAAATGGCCTTTAAGATTACTCGTATGGGTCAGCTTGTTGGTTCAGAAGCAGCAAAGCGCTTGAATACAAACTTTGGTATTCTTGACCTTTCACTAGCTCCAACTCCAGCTGTAGGCGATTCTGTTGCCCGCATTCTTGAAGAAATCGGTCTGGAAGGAGCCGGTTGTCCTGGTACAACAGCTGCTCTTGCTATGCTTACAGACATGGTTAAAAAGGGCGGTGTAATGGCTTCTACAAATGTTGGTGGTCTTTCTGGTGCATTCATTCCTGTTTCAGAAGACGAAGGTATGATTAACGCTGTTCAGACTGGTTCAATCTGCCTTGAAAAGCTTGAAGCTATGACAACAGTTTGTTCTGTAGGTCTTGATATGATTGCAATTCCAGGTGATACACCAGCAACAACAATTTCTGGTATTCTGGCTGACGAATTTGCTATCGGTATGGTAAACAACAAAACAACTGCCTGCCGTTTAATTCCAGCTCCTGGCAAAAAAGCTGGTGAATGGGTTGAATTTGGCGGTTTGCTTGGTGGATGCCCTGTAATGCCAGTCAGCAAGTTCAGCTGTGCAGACTTCATAAACCGTGGCGGACGCATCCCGGCTCCAATTCACTCTTTCAGAAACTAGATATTTTCTGCACTTTTGAACATACTTTGCGCCTCTGGTTTGCCAGAAAATTGCAAAGTAACAGGCAAAAGTGCAGAACACTTTAATAAAAGGCTGTCCAATTTGTGTTTTGCTTATTGGACGGCCTTCGCTTTTATAAAAATGGTTTTCCTTCCGGTTATCGAACTTTCAAACAGACTCAAATCAAATGTCCGCCGCTTCCTCCTGACAAACGAAAAAAGCTGCGTTCAGCTTGTATCTGTTTTGAGAAGAACTACAAACAATGCCTACGCTGTTTTTGAAAATACCGAATCAACCCTTATGGGAATCGTAAATATAAAACAGACAATACTTTTTCTGCTGCCTTTTGCAGAACAAACTCAAAAACAGCCATTGTTTGACGAATTTATTGATGATTTT
>JAEDGP010000028.1 GCA_016297405.1 Treponema sp.
GCTTTTGGTTTCTTTCAGCGTTTTGTTTTGGGTTTTTGGTTTCTTTTAGCGTTTTGTTTTTGGGTTTTTGGTTTCTTTCAGCGTTTTGTTTTTGGGTTTTTGGTTTCTTTTAGCGTTTTCTTCTTTGCGGGCTTTTTCTGCGTTAATCAATCATACATTGACTTCATCAATGATGACTTAAGAGGAGATATGATGGATGACAGGTAATGTAGATTAAGCAGTTTCCCATGGGAATCATATTAATAAACTATGTTGTTATTTTTATTTTGCGGCTGACTCTTCTTTTAACTGAGGAACTTCTTCCCAAATGGTAACTGAGCCTTTATTATGCTGCTTTGAATAATAAAGAGCCTTATCTGCCCTGTTCATTATAGTTTCCAGATCAGAAACATCTTCAAGTTCATCATTGGAGCAAATACCCATACTGAAATTCAGATATTTATCCACCGGAATCCGAGCATTTTTTCCAAGCAATTCGCAAAGCTCTGGAAGAAAATACTGTGCCTTTTCCAACCCTTCCGAAAGACGTTCAGCTGCTCTTTTTGCTTCCAAACAATCAGTATTTGGCAGCATCACAACAAATTCGTCCCCTCCAAAACGGGCAACAAAGTCAACCTTGCGATAGATTCGTTTAAGGAGCTTTGCGAAACAGGAAATCAGCAAATCACCTGCTTCATGGCCAAACGTATCATTGTAATATTTGAAGTTATCCAGATCCATAAAGCAGATCGTTTCTTTCATGTGAACACTGCGCTTTTTGTCATAGCGACGGATCATTTCGCTCTGCACACCCAGATGATCCATAAGGGCACGCCTGTTGTTCAATTTAGAAAGCTGGTCGGTTGCAGAAATCTTTGAAAGATATTCATTCTGTTTGATCATGATCAGCTGGGCCTGCACGTTGGAGGCTGCAACATTCAGGATTGCCCTCTCTTCCACATTCAGCTGCATATTGTGCTGCAAATAAATGATAAGCCCACCCACAAATTCAAATTTGGAAAGGTTGATGCTAACCACATTTCGACCGTCTTCCATCACATCTACGTGAACGGTGTATTTTTCGTTGCACATGGCTTCCCACATAGATTTTGTAGGTTCGCCAACCTGCTCACGGATGCTGCTCACATGCACTACCCAACCATTATCCGCAGTTTTTTCCGCCATAAACACTGCATCTGCCATAGTGTAATCAAAGATTGCCTGTACTGCTGTTTGCATAAAGCCCAAATCATTGGAATTCTGCACATGAGTCGTAACAAGTTTATTCAGGAATTTTGAATCTCTCAAGCGACGATGCAATTGATTTACAAGTTTTTCCTTTTCTGCCTTTTCTTCAAGCATTGAAAGATCGATTTTCAACGGATCAAATTTAATTGTACTTGCTTCGTAATTGCTCAATGTGAAATTCTTTTTACCCTGAGTATAATACAGAAGACCTTTTTCCTGGGCTATCTCATTACCCAGTACAAAAATTCTGTCTGATTCTTCAAACTGCTTGTATTTTCGAAGCATAAGGGCAAATTCATAACACATAAACACAACTATATGATCCTGATTGAATTTTTTGCTTATGAATCCTTCTACACATTCGTTAAAATTCTTGATCGCAAATTCGATATTATTTTCCTGCAGTTCGATGCTTGCAAGAAGAAACTGTCTCAAAAAATTTTCAATAGGGTCAAGTCTTTTTCCGTTATTCGAGACATTGTAAAGATTCATTTTTGAGCGGTTATATTCACCTCTGTAAAAATCAATAAGGGCAATATAGACAAGCACATCATTGTATTCAGGAATAAAAGAATTACCAGACAAATCCGAAATGTCAAAAATATTCAAAAGATTAAAGATACATTGGATAATGTTATAGGCCAAATCCATGTTCTTTGAATAGAAACAGGCTCTGGTAAAATTGAACAAGGTAATGACAATTTCAGGATAATCACGGCTATCCATAAGGTTCTGAACACAATCGTTTATCAAATCGTATGAAACCTTATATTTTGCATCTACCAGATTCTCGAAGGCAATACCGTTGGTAATCTTCGTAATAGACGAAATGTCTCCTATCTCTCTGCGAAGCTGCAAACCTTTTTGATACCATTCAAGAGCATTGTTTTTGCGTCCTTCATAAGTCATGATGATTCCCATCCAGTGACATGCTGTAGAAAGCTCAAACTTATTTCCGTTCTTCAGGGATTCATCCATTGATTTCTGAATCTGCACACGCATCTGTGAACGAAGTTCAGTATCAAAAATAACACCGTATGGAATAATCAAAGACGCATATACCTTATTATTTATGTACCCTACTTTTTCCAACAAAGAAATTGCATTAAAATATTTTTGGGTTGAAAAACCAGAAGTTGAACGCTCAGTGATAATATATTCAAGCATCATCAAAAGCGCATAAATCGGCTCATCAGAAAATTTTTTAGCGCAGACAAGAGCTTTATTTATATAATTCAAAGCAGTAGTTGTCATGTTCTTTATGTTTGCCAGACTTGCAAGCATATAGTTTGCATAACACTCAAGCCTGTCCTCAGACCGAGTTTCAGCAACATTAGAAAAGCAGAACGTTGCAAAATCCGAATCTCCTGCATAATGGGAAGCAAGCCCCATTTCAAAATTAAGAGATCGTTTCTGATTGAAATCATATTCTTCAAGCAAATTTCTGGAATCTATCTTCTTTACAAGCCTATAAGCCTGACTAAAATCCATAAAAATACGCATAGAACGAAGACGTTCAATCATGGTTTCAAAGGAATTATCATCATCAGGAAGATGATATTCCCTGTCTTCTACAATCGATTCAAAGGTATTGATTGAGTAATAGCAGGAACTTCCGACGATGGAATTCACAAAATTCTTTACGGATGGAGAATAGTTGTCTACATCCATATTATCAAAACAGAAAATGAATTTACCCTGCAAATCCTTTGAAGGAAGTTCCTTAAGGATAGATAGGGCATCATCGCTTATAAGCTGACAATTCAATACAACCACATTTTTGCAGTGACGCTTTTCAATCAAATGAACAATCGTGTCTCTTATTCTGATCTTTTCAAAATCGATTTCTTCAATAACTATAGGTTCATTACGTTCGACAATTTTTCCTTCCTCAATCAATGCCGTAAAAATGCCTTCATGCATTTTGTACACATGATCTTTAAGATCTGACACTGAAGGTTTTATGAATTTCAATATATCGAGAAAAGGAGCTAAAGGACTTTTCAGAAAAGCAAGATCAAAAAAAACAGTTTCTTCTCCAAATAAATTCTTGCAATTATCCATAGCTGAACCAGACAAAGAAAAATAAAGTATTCTTTCTGTCTTATTCAAAAAAAATTCATTAGTTATCGATTGTAAAAGTTCCTTGGAATTCATACTAAACATATTAACATTAGTTTGAATTTCTTCAATATTTTTTAAAAACATAACGATTTTTTTTTGAATAAGATGATATAATGAGTGCATGAAAAGAACATTAGTTATATTTGCTGCCTTCTTACTGGCTATTTCATGTTTTGCAGAGACAAAAACATTCTATTTTACCCGCCATGGTCAGCGTGGCGATCCTAAATATCAGAGAAAATTTAAATACTGCGACGAAGATGCGCTTATGCCTAAAGGTGAAGAACAGGCTAAACTTTTGGGCCAGTATCTGAACAAACTTGGCTTTAACGGCACCATCATCGTTTCACCTTATTACAGAACGATTCAGACTGCAACTTTTGCCGCAAGCCAGATGGCTCCTATGCCAATGATTTTTGATGAACGGGCCCAGGAAGTGTCACATCTGAAAAACAATTCAGGAAAGCCGTTCCGAATAAAAAAATGCATCACGAAAAAAGAGCTGAAAACTTTTTTTCCGAATATAAAGATTCCAAGAAAAATAAAATTCCCATGGCGCCTTGATAACGAAACGGAAGCCCAGAAAGATGAGCGAATCGGTAAAATGATCGACGATCTGGCCAAAAACACAAAAGGGGATGTTTTTGTGGTGTGCCACGGTGGAATCATGGCAAGCGTTGTTCGGGAAATGAACAAACGTGGAGCAGCTTTTCCACGAAAAAAGTGCTACAACTGCTGCCTGTACACTTTCACTATGGATCTGGAAACAGGCAAAATCATCAGCTGGAGTGATGAGACACTAAATTACCTTCCAGACGATCTTATTACGGACAACCTTGCCTACATGCTGATTTTGCCGGTACGAAAATAACTGAAAAAAAATGGGCGTTGCGGGCCAGCAATGGAAATGCAATTTTGGCCCGCTAGAGGGGTAGCGGAAAACCGAAGGTTTGGAGCGCAGGGCAGGCGCCCTTCCTGCATTATATTATTTTTGTTTACTTTTTAAACTTTGTTAAATTTTGAGAATAGTTGTTAAATTTTCGTTTAATTTTGATTGACCCAGAGTTTTTTTTCTGTTAAATTATATTTAACAACGAAACAGGAGATTCTGCTTTGAGAAAACCTAACACTGCCATTGTTGAACAGATAAAAGATGCAGCGCGGGAGCTTTTGAAGGGAAAAGAACCTTCCCAAATCGGCATGAGAGATATTGCTGAAAAATGCGGGATTACTGCCGCAAACATCTATCATTATTACAAAGACAAGGATCAGCTTTTTTCCGAAATCTGCGGATCTGAGGGTAAAGGCGAACCAGATAAAAAGAGGAATGACATGAAAGACATTACAGAAATGATGAACTACCGATCATCTATCAAAGTTGTGGATGCAACACTTCGGGATGGAGGTCTAGTAAACGATTTTTACTTTGCACCAGATTTTGCAAAGCTTCTTTACGAAGCAAATGTAAGAGCTGGAGTTGATTACATGGAATTTGGCTACAAGGCTGACAAGACTCAGTTCGACGTAAACAAATTCGGTCCATCAAAATTCTGTGATGACGATTATATCCGCAGCATTGTTGGAGATGGTGAGCGCAAGGTTAAGGTTGCTGTTATGGCTGACGTTGGTCGCTGCAACTATAAGGAAGACATTCACGATTCAAAGGAAGCTCCTATTGACCTGGTCCGGGTTGCCACTTACCTTCATCAGATGCCAACCGCAATCGATATGATTGAAGATGCTCACAAGAAGGGATTTGAAACTTCCTGCAATATCATGGCCCTTTCTACTGGCCAGGAAAACGACATCAAAGCAGCTCTTGATATGGCAGGTCGCTCTCCAGTAGATGTAATTTACATCGTAGACAGCTACGGTTCAATCTATCCTGAAGAAATGGCTCGTGTTTGCGATATGTTCGGTGAATTTGCTGCAAAATACAACAAGAAACTTGGTATTCATGCCCATGACAACCAGAAACTTGCCTTCGCAAACACTATTGAATGTATTGGAGATGGCGTTGATTTCCTTGACGCAACATATCTTTCAATGGGCCGAGGTGCTGGAAACTGTGCAATGGAAAATCTTCTTGGATTCTTGAAAAATCCTAAATACAACTTGTATCCAGTTCTTGAATTCATCGAAAAGCACATGATTCCTATGAAGGAAAACGGCGTAGTTTGGGGCTATGATCTTCAGTATCTTTTGACTGGCCTTTACAACCAGCACCCTCGCACTGCCATTGCTTACACAAAAGATAAGCGCAAGGATATTACAGAATACTTCAAAGAGCTTACAGCTCAGGAATAAAACATCCTTGTAAATACATAAAAAAGCGGCTGTCCAATAAGGTAGCATTACGGTGGTTGAGCGCGTCGAAACCACCGCATTTAGTGTAGCATTACGGTGGTTGAGCTTGTCGAAACCACCGCATTTAGTGTAGCATTACGGTGGTTGAGCTTGTCGAAACCACCGCATTTAGTGTAGCACTCATTACTTTTGGGACAGCCGCTTTTTTATTAAGAGCCATTTCATGGGCTACGGATGCAGCATCACTGCTTTGCTTTACTGCAGCCACAGCAATTCCGGTAGCAATTCCGGCTGCAATTGAGGCTGCAATAAAGCCCTATTTTTTAGCCTGCAAAATCCTGGAAAAGTGTAAGAACCTTATCCGGACAAGCACGTGTACATTCGCCGCAGCTTGTACATTTAGCATAGTCAATTTTTGGAATGCCTGCAGAAAGGTCGATGCAGTTCTGAGGACATTTTTTTGCACAGATTCCGCATTTGAAACAGCCAGCAGAACAGTCTTTTTTGATCTGCATCTTGTTTTCATTGTGGCATGAACAAACTGCAATGGCGCCTTTTGTATCTTTTGCCACAATCGAAATAAGCTTTTTAGGACATGCCTTTACACATTTTCCGCAACCTACACATTTTGCGTAGTTTACTTCCGGGATGCCGTCTTCTGACATTTCCATTGCGCCAAAAGGACATGCTTTTACACAGTCCCCAAATCCAATACAGCCAAAGGCACATTTTTTTGTGCCGTTCATCACCATCTGGGCTGCCTGGCAAGTCTTTACCCCTTCGTAGTCGCCTTTGCTTTGGGCGCAATCTTTTGTGCCATGGCATGCAACAAAAGCTACCATGGGTTTGATTTCAACTCCAGCCTGGCCAAGGATTGCCGCAACTTCAGTGGCACACTTTGAACCGCCGGCAACACAACCGTCTGTTGGCGCATCGCCTTTTACTACTGCACCAGCAAAGGCGTCACAACCTGCCAGACCGCATCCGCCACAGTTGGCACCGCTCAAAACTTCGCGAACCTTTGCAACTTTTGGATCCACATCTACATGAAAGATTTTTTTGAAAAGCCCAAGAAGCACACCCAATGAAAAGGCGATGATAAGGGCAACAATAACTGTATAAACGATAATATCCATGGCCGTCTCCTACTGAATCAATCCTTTGAAGCCAAGGAAAGCCAGGCTCAAAAGACTTGCTGCAATATAAAGGGATGGAGTGCCCTTGAATGCAGCAGGAATATTCGCAACCTTCATGCGGCTGCGAACGCCACTCATAACAACCATACTCAAAAGGAATCCCATTGCTGAACCGAATGCGTACATAAGGCTCTGGCCAAATTCATAACCTTTTGAAAGACAGTTAATCGTAACACCAAGAACGGCACAGTTTGTGGTGATCAGGGCAAGATAAACACCCATTGCACTGTAAAGGCCTGGCATACATTTATGAAGGAAGAATTCAACCAGCTGAACCAATGATGCAATAACAAGGATGAAAAACAAAGTCTGAAGAAATTCAAGTCCAAGAGGAACCATTACAAATTTGTACAAAGGCCATGTAACAGCAGTTGCAAGTACGATTACAAAACTTGTGGCAAGTCCCATACCAGTGGCTTTTTCAGTTTCACTTGTCATACCGATAAAAGGACAAATGGCAAGATACTGGATGAAAACAACGTTATCGATAAGAGCAGATTTCAAGAATATGTTCAATGCGTCATTCATTTGCTACTCCTCCTTTTTTTCAACAGCTGAAGTTTCAGCAGGTTTTTCTTCATTAACTTTCTGAGCATCAGCCATAGCCTTTTTTGCAAGAGCTGCTTCCAGCAAAGCTTTTTTCTTTGCTTCAGCTTCTGCTTTTGCCTTAGCTTCTGCTGCCTGCGCTTCAGCTTTTTTCTGAGCCTTTATTGCATCGCGGTTAGCCTTATCCGCTGCATCAATTTTTGCCTGTTTTGCCTGTTTTGCACCCTGAACCATTGCAGCCAAAGCACCAAACACAAGAAATCCCCCAGGAGCACTGTTGAACATTCCGATGCGGTATGCTTCAGGAATTACGTCAATTTTTAATGCTGTACCAGCCATCAATGTGCCGCCGCCAAGAAGCTCACGGATAAATGAAATAAGCACCAGAACGATTGTATAGCCAATCCCCATTCCAATAGCATCAAGAATTGCATCAGAAATCTTGTTCTTTGACGCAAAAGCTTCAACACGACCCATGATGATACAGTTTACAACTATCAGCGGCAAAAATACGCCCAAGGCATCATACAAAGCCGTAACGTAAGCCTGAAGCACCAGCTGAACGATTGTTGTAAACGCTGCAATAATGATGATGAATACAGGAAGACGAATTGCTCCTGGAATCAATTTTCTGAAAATACTGATAACGATCTCGCTCATCAAAAGAACGAATGTCATTCCGATTCCCATACCAAGGCCATTGAAAATGCTGGTTGTAACACCAAGAGATGAACAAAGACCAATATTCAATACAAGAAGGGGATTTTCTTTTATGAAACCGTTTGTAAAAATCTGAAGGCGTCTATTCATTTGATGCCTCCTTTGATGAAGATTTTTCTGTTGCAGAAGAAACCGAATCAGATTCTTCTGACTGTAAAACTGGCTCTGGAGCTGAAGACCGACCCAAAATTGTCATTATTACTTCCGCACCCTTATCTGCAAGAGCTCCAACAGCTTTACTTGTGATTGTGGCCCCGGAAATAGCATCAAAATCCTCGCCCATTTCCACGCCATCCAAAGCATTTTTTCCTTCAAACTGATCGTAGAAAGTCATGCCATTGATCTTGAAAGTGGGATCGCTTGCCTTAAGTCCAAATCCAGGTGAATCTGTAAGCTCAAGGAATCTGAGTCCAGAAATCTGGCCATTGGAGCGAACACCAATTATGATTTTTCCTTTATCGTATGTTGGACCTGCAACCTGAACAACGCCACCAATAATCTGGCCGTCTTTCTTTGCAACATAAGAGTCGGAAACAGATATGGAACCTGAAGAAGCACCAGATGGAAGCTCAACCATTTCAAAAGCATCTGCATCTGCAAAAACTTCACGCATTGCGGCATTTGCTTTTTCGATATTGTTCTGCCTGATCTTTTCGGAGGTAAAATTATTCACAATTGCAAGAACCGTGCAGGAAGCAACCGCATAGCACACAAGGATTGCACCAAGACGAATCATTTCAAGAACAGAATTTTTTGATTCAGTCATTATTTTTCCTCCTTTTCTGAAGTTCCACCTGCCCCATTCTGTGAAGGACGAAGCACTGCATTACCCATATCAAATTCCATGTTGATTTTGGAAACATCGGAACGGCGGTTGCCTTTCTTTCCGTAACCGTACTTTCTGCAGGTAAGGTTATTCAAAAATGGAGCAAACGCATTCATGATAAGGATACTGAACATAACGCCTTCAGGATAACCGCCGAACTTTCTGATGAGGAAAGTGATCATGCCAGCACCAAAACCAAAGGCAAGTCTTCCATTTCCTGTTACAGGTGAAGTTGCATAGTCTGTGATCATGAAAGTAGCACCAAATATAAGGCCACCAGTAAGCAGAGTCTGAAGCACATCAGTGCCGGCAGTCTGCACACCAGATGAAAGTCCTGCAAGGAAGGTGCATGCAGCAACAGTTCCAACCATTGTCAAAGGTGCCCGCCAGTCAATAATTTTTATAAGAGCAAGAAAAGCAAAGGAAAGCAATATCAATGCAATTGATGTTTCACCGATACAGCCGGCACGATTTCCAAGAAAATACTGAAGATAGTCAAAACTTTCCATTGTGCCGGCCTTGATTTTGCTTAAAGCAGTTGCAGAAGACACTGCATCTGTTCCAGGTTCAGCCCAGGTAGCCCCAATTGCGGCTGGGAAACTGATGAAAAGAACAGCGCGTCCAGTTAAAGCTGGATTAAACACATTGCTTCCGATACCACCAAACAAACCCTTGGCAACTACCATGGCAACCAGGTCGCCAAGAAGCACCATCCATACAGGTGTAGTGGAAGGAAGCACAAGGGCAAGCATTATGCCGCTGACAACCGCAGAAAGATTGTTGATGCGAATCTTCTGAGCTGTAATTTTCTGGAACAAAGCTTCAAAGAACACACAGCCTGCCACAGACACAAGGATTACCGTCAAAGCCGCAATGCCAAAGAAATAGATTCCGGCGATCACTTCTGGAAGCAAAGCGAAAATCACTGCGGCCATGATTTTTTGAGTGGAAAATCCTTCTGTAAAATGAGGACTTGATGAAAGATGAAATTTCAGGTCGGCCATTATTTTGCCTCCTTTGGCTGATCAGCTGTTTTTTCTGCGGCTTCTGCTTCGGCTTTCTTTTTGGCAAGATCTGCCTTGATGCGATCTTCGGCCATTTTTGCGCGAACGATGCCTTTACCAAGACGAACACGCTGAACGATGCGGATATGTGAAGGACAAACGTATGCACAGCAGCCACATTCAATACAATCCATAAGGCCAAAGCGTTTTGCACCGTCTATGTCACCTGCTTTAAGAGAGCGAAGAATCATTACAGGAGCAAGCATCATCGCACATGTATGTGCACAGGCGCCGCAGCTGATACAAGGATCTTCATCAAGCAGATATGTTTCCTTTTCTGTAAGGAAAGTCACACCACTGGTTCCTTTTGCAACCGGGAAAGCTGTTGTTGCCATGGCAAAACCCATCATTGGGCCGCCGGATACACATTTTACAGCTTCACCTTCCTTCAAATCGAATACAGAAGGCATAAGATCGCTAATCAGCGTTCCCACCGGAACACGGATGTTGCAAGGATTTTTAACGGCGCCGCCGCTTATTGTAAGGGCACGATCAATCAAAGGCATGCCAAGACGACATGCATCACTGATTGCACATACAGTTCCTACGTTAGAAATAATACAGCCTGCATCGGCAGGAAGCTTAGCGCTTGGGATTTCAATTCCAAGACAGCTTTTAACGATGAATTTTTCTGATCCCTGAGGATATTTTGTCTTTACCAGACAAACAGACATGTCGTCGCCGTATCCCTTTTTATTGATTTCCTCTTCCAGAAGAGGTTTGATATATTCTTTGTTATCTTCCAGGGCGATTACACCACGAGCTCCGGTAATGTGCAAAATGATTGCAAGGCCGTCGATAAGCTTTTCAGGAGTTTCCTGCATTGTGCGCTCATCGCAAGTAATATAAGGTTCACATTCGGCAGCATTGACCAGAACATAATCGATTTCCTTATCTGCCGGTGGATTGAGCTTTACATGAGCTGGGAAAGATGCGCCTCCCATACCTACAATGCCGGCATCCCGAATACGATCCAGAACATCTTTTGTGTCGCATGCGAACGGGTCTATTGGTTCCATAAAATCAGTGCGGTCAGAGCCGTCTGCCTCAATCACGATACATGGAACTTCCTGGTTGCCTGTAACGATGCAGTTGCCGATTTTCTTGATTTTACCGGCCACAGAAGCGTGTACAGGACAGTTCATAAATTTGTCACCAGATGCAATTTTCTGACCTCTGGCAACTTCATCCCCTACTTGAACAAGAGGCGCATTTGGAGCACCTCCCATGGTTACTGGAATGGTAACAGTTTTGCTAGCCGGAAAAGCATCGGTAATTGGACATTTATTTGTCAATTCCTTCATCTCTTTCGGATGTATACCACGCCTAAAAGTGTGCAGTTTCTTCATATTGATAGAATTATAGTATATGGAAAAAATCATGTCTATTTTAATGTGATGGGCAAAACAGTCATTTTGATATAAGATTGGATTATGACAAGATCAAAAAAAGCCTACATTTCTGGCGGTTTTCTCTTGACGGCAATAATTTTATTTGCTGCCCTCTACAGCTGCCAGAAAAAGAAGACAACATCAGAATCCTATTTTGAATCCATGAACACTTTCATGAAAGTCCAGTGCTACGGAGAAAATTCCGCAAAAGCAAACCAGCAGGCACAAGAATGCATAACAAAGCTTGAACAGTATCTTTCCGTCACAAAACCGGAAAGCGACCTTTTTGCGCTGAACACCATCTCCGAAGAAAACGAACTGCTTAGCGGCTACCCGATTTCATGTAAAATCCATCAGGAAACTGCCCAGATTCTTTCCTTCGCCCTTGATATGGCGGCAAAAACCGACGGTGCTTTTAACCCTTGTCTGTATCCGATTACAAAGGCCTGGGGCTTTACCACAAAAAAATACCAGGTACCAGACTGGAATCTGATCCATGAGCTTTTACGAAACACCGACTATCGCAAAGTTCGGGTGACAGACGATTCTGTTACACTTATAAGCGGAATGATGATTGACCTGGGGGCTGTAGGCAAAGGATTTGCCGGTGACAAAGCCATAGAAATCATGAAAAGAAACGGCATCAAATCAGCAATTCTGGACCTGGGCGGAAACGTTCAGACTATCGGCTCAAAGCCAGACGGAAACCCATGGACAGTAGGCATTCGAGACCCATTTCAGCAAGGCATTGCCGCAAGCGTAAAAGTCATGGACAAGGCTGTAATAACAAGCGGCGGATACGAAAGGTTCTTCACAACTCCAGACGGCCGCAAATACATCCACATAATAGATAGCTCCACAGGCTTTCCTGTAGACAATGAAGTAGCCTCTGTAACGGCGATTGGCACAAGCGGCCTTTATTGCGACGCCCTTTCAACAAGCCTTTTTGTCATGGGTGTGCAAAAAGCAATTTCTTTCTGGAGGGCAGTTTCTGACTTTGACTTTGTGATGATCACCAAAGGCAAAAAGGCTTTCATTTCCAAAGGCCTTGCCGATTCCTTCAAGCTGGCAAAATCAAGCGACCTTGCAGTCATCGTAGTCGATTAGAAAAAGCGGCACCTTTCTACCTTACATAAGGCTTTGTCCACTTGTAAAATTCTGGTGCCCAATAATCAATGAACCAGCCTCCATCATAAAAGCCGTTTTGATTTGCGGTAGGACTCACAAAAAGCACCTTCAACGGATTTTCCGTATCATAATTGAATTCGTTGGAAACCCAGTTGCCTTCTTCCATCTGACCATCGCTTCGCGCACTGATTTTTACTCCATTCTGCTGGTCTTTTGGGGTGTACACTTTGATCTTGTATTTTCCTTTCTTTATGTTCAGATGAATCGCCATGCCGCCGCTCAAATACCATTTTTTTCTGTAATAGTTCGCTTTTCTTGGAATTGAAACCCATTCGTAAGTTGCTTTTGCACAAGAATAGGTCACATCGTTGCCATCTTCGTCCAAAATCAAAAGCCAGCAGCGCACATCGTTCATGGCCCCTTTATTTTCGGGGCGATAGATTATCAGTTCCCAGGGATTGAATTTTATATCTGGAGGATCCATTGAGAAGAGCATCTGGCTGGAAAAGGCGCATACAACAAAAAACATCATTCGCCTTGCGATTTTCACAAACTCTTTCATGATTTAGATAACTCAAATATTTTCTGATCTGTGATTTTAAGCGTAAATCCGCTTTTAAAGAAAAGCCCTTCCACAAAACTTTGCAGAAGTTCGTAATAAAAGCCAATGTCAAAACCGTTTCCATTCCAGGCCGTTTCATGGCTTTCAAAAATCTTTTTCCATATTATTTTACATTCGTTTTTTTCCAGAATCTCTTTTGTCTGTTCCCAAGGAAGCCCATCCAGCACAAGAGCACAATAAGAACAGAAAGCCTGCTCTGCATTTTCCACAACCGGCAGATTCAAAGCCTGGCCAGACCTTCTGCAAAAATCAATCAAAGATTCCTTCATCGCTGGATTCAGATTCAGCAGACGATTCACCGCAAAAGCAAACCGTTTGTCTGCTATCTGTGTATAAAGGGAAAGAAACTGCTGTGGAGCCTGAGGATCTATTATCTGGTCATACCGGCCTTGAGGAATTGCACCACAATTCAAATCAACGTAATCTGCGAATTTTTCGTCGCCCCTATTCATGCCAAAGGCCACCAGCTGATTTGTGATTTCATCCAAAAGCATTATTCTGTTGAACTGATTTTTCATATTTTTCAGTATAACCAAATAAATAGTTTTATTTAACGAATTTATGGCTCATAATATATTGTTATCAGAAAAAACTGCCGATAATGGTTGTGGGTTTTTGTTTAAACTCGCATTTTCATAGATTTTGGATAATTCCAGAATTAAGGACAACGATATGTTCAAATATTTTGTTTCGATTAAGGATAACAACCAGACTCTTACTCCTGTAGCAAAACTTGGGGAAAAAGACCTGAAAATCCAGATTGCATTAAAGGGAAGAACTTCCATCATGTTCTATCTTTGTGCCCTTACAGAAGAAAACAAAAAAGTTGCACTTCACGAAATCGGAAACATGCTGATCACAGACAAAATGCAGAAGAAAAACCCTTCATCCATAATCCTGGAAACAAAAGGATTTAACCAGGCCAGACTTCTGGTAACTAACAGGAAAGAAGAAAAGATCTTCAAAGCAATATTGAATTTTGCACCTATCATAAAGAAAATCGAAAAGGAATCTTTGAAGACACCAAAACTGAAATCAGATGATTACAGAAAATCGGCTAAAGATAAAATTCCAGAAAAAGATAAAGCTTTGGCAAGTACAAAGCCAGAAAAAAACAAAATTCGGACAAAAGACAATCCAAGCAAAAAAGACAATCTGCCGGAAACAGACTTGAACGAAGGCAAAACCGTTTTGAAGGTGCGTCATCCTTTAAGCGTAAAACTCATTTCCATCATTACGATTATTGTTGGTTTTGCCCTAGGTTCCATCATTCTTCTTGTAAACTATTTTGTTTCCGCCGATGTGCAAGTAAGCGCAGAAGAGAACAACTTCAACTCAAACACAAGAGCAGCAAGCGATGTTCAGAATCGTATGGAAACTGCAATTTCTGCAACAAGATTCTTTTTGAAAGTGCAGGAAAGGGAAGGCACAGCCTCTGATGAAAAGAAGATCCGGGACTTTTTTGAAGGCAACAGTGAGATCGCAGCCGTAATCATTCCTGGAACCGTTCAAATAGAAAACAAGACTTTCTTCCTGGCCCACGAAATCGAAGACCAGATGATTTCCACAATGATTTCATCAGAGCAGGAAGCCATACAATCCGTAGCGGAAGATGGGGTTACAATCTTAAATGTTTCACCGTATTTTAACAAAACTCCGCTGATTGCGATCCTTTCATCTGCTCAAACCATCACGCAAAAACCAGAATCACTGATTATCCTGTATTCCACGAACAAGATTTCAGAAGCGTTTGGAACGAACGCCATCAACGCTTCATTCATGGTAAATGAAAAAGGCATCATTCTGGCCCATGCACAGGAAGAACTGGTGCTTTGCGCAAAAGACATGAGCAATCTTGAAATCGTTCAGAAAGTAAGCGAAGGTTCTGTAAAAAGCCGCCAGCTTCTCTTCAGTGATGAAAATGGAATAAAATATTTTGGTGCCTACACAAAGCTTGCACTAGGCGACTGCGCAATCATCACAATGATTGCGGAAGACACTATATTCGAATCAATCAGAGCCACAACCCGCCGAAACATTTACCTTTCCCTAGCAGTTCTGGCAATTGCCATACTCATAATCTGGTTCTTCTCAAGAAGCATCAGCTCTCCTGTGAAAAAACTGGCAAAAGCTGCAAAGCTTGTACAGGACGGACAATATGACATCCACCTTAAGTACAGACACAAAGATGAAATCGGACTGCTTACTTCAAGCTTCGTTCAGATGGGTAAAGGACTTGCCGAGCGAGAACGACTTAAGGACACTTTTGGCCGATTCACAAACAAGGCAATTGCCGAGCAGGCTATGCGCGGGGAATTAGCACTTGGCGGCGAAACAAAAAATGTAACCGTATTTTTCAGCGATATCAGAAACTTCACTGCAATGAGCGAAAAACTGCATCCAGAAGAAGTGGTAAAATTCCTGAACGATTACATGACACGCATGGTTGACTGCGTGAACAAAACTGGCGGAACCGTTGATAAATTCATCGGAGACGCAATCATGGCTGTCTGGGGCGCTCCCATTTCCGGCTCAAGTCCTAAAGAAGACGCAATGAATGCCGTTCGCGCAGCCCTTATGATGCGCTCAAGCCTGAACGAATACAATGCACTTCGTGTCAGTCGCGGTGAAAAACCAATCCGCATTGGATGTGGAATTAACTCCGGTTCAGTTGTTGCAGGTCAGATCGGTTCCGACCAGCGAATGGAATACACCTGCATTGGCGACACAGTAAACCTCGCTTCACGTACAGAAGCTTTGAACAAGCCATTCGCCACAGACATTCTGATCACCGCAAACACTTACGAATTGATAAAAGACTATATTACAGCAGAAAAAATGCTTCCTGTAACCGTAAAAGGTAAAGAGAAGCCTATTGATATGTATGCAGTTGTGAACATTCCTGATGCAACTGACATTCCTGGAGCTGGAGCTTTGGGTCCTGCTTCAATGCATCAGCTTCGACAGCGCTGGGGAATAAAAGACCCGGATTTGACAGGTATAAACACAGATGATGAAGAAAAGAAGTTCAATATTAAAGCCAATTGATTTATTTGTTCTGGTTTTCTGCATTTCTGTAGCAGCATTCTTTTTGAATCTGTTCTGGAATGATCTGAACCAGATGCTCAGTAAAAACGAAACTCCTATTGCAACCGTCTCATACAAACGAAACAGCGTGCAGCGCAAATTCCGGGAAAAAATGATCTGGGACAGAATGCAGCAAAACGGCCCGATCTATAACGGAGACACTTTGCACACCTCTACTGATGCTCAGGCAACTATTCGTTTTCCTGACGGCCAAACTTTGGAAATTTTTGAAAATTCCATGGTCAAACTGGTGATGGATAAAGACAAAGCCATTTCCGTTGAACTTTCCGGAGAAACAAGCCGCGTTTCTGCAGACACAAGCAACAGCCAGAGCGAAGCTGCCATGTCCATCATCTCAAGGGACACTGGTTCAAAAATCCAGGTTCAAAGCGGCTCTGTCATGACAGCCCAAGCCGCACCTGACAGCAAAGAAATTCAGATCCAGGTAGAAAAAGGCGAGGCTGTAATTACATCAAAAACTGGCGAAAACGTAAAAGCTGATGCGGGCACAACAATTGCCGTAAACAATGAGGGAAAAACCCGCAAGCCAGAGTTTACTATGAAATTTCCGCCAGTTTCATATTTGGTTTTGCGGCAGGAAAGCAAAGATTCTGGCACAGTGCGCTTTGAGTGGCAGAAAAGCGGCTCATCTCCTGTCAGACTGGAAACTTCATTTGACAAAAACTTTGAAACCATCACTGGTTCCTATCTTTTTGAAAGTGAAAACGCAAAATCTCTTGCGCTTCCAGCGGGAACAGTTTATTGGAGAGCCAGGGCCGTTGCAAATCAAGATGACAGGGAATTCAAAGGTTCTTCAGATTCAGTAAGCGGAAAAATCACTGTTTTTGACGCAAAAACCCCTGTTCTTTTGCGCCCTGAAAATGGCCAGAAATTCTCGTACAGGTCAAAACTTCCGGCCATAAGGCTTTCATGGAAAGGCAACGAATATGCCGCTTCCTATAAGCTCGAAATTTCTGATTCTGCTGACTTTAAAAACATAGTGATTGCCAAAGACGTTGAAGGTACTTCCCAAACCATCCAGGAATTGCCCCAAGGCAAATGGTACTGGAAAGTCACCCCATTCTACACATTGAATAAAACTGGAAGGGGCATATCTTCTGCTTCCGGCAATTTTGAAATCGTTCTTTCCCAATCTCTTGCAGCTCCTTTACCGCTGCTTCCAAGAAATGGCGAAAACGCAATCATTGGCAAAGACGTAAGCTTTTCATGGAAAAGCATGGCTGAAGCAAAAAATTACGATATAATCATAAGCAAAAACAGTGATCTTTCTTCACCAGTCTGGAATCTGAACATTAGGGACAATTATTACATCCTCAATACACAGGATTTTGCGGAAGGAACCTATTATTGGGCTGTTCGCCAGAATGATGAAGAAGGAACTTCCTCAGCTTACTGCAAGCCCTGTAGTTTCAAAATGGAAAAAACAAAACCTGTCCTCATCACAAAACTGGTAAGTCCACAAGACGGCTACACATGTGCAGCAAATAAAACAAAAGAAATGACGTTTGTATGGACAAAATCTGAAGAAGGTTCTGAATTCCAGATTTCCAGATCCATGGATTTTGAAACTACAGAATATTCACAAAAAGTTTTGGGTCTTTCCCTTTCCGGCCTTTCTGTGGAAATGGGAAAACATTACTGGCGAGTAGGAAATTCGTCCATACATAGCTTTACTGTAAGCGAAAACCTTGAAGGCCCAAAACTGGTTTATCCTTCGCAAAACAGCGAAATTCTTGCTGACGAAAACCAGCAGATTTCCTTCAGCTGGCAGCCTGTCTCTGATGCGGATTTCTATCGCTTTGTTCTTGCAGAAAAAAGCGCAAATGGATCTTCAAAGGAAATCCTGGTTCTGAACAAAATCAAGGATAACAATGCAAAAGTAATAGTCCCTTCAATTCAGAACAGCTTCAAAAACTATGAATGGAAGGTCCAGGCCTTCAAGGAAGAATCGGTCGCATCATCTGGCATTCGGGGGGAAATTTCTTCCCAAAGCTTCAAAATCAGAAGCCCTTACAAGATTGACAATGCTTATCCACAAGACAAGACCACAATTGCAGGACTTACCGCCCTTCTGGAACAGACAAAATTCAGCTGGACAAGCAAAGATATTGCCGCAAAACAGATATTCATTCTGGAAAAGGAAGATTTTTCTGCAAAAACCGGAAAAACAATTCGCCAGACAGTGCGCACAATTGCAAATCCTGCAGGTTCCATTTCAATCACCGGACTTAACAGCGGAAAATATTACTGGCATATACAGGCTTCTTCTACTGGCGGCACCGACATGTCATCGGAAGAATGGAGCTTTACAGTTGATCCAGTTCCTCCTCTTGCCAAGCCGATTCTTGGCTCTCCTGTAGACAAAACTGTATTTGGTGCCGCTTACCTTAGAACAAGCCGCACAATAAACTTTGACTGGCAAAGCGTGCCATACGCAAATGAATACAAATTCATCTTGAAACGAACCGATTCAAAGGTTCCTCTTATTGAAAAAAAGTTAAAAAAACTGAATTATAGTGTAGAAGTTTCTGACCTTGATTTGGCTTCCTTTGAATGGAGCGTTCAGGCCTTTAGAAAACAAGGAGAGTCAGCTATAATCCAGACAGGAGATGCGTCAAAAGCTACTTTCAAGATTGAGATTCCTATGCCACAAGAAATAAAAGCTCTTGATCAGGGAGTTCAATATGGCGAATAAAAAAGCATTTTTCATACTGACCGTATTTTTGATTTTCTCTTCAGTTTCTTTTGCGCAAAAATCGAAAAAATTTTCCCAGAAAATCGAATGGACAAAAGACAATTACGCAACAAAATATGAACTTCAGGTACAGGTTTTATCTGGCGGCAAATATTCAGATTTTTTTAGGACAGAAACAGAAAAAAGCTTTGTGAACGTTTCTTTCCCAGCCGGCACCTATCGCTACCGGATTACTCAATTTGATTTGATTGGCAGAAAAACAGAACCTAGCAAATGGTTCCCCCTTGAAATCGTCCAGGCTGTTCAGCCAATTCTTTCAGCAAGCGAGCAGAAAACCTATTATTTTCAAAAAGAAAGGCCTGTGGAAATCACGATTTTGGGTTCAGGATTCACTGAAAAATCAAAATTTACAATCATTGACGAAAATACAAATGAACTTCCCTGCTCTGTAATTATACAGAAAGCAAAATCCGTAACCCTTTCCATTCAGGCAAAAAACGTAAAAGATGGGAAATTCCTTGTAAAAGTAAAAAATCCCCCAAATCTTTCTGCAACAGGGGCAGCTTTTTCTCTTGAAGCAGAGAAGACAAAATCCGTTGTTGCAGCTGTAACAGAACCTGATAAAGTTGCATCAAGGGAAAATGGTGCAAATAGCGCAAACAACAATAGTGCAAACAACAGTGCAAACAACAACAGCGCAAACAACAACAGCGCAAACATTATAAACAACAAAAACCTGGCAGCCAGCGAAAAATCTGCTGAACAATTGATTGAAGAAGCTTTTCTTGCAAAAAACGCCGCAAAAAAAGCTGCAGAACAACAAATTCAGGAGCTTTCACAAACAAATCCACAGAAAGCGAAGGAACTTGAAAATCTTGTTACCCAAAAACTTATGGAAGTGAAAGAAATTCCTGTGGTAAAAGAAGTCATCAAGGAAGTTCCTGTTGAAATCGAAAAAATCGTAGAAAAGGAAGTTATAAAGGAAGTTCCTGTTGAAGTTGAAAAAATCGTAGAAAAAGAAGTCATAAAGGAAGTGCCTTCTTCCACTGCCACAAAAGATAGCGAAGAAGAAGTTGAAGTCGTTGAAAAGAAAGTAAAGGAAGTTGTAGTCAAAGAAATTGTTGTTGAAGAAAAGATTATCACAAAACTTGACCATTCAGAAATAAAAATCAGCGCAGGTCCTGCCGCATACATCGGGCTTTACAACGACACATTGATTTCTCATTCAGACATGAAGATTCCTATTGGAGTCAATGTGCAGCTTAGCTTCATCCCCGTAAAAAACCAGAAAGGCTTTTTTGGTGCAAATCTGGACGTCAAACATTTCTTGTGGACTCAGGCAGAAGATAGCTATTTCATGAGCATAACCCAAACCTTTACTCATCTTATGTTTGATTACGAGCGTGCATTTTTTAAAGATCATCTGCGTTTTGGGTTTGAAATTGGGCCTGGAATCAATATAATATCCACAGAAGTAAAATATAAAGGCTCGCTTCTTTCGGATGCGACGGAAAAAACGAATCCCCTTTACATCTCTGCAATGGCTCAGTTTTCGATTTATTATGTTCCAGTTAAATCCGTAATGATTAAGCTTCAGGCAGATTATACCCACATTTTTGCGCCGGATATGCCAACTGGCCTTTTCACCCCAGCCCTTACAATAGGATTCAGATTATAGTGAAAAAAACAGGCATTTTATTTTCATTGTCACTTTTCTCTTTATTCTTGACGATTCTCTCTTGCGATGCGGAATTCAACCAGTCCATCTCCAGCAAAATACAAGAGCAGACAACAGGTCAAGTCGTTTTTATTTCAAACACTTTTGATGTTGATAACCTGACAGTAAACCTTCCTTTGGGAAAGAAATATTCAGAACTTCCAGTCCCTGAATCATTGGGAAAATCTTTCGCAGGCTGGTATACAGACGAAACCTTCACAACCGAAGCTTCTGACATTACGATATCCAAAGACAAGCAGTTTTTATATGCAAAATGGAATCTCAATACTTATGAAATTTCATATATTTTGAACGACATGGGGGAAAAAAATTCAAACAACCCTGACCAATATACAATTGACGATTCTGTTGTGCTTTTGCCTGCCACTCCAAATGATTCAGATAAACCTTTTCTTGGCTGGTATGCAGAAAACACAAGCACAAAAAACAACAAATACAGAATTGCAGGCTGGCCGTCTCATTCATACGCAAAAGATTTTACATTATGCGCAAGATGGCCAGACGGAATCTCGAAGTTAAAAACCATCACCTATGAGCCGGATGGAAAAATCATAAACGATACAAGAAATTTTGGTTTCTATGAAAGTGATGAATCTGGAACCATTTTCGCTCCTGTCTACAAGGAAAATAATTCCGTTCCATTCCGAGGCTGGTACCTTTCTTCAGATTATTCAGGTTCCAGCGTTTCCAGCTTAGAACAGCTTGGAGCGCAGGATGCAACACTTTACGCAAAATTTGGCTACGACATCATTTACCACGACAACTATGCGCCAAACTTCCGAGGAAGTGACAAAGACGCAGAAGGTAACGATCTTCCTCATACATACATTCCAGGAAGCTCATTAAAATTGCCAACTCCTGTATTTAATGATCCAGCTCAAGGAGTTTCATTCTGCCGCTGGTATACAGATAGCGATTCCAAAGACAGTATCATTGAAATTCCCTCTGATGCCACAGGAACCATAGACTTATGGGCTTTATGGTCAAATAAAATTTACTGGTATGATGCATACGAAGAATCCGGAATCCCAAATTTATACAATACATATATTCTTGGCGAAAATCATACTTTTGATTTTAACCAGTATCCTCCAGTCGATACATCAAATCCAGATGCAATCTTTGGTGGTGCGTTCAACGACCAAGAATGCACTACACCTTTTTCTTCCATAAGCAAAAAAGAAACTGGAATCGTAAACTTCTTCGTTAAATGGGAATATAAACTTTCTTTCAAAGATGAAAACGATTTACCATATTCTGGAAGCAACATATCAAAACTGCCTTCCACATATATAAAACACAAAGGATTAGAGAATCTTCCTGATGGTGTAAAAGACGGATATAATTTCTGCGGCTGGCATCTAAATTCTGACTGCAGCGACGAAGCTGTAACATCCATTGCAAATGACAAAAAAGGTCCATTAACATTGTATGCAAAGTGGGAAGTTGACTCAGATATTTCAAGCGACAATGTAAACGTATATTATCACGATTATTATCAAAATGAGATTTTCTCTGGTAATGACACAGATTCCAATGGCACTCCTTTGCCAAAAGTTTATGCAAAAAACACAGGGCCTGTTACTCTTCCTAATCCAGTAAATGCCGATTCAGCCGAATTTCTTGGATGGTATGAAAGCAGCACCAGTGAAACTCCATTGACACAAATAACAGTTGGTACTTCGGACATCCATCTTTATGCAAAATGGAAATTCAAAAAATTCTACCTGGACCCAGAAAACGGAAGTGACGAATATTATGGCTACAACAGTTTATATCCAGTAAAAACGATAGAAAGAGCAGCCGATGTTATCCAGAAAATAAACCCAGACACAAATTTAACCAACATAAAATCGCTTTATATAAAATCAACTGTAAATATTACAGAAAATAAGACAATTGATCTTTCTGGAGCAGAAATTTGTACCAGCGGTGACTTTCCTGCAATCCGGATTTCAAACAGCAGCCCATCAACTGCAGAAGTTACAATCAAAAACACAACCCTATATTCTTCCTCTATCAGAAGCTATCCTGCTATCATCTGTGAAAATCAAAACCTGGTTTTGGATGAAGGTTTTCGCAGTTCAATCTTTACGGGAATTTCAACAAACATAATTCAGATAACTGGTGGCTCATTGAAAATACAAAATTCTAGTACCGATACCTCAAAACTACCAATATTTTCATCTGGAAACACATCGTCAGATCAAGGACTTATAACTCTCATTAATTCAGATTTGTATATAACCGCAGCAAAATTATCCAATTGCAACGCATCCAAAAGTTCCCCGATTTTCGTAAAAGCAGATGATGATAAAACTCATTCAGTTGAAATATCAAACCTAAATGCTCAGTACAACACCGGCAAAAATGGCGGAGTCATATACATAGAAGGAACCAAATCATATCCTGTAAATGTAACAATCAACGGAAATCAAAGCGTTCCAAACATAGAATTCTCAAATAACACAGCTTCTCTTTCTGGGGGAGCCATATATGCAAAAAATGCAGTAATCAATCTAAACACATACGCAAGATTCACTTATAACATTTCCAATGGAACAGAAAAAAACAACGGTGGTGGCGCGATTTATCTGGACAACTGTAAACTTGGCTCCACTGATGACTCTCCTACTTCAACCGAAAGTTCATATTTTTATCAGAATGAAGCCAAAAATAATGGGGGTGCGATTTTCTATATAAACGGAGATGATGCAGACAGCACTCTTTTTAATGCATCGTTCTTAGCAAATCAAGCTACATCCGACGGGGACATAACTACATCGCCAAACTGTTCTGGCGGAGCCGTTTTTGTTACTTATGAAGACTCAAACAGCTCTCAGAATCTTAAAATACAAAATTGCACATTTCAGCAAAACAAGGCGGCTAACGGCGGAGCTGTAGCAATCGAAGCAAACAGCACAGTAGTAATTACATCAACTACTTTCGGAAATGGTGCAAATTCTTCATATAATAACACTGCTACAAACGGATGTGACATTTTCTTAAACGAAACACCTTCAGGCTATTCTGACTCAAAAGTTACCCTTGAAAACACAAAACTATATGACATGTACTCATTGGTGGACTTTACTACCAGCGGTCTTGTAGAATGCAAAAATCAGTGCTATCTGGGAACTTCAAAAAAAATCATAGTAAAAAATCCAACCTCCACAAACCATCCATCTTTTGTGCTAAAAATTCCTGATGACTACCCTACAGGAAAACCTATTGTTTCATTTGAAGACAACTCTTCACGCGAATTATACCAAGACAATTTCAGCTTAGTTGATTCTTCAGGATTTGTTTTAAAAGCTTCTGACAAAGACCTTTTGGTAGAGTTGGCAGAGCCGGATCAAATTCCTTCAATAGAATCTTTAGGCAATGGGGAAATTCCAGCAAATGGTTCAACATACAGTGTATCATCAAAGGATAGCCTTAATAAACTGCACGCCCTTTCTGCAAGCACTTCATTTGAAGAAGTAACTTTTGTTCTTTCTAATGACCTTACATTAAGTAACGGAGAGCCAATAAATCCAATCGGAACAGAAGAAAAACCATTTATGGGAACTTTTGATGGTCAAGGCCATACCATACAAGTAACAATTCCAAACAATTCGTATTCAGCTTGCGCACTTTTTGCCTACGCAAAAAACGCAACAATTAAAAACGTCACAATAAAAGG
>JAEDGP010000029.1 GCA_016297405.1 Treponema sp.
AAATTCATTTGACAAAACACTATACATATATTAAGTTTATTTTATGGCAAAAAAGAACGGTTCTGTTGTTTTTAAATGTTCGGCGTGCGGCTATTCGCAACCAAGGTGGCTTGGACGTTGTCCCGAATGCAATGCGTGGAATACTTTTGAGGAATGCATCATCGATAAAAATGCAGTCAGTCCCGCTGGTCGTGGTTCAGAGGTTTGCGAGAAAGCTAAACCTGTGCCTCTTTCTTCCGTCGAGGCAAAAAATTCTTGCAGATTTATGACTGGAATCGGCGAATTCGACAGGGTGCTTGGCGGGGGCGCAGAAAAACGTTCTGCCATTCTTTTGGGTGGGGAACCTGGCATTGGAAAATCCACTCTTCTGATTCAAACTGCTGTCAGCATGGCGAATGGGTCTGGAACAGCCGCAGATTCAGTCAATGAAGAAAAAAAATACCAGTTTTTTCCTGGGAAAATCCTATACGTTTCCGGTGAAGAATCTGCTGCCCAGATAAAAGAAAGGGCAGAGCGACTGAAGCTTGACTGTACCGGGGTCGAAGTCCTTTGCACAATGCGTCTGGAAGACATTTTAGATGCAATGGATAAGATTAATCCAATTCTTACTATTATTGATTCGATTCAAACGGTTTATTCGGCAGAAGCTGGAATTATTCCCGGCACAGTAAGTCAATTGAAATTTTGTGCAAACGAACTTGTGGGCTGGGTAAAAGAACGGGATTCGGTTTTGATCATGACTGCTCATGTAACTAAAAGCGGTGATATTGCAGGTCCAAAAACACTGGAACACATGGTCGATACTGTCATTTCATTTGAACGTAACAATGATGACGTACGGTTTCTCCATGCACAGAAAAACAGATTCGGTTCCGTTGATGAGCTTGGAATTTTCAACATGACAGAAAAGGGACTTGCGCCTGTTTTGAATCCGGCAACAATGTTTCTTTCCCAGCGAAAAGATAGCCAACCTGCCGGCGTGGCGTGTTGTGCAGTTTTTGAAGGAAACAGGGTGTTTATGGTAGAAATTCAGGCTTTGACCGCGCCGGCAAAAGCCGCTGTTTCCAGAGTGTACAGCGACAAGATTGACAGCGCCAGAGTCAGCAGAATCGCCGCAATTCTGGAAAAACGCTGCGGTATTCAATTTTTGGGGCAAGATATTTACATAAATGTTGCAGGCGGAATAAAGCTTAGCGAAAGTGCTGTGGATGCAGCTTTGGCAGCGGCAATCTATTCAGCCAGAACAGATACGGCACTGCCTGTAGGAACTGCAATTTTTGGTGAATTAAGTCTTGCCGGCGAAATCAGAACTGTGCCGAAAATCAAGCAAAGGGCAAAAACAGCTGAGGGACTGGGATTTACAAGAATTTTTGCCCCGGACAATTCCCCTGGAATCAAAAACGTGCAGGATTTGAAATCGCTAATTAAGGCAATCCTTAGCTGAAATACATCAAAATGACGCAAAAAAACAGGTCCTTTTGCGACTTTGTTATGCCATGTTTCATTTTAATGGTGTTTTTGCAATTATTTTCTAAAACATTGCTGTTTTCTTGCCGATACTCCCAATATGAAACTCTGCTCTCTCATTGTATTAATTACCTTGACTGCGAATACAATCTCATTCGCAAAAGAAACTAAACCGATGTACAAACTCCCTAAACAGGTGCTGGTATCTACAGAAAAGACTTCGGAAAGCAAAGCATTTATTGCAGGTTCCTCAAAGGGGCTATTCAAAATCTCGAACTCAAACTCCGCAATACCTTTGTGGACCGACGGAAGCGTTGAGCAGATTCTACGTGCAGAAGTACCAACTGAAGACGAAAAATTCAAGGAAATATGGTACTTTAGAACTAACGAAGGTATTCTTTTTAGTTCTGACCTGGAAAACTTTGAACTTAGGAATGATGGACTTCCATTTTTAACTCTTAAAAACTACGACGGAGAAAACACAACTTTTCAAAAACAAGTCCACATGCTCAAAGATATATGCGTGAACCCAATGAACGCCAATCAAATCGTTACTGCAACAAAAGATAACGTTTACCTTTCCAAAGATGGCGGAAAAAACTGGAAATCAATTGGTTCCATGAGCCGAGGCACTGCTGGAATAAAAGCGGTCGGCATTGCGACCATGCCTCTGAAAAACAAAAACGGAAGCATTGGATCAGAATTGGTTGTATTTATGTCACATCCGATTTACGGATTCGCTTATATTTTGCCTGATGGGCCAAAACCTGTGTGGAAAGACATTAATACCGGCTCATGCGGAATTGAACTTTTAAAATCCATGCCTTATCCTGATGAAATTGCTGATATCCTTCCTGTAATGAAACTGAATTCAGATGGTACTTTTGGCGCCGAAATTTTCCTTTCACAGTCTTACATTCCACGAGTCTACAAATTTAACTGGGATACAAAACTTGGTGAATGCATATATAAAGGTTCTGAGCCGGCAGAAACCATCGATGGCCTTACAAACATCAATGGGGACATCCTTTTCACGCGCAACGGCGGCTTTGGTTCTGTTAACATGGATACATACAAAATTCCAGGAATTCCAGAGAAGGCCGAATCATGGAAAAAAAGCCTGGCCTGCATTCCAGGAACTGTTTCTAGCGCTTGGGTTCCTGCAACAAAAAGCGGATTTAAGAAAGGCGTCTGTCTAAATGAGCTTTGGCTGCTCTACCCTGGCACTTACAATACAAAATATGCCGAAACGGCAAAAGGAAAGAAAAGCATCTATGTATCTGCATATCAGTGCAGACTGCAAAGCGGTATCGACAAGTTCAAGAAAGTTATTCAGGAAAACAAACTCAACAGTCTGGTAATCGACATGAAAGATGATTACGGACTTTTGCGCTATGACTCAAAGGATCCCCTTGTTATGAAAAAAGGAAAAGTCACCCAATATGCTGTTGACCTGGATCACTTTGTTCAGGAATTCAAAAAAGATAACATCTATCTGATTGCCAGAATAGTTGTATTCAAGGACAGAAACCTTGCAAAATATGGCAACTCAAAATATGCAATCTGGAACAGAATCACAAACTCCCCTTGGGTTGGCATAAAAGGTTATGAAGAACAAAAGGACGAAGCAACCGGCGAAGTAAAGCAAAAAGTTCCTGTCTATTACGATGAAAACTGGGTTGATCCATATTCTCCAGAAGTTTGGGAATACAATGTTGCAATTGCAAAAGAATTGATTTCCAGAGGATTTGACGAAATCCAGTTCGATTATATTCGTTTTCCAACCGACGGTTACAATCTGAACTTGGCCAGCTGTCGATGGAAAAGCGAAGGCATGGACAAAGAAAGCGCTCTTGTTTCTTTCTTGCGCTATGCCCGGGCAAATATTGATGCACCAATCGGAATTGATATTTATGGCGCAAATGGCTGGTATCGTTGTGGGGCAAGAACAGGTCAGGATGTAGAACTTATGGCCGCTTATGTAGACGTAATAGGCCCTATGTTTTATCCAAGCCACTTTGAGCAGAATTTCATGAGCTACGAGCCTTTTGAAGACCGTACATACAGAATTTATTTTTATGGTACCTACAGAAATACAATAATGGGCCGAAACAGAGTTCTTGTTCGTCCCTGGGTACAGGCATTTTACTTGAACGTTTCTTATGACAGAAAATATTACAATAAAGATTACGTATTAAAAGAAATTTATGGCGTAAGAGATTCCGTTGACCAGGGATATATGTATTGGAATAATTCCGGGGAATATGGAATGATTTCTCCGGATATTTCAAAAGATGACATTTATCCTGGAACCACTCCTGAAGCAAGTACAAATTTCAGAA
The DNA here is from genome assembly GCA_016297405.1 of Treponema sp. Classification (GTDB taxonomy): domain Bacteria; phylum Spirochaetota; class Spirochaetia; order Treponematales; family Treponemataceae; genus Treponema_D. The sequence continues at coordinate 3,810 of JAEDGP010000029.1, forward strand.
AGCCTGCATTAGGTTCTGAGATAGCACCTGCATACAATGATGGCGGCATTTCCTTAATGGACAGCATCTATCACTATATGCAGAATAACAATCCTGAAACAAAAACAACAAGTCCGCTAGTGCCATTGCTTCTATCTCAATAAACCGAAGAATCCATCTGTTTCAAATGGCAGCGTCATCTATGTTACTGGTGCTGCCATTATTTTTTATTCGAACATACCAGATTCTGCATTGGCTGGCGGCAAAAAGCAGCGTCACCAAGGCAAAAAAAACATTTAACTGCACAAGAATAAAATAGTCATAAAGACCATGCACAAAGACGGCACCAATTAAGGGAAAAAAATTAATTTTTTTGCTTTTTGCAGTCCAAACAAACACACCACACAGGCCGGCACAAAGCATATGAATCATATCTGAAGTAGCCATTCTAAGAAAAACTACTGGCAGAATTTCTACACTACGGCTTGGCGTATTCGAAAGCATCCCTTTTACCCCATTCAAGAAATAGATTGTAGATTCGCAACACCCCAGAAGAAGTCCAGCCAGCATTGATATTATAAAAAAATGAGAAAAACTTATGTCCTTTGAGGGCGCAAAAAGAAGAGCAAGTGATTTAAAGCCTTCCTCAACTAATCCAAAATCCAAAATAGCACCCAGCAAAAGAATCAGCAACCCGTACTGTTGAACATTACGATCCGAGAACAGAGGTGACACCACATATTGAATCAAAATGATAGGCACCAATGAGAAAAGCATAAAAAGCAACGGCAACAGGAGTTTAGAAGCTTTTACTTTCGACAAGAGCAAAATAACAAGAAAAAGGATGAAAGGCAAAAAATTAAGTCCCAACACAAGATAAACATTCATATTTGGAGAATACAATATGAAGTGGACTTTTGCAAATACAAACCGTATACTAATTTTATGAGAAATAGACCAATTATACTTCTTGGAATCAAACATTCAGGAAAATCAACACAAGGCAGATTGCTTTCACAGCATTTCAATTGCCAATTCATAGACATCGATGACGAAATCACAAAACTTACCGGCAAAAGTCCACGGGAAATCTACACCGAGAAAGGCGCATCAGGTTTTTTGATGGCTGAAGAAGCTGCATGCACCCAGGTTGCAAGGGAAATAAAACCTGGAGAAATGGTTGTTATTTCTACCGGCGGGGGCATTTGCGACAATGCTCCTGCATTAAATATCCTTAGGCAAATCGGGGACTTTCTTTTAATTAAAGTTCCAGAAAAAATTGCCGCCGACCGAATTATTCGTAAGGCGACCCAAAACGAAGATGGTTCATGGGCAAATCTTCCTGCATATATAGCAAAGGAAAACCCTGAAAACGAGGCTCAAGTTCGAAAGCTTTTCCATGGTTTTTACGAAGAGCGATCTGCTACTTACGAACAGATTGCAGATTACATTGCAGAACCAAAAGACTTACCGAAGGACGAAAATACAAAACTTTTGCTGGCAGCAATCAGCTAAAAGACAGATTTTATGGCAGGCAGATGCTTTTCCATTTAGCTTTAAGAGTTTTTTTCCCAAAAAAAATAAAAAAGGTGGCAATTCAATATCATGAAGAGCGCTTCACAAAGATTGAATTACCACCTTTTTTATTTCAAGCGTTTTGAGTATTAGTTGCCGCAATCACCTTCACAGCCGCCACCACAACCGCAGTCACCACCGCAACTACCTTCACAGCCACCACCGCAGCCGCCACATCCGCAGCCACAACCATTTAATTCTTCTTCCGTTGCTTCGCGAACTTCCACAACTTCTACATCAAATGTAAGCTGCTTTCCGGCAAGCTCGTGATTACCATCCACTGTGATTGAATCATCTGTTACTTTTGTCACATGAACGATAAGAGCCTGACCATCAGGAGTTCCAGCTTGGAATGCCATACCCACTTCAATTGGCATATCAGTTTCAAACTGAGATCGAGGGACTTCACAAACCAACTGAGGATTATACTCCCCATAAGCTTCCCCAGGCTCAATCACAGCCTTGAATTTAATTCCAGGCTCTTTTCCTTCAAGCATAGTTTCAAGACCTGGAATTATCATTCCTTTTCCCTGTATGTATTCCAAAGGTTCCTTCCCAACTGAAGAATCAATCTGAATCCCATCCCTATCGTGAAGTGTGTAATGAATTTTTACTGCTGTATTATTTGCAATCTTCATACTTAATCCTTATATTAAAATTCTCCGAATCCACCCATTCCATCATAGCCAGCACCTTCTGGAACATTATCCTGAACAACTTCTGTAATTTCTGGAATTGCATCTTTCAAATATCTTTCAACACCCATTTTAAGAGTCATAAGAGCCATTGGACAACTGCCACAGGCACCAACAAGATTCAAATGAACTCTATTTTCATCATCAATGCCAACATATTCCATGTCACCTCCATCTGCCTGAAGGTTTGGACGGAACATTTCGAGAGCTTCCTTAACCTGCTCTTCGATTTTTGGATCTACCATAAATACACCTCTTAAACTGGATTCTCGTATTTGCTTTTACTAAAATATACAAAAAAAACACCAAAGAATAAACATAAATATGTTTTTTTGCTTTGTAATGCCTTTTGCAAAAAAAATCCTAACTTACTGCCGGCACAAACCGTTTATAGTTTCTGCAATTTCTTTATCATAATAAAGCATTCCATACATGGATGCGGCTCCAATAAGTTTTCTACCATAACCGCGAGTTTCTGTCAGTGGAACCATTTCCAGGAAAAGATCATCATCATAGCGACGCTTATATGAATCTTGATAGTTTGCGCTGGAAATCCACTGTGAAATACGACTCTTCCCGCCATTATAGGCAAAAAATGCATGAAGCCAGTTGTTGTCCAATCGTGAATAAAGGTTTTGCAGATACCATGTTCCAAATCTTACATTCATATCTGGATCTAAAAGCGAATAATCTGCTACCTTAAGTTTCTTAGCTATATCTGCTGCGGTACTTTCCATAAGCTGAGCCAATCCACATGCACCGGCACTGCTATTTATTTGGGAATCAAAATAGCTTTCGCTTCTTACAAGCGCAAACATCACTTCTTCTGGAACTCCATATTCTTCGCAATGAGCAGAAATCAAATCTTTATAGGCTCTTGGGAAAAGCAGCATATAATCAGATTTCAACAGTTTTTCTGGAAACAAAGAAGCAGTTTTTGAAATGATCCTTAGACTTTGCGGATAGAATTCTTCATTTTCTTCTGCACATTTAAACAGAAAATCAGCAATTTTATGAGAAATTTCATAAGAAACAACGATTTTTTTAGACTGAAATTTTCTCCACTCTGGATAAATCATGCTGGCCAAACCAAAATCCGCATAACCTTGCAGCAAAATTCCTGCACTTTCATCCACTGCCGTTTTTTTACTATCTAATGTATTATCTTCTGCTGCATACAATTCTTTTTCAAGCATCTCATTGGTATATCCAAGACGTTTAGCAGCCATGATTTTATAATAATATTGGCTTCCACAATTCAAGCTGCGTTTCCAGGCGGCAACTTTTTCTTCTTCGCTTCTATTTTTCACCAGCCCAGCTTCAATCAGTCTGCCAGAAACATACGCAAACTGAGCTGCCATTTCTTTGCTGGCATAAGGGTAAACAGCATCATAAACTTTTACAAAATCGGAAAATTTTCGTTCCGACAATAACAAATTCGAAAGAATATCCAGGCAATCGTCAAAATAGTCAGGGTCATTCCAATGCGAGCACCATTTTATAACGTAAGCTGCAGCTTTTTCAGACGATTTTTTTAAAGACATATCAAGTAGATACCATAATGCATTGTCAAAATTTTCCGAAGAAGGAGAAGCTTCCATGGCGGCTATGTAGCATTTTTCTGCAGCTGAAGTGTAGGTCACTTTTTCATAAAATCGTCCCGCATAAAAATTTGCGTAAAATGATTTCCCTTTGAAATATGGGTCGTCCAAATCCAGTGAATTGGCTTCCGTTTCAAAGAACTGCGCATATTTCAAAAACCGGTTCGAAGCATAAAAACAAGTTTTTCCTGCATCAGAATAGACACGAGGACTTTTTGGAAAATCCTTCCACCAGGAAGAAAATAATCCAAATGCGTTTCTGTAGTCTCTTTTATAGGCGAAAATTCTAAATCTTGCAAATCTGCAAAATTTTATCCTGCTTTCATCATCAGGAAAAAATTGCGCAACCGTTGCAATTTCTGGACTCACCTCATCTTTTAAAAACGGTTCTATATCCAAAAATTCCTGTGCAGTCGGCTGAAAGTCAAAAAGCTGATCATCAAAAAGCACTTCGTGCTCTTTTAGAAATTTTACATGAAAATCCGAAATCGTCTTATACGTCCACCAATCATATAGTTTTTCCACAAATCCCGAAAATTGGTTTTCATAAAATGCATTTAAGATGTAGTATGCCAATTCATCATCACACAATTTAAAATCCACATTATCGGCAAACACAAGTATTTTTGTCCACTCTTTTGCCTTATATAGTTCCCGCACATAAACCACAGCCGATTCTTCATCCTGAAATTTTGAATACATTTCTGCTGACAATGAAAGACATTCCTGCGCATCAACTAATCCAAGCAAATTTAAATAACTGTTTTTAGAACAATAATACGATCCGTTCTTTGCAGCTTTTCGAAAACAATCACTAGCCTTTAAAACATTTTTTTCCTTTATTTTTTTTATGCCCTCAAAGTAAAATGCATCATCCTTATATTTTCCATGAAGTTCAGATTCAGAAAGTGAATGGCAACCAAAAAGCACAAACAAATTCAATAAAACAAAACTCAAAATCACTGAAATTTTTTTTATCATGCCTATAGAATATAAAAAAAATCCCGGAAATGCAAAACATTCCGGGATTTTAAATGCTTTAATTCAACGACTTACTGAGCAGGAATTGTAATAGTTCTTCCAGAAATGATGTGATCTGGATTCTTAATTCCATTATATCTTGCAATCTTTTTGTAGCGCCAAGGATTCTTATAGTATGCATCCGCAATATCCCAAAGCGTATCTCCCCATTTGATTTTGTATGTTGTATCAGCAGGTTTTTTTGGAAGTTCTACAGGAGTTGAAGGCACCACTTTTTCTGGCTCAGGAGCAACAACAATTTCTTCTTCTTTTGCTTCAATTGGAGCTGGAGCAGCAACTGGCTCTGGCTCAGCTTTAGATTGAACAACAGGTTCTGCCAAAGGCACTTCAGAAGATTCCTGAGATACAACGTTTTCTTCTGATGTGCTGGTTTTTCTCAAAAGATTGTATTTTGATGGCACAACAAAAAGCACAAGAAGTGTTGCAACAATACAGATGATTGCACAAATTATGCAAATGATAACAGGGACACGAGTTTTTTTGCGGATTTCATCCTGCTCTACGTCCGAATTTCCTTCAACGGTTTCTTTGTCATAAAGGCCGTCAAAATTGATTCCAGATGATGGAGTTGCGTCTTTTGATACACTTTTTTCTTCAAGTGAATCAAGGAAACTGTCATCAAAGTCATCTGCACTTTCTGGTAACGGAGCTTCGTCATCAAAATCTGGCAAATCCAAATCTGTATTTGAAAAATCTGCATCAGATGAACTTTCCAAAGTGCCAGAAAAATCAGTGCTAAAGAAATCGTCACTGTTATCTGCGACAGTTTCTGCTGCGGCTGATTCTGCGACAACTGTTTCGTCTGGTTCTGCGACAACTGTTTCGTCTGATTCTGCGACAACTGTTTCGTCTGATTCTGCGACAACTGTTTCGTTTTCTTCGCTGTTTTTCTGCATTGCCCTGGCAAGAAGTCCACCTGCAGCAACTCCAGCTCCTGCTGCTGCAGCTGCCCCAATAACAGAACTTTTATCTTCATCAGCATCGTTGCTTTCAATTTCTTCAGAAGTTGATTCTTCTGCGACTGGATCTGCGCTTTCTTCTGGCATTGCAAAGGGATCATCCAATGTTGTTTCTTCTGGTAAATCAAACGATCCGCCTTCCGATGCTGTTTCTTCTGCGACAGTTTCTTCAGCGTCTGATTCTTCCACAATAGTTTCGTCCAATGCTATATCATTGGCTGCAGTTTGATCATTTTCAAATTCTGAAAAATCTGGAAGCTCTTCTGATACCGATTCATCAAAGGTTATGTCCTTTGAATCAGTTTCAAAAGAACCATCATTTCCAATATTTTCTAAATCATCAAAATTAACACTTTTGTTGGTATCTGCATCTTCAGCAAGTTCATCAACAGAAATTTCCGCAGAATCACTTTCAACCCCATCAAGCTCGGAACCAAAAGCATCGCCACCAACCATAACATCATCATCGATAGAAGTCTCGCCAAACATCAAGTCTTCAACCGGCTGATCTTCATTTACCATAACTTCAGCAGATTCGTCTTCTATTGACGGCTCACTCTGCTCTGCATTATCTTTATCATTCAAAATTGATGCAGTAATAGCTCCTGCAGCAATTCCTGCTCCTACTGCAGCAACGGCTCCAGCAGCAGTCATGCCATCATTCTCCGATATTTCAGCATCCTTTTCTGAGATTTCTGCATCTTCCTGAATCTGGGCATCTACTACATCACAATTTGTTGGCTCCATGCGCTCTTCCAAAGTCCTTGAGACCAAAGTAACAGTAGCCTTACTTTCCGAACCTGTTTCAGGATCATTTATGGCAGCAGACAAATTGTTGTTTTCATCAAGAGCAATATCCAAAGGAATATCCACCTCTCCACTAGCATGCTGAACTAAATTATCAATCTGAAGAGTATCAATGTATTCTGCATCTTCCATTGTTCCTGTTTTAGAGCGATATAAATCTACAAGAACGCGAGTCTGGTTATCTTTAACAGTCGTAAGAACTAATTTTTTTTCTGAAGCAGATCCGTCTTCCAAAATTGGATAAAACGATCCGTCTGCAAGTCTAATACCAATTTGTTTCATAGCCTGTCCTACTTTCTGCAAAATATTAAGTCAAAATCAAAAAATTCTGATACTACTTTTAATATATCGGCACATTATGCAAATTTCAAAAGAAATATTTTCCATAAAATTGCGGTTAAAACAAAAAAAGCTGCTCTGACATAAAATCAAAGCAGCTTTCTTCAATCAAAAAGCTATGCTATTTTGCATCCCCATTACTGGAGCTGCCATTTGATTAATAAATATATGTGAATTCAGCCTGATCTGTAAGTTCATTCACAGTCGTACCAAATTTTCTGTAAATGTTGTAAACAGTAATCTTTGAAAGATTGCCTTTATTGTCAAACTTGGCAAATGTCCTGACACAGGTTCTGTTGTCTGGACCATAAGTTGTAACCTCGCTAAGAAGTCCGTTTGTATCATAACGGAAAACGTCTTTGGAAGTGATTGATCCTGTTGAATCCATGTATGTAATTGATTGAATATTTCCGTTATCCATATAAGAATAGTGGCGTTCTTCAGCCAAAGAACCATCCTGGAAGTATTCATCTTCTACTTCAAGCTGTTTCTTATCATTGTACTTATAAACAATTTTCCAGACCAAAGCTCCATCAGCATTGTAATAAGTTTCATCTACAAGAGCTTTATCTTTGTATTCGTAAACTGTCTTGCTTTTTAGCGAACCAGATTTGCTGAATTCTGACGAATCTACTTTCAATCCGTCCTTGTAGACAATGACATTCTTCCATATCTGAGCGCCATCAGCATCAACACAAATCTGCTCAATAAGATTTCCAGAACCATCGTAAGAATTTGAAACCTTATTCAAAAGCACATCTCTGGCTGTCATTTCAGTGGATTCAACAAGCTTTCTATCTGAAGTATATTTATATACATACTTTGAGCTTGGAGTTCTAAAATATTCACCGAATTTTGATGCAATCGAAAAATCTGTTCGCGTAACCATCTTTGGAGAACCTTTAAGGCTAACTCCAGCAGAAATATCATATGCAAAAAGCGACAATCCCATTATTGACACGAATGCAGCCAAAATGATTTTTTTCATAACAATTCCTCCATTTTTGCACTAACCATGAATTCGTTAATGAAACCTCTAAAAATTCAATTTTCTAGAGTTAACTTTGAAAACGCATCGTTTTAAGTCCTGTAATTTCCAAGATAAAAACTTGCAGCCATCTCTGAAAATTATATTTGAAGATGTTCTTAAATTATAATCAACCTTATGATGTTTGTCAAAAACCAGTTATATGATAATATTATCGACATAAGATCATGAATTTTTACGAATTAAAAGCATTTTCCACATTAGCACGCACCCTCCACTACGGAAAGACAGCGGCAGAAATTAATTTGAGTCCATCGGCACTAAGTCGAATCATCTCCCGCCTTGAAGAGGAAATGGGAACAATTTTATTAGACAGGAGCAACCGGCAGGTTGAACTGACCCCAAACGGAAAGCTGTTTGCCGAATTTTCAAATGAAATGCTTGAAAAACGACTTCAACTTAAAACCAAACTTTCAGGGGAAGCAGATAAAGTTTCAGGCACGCTACATGTTTACGCTTCCGTTACTGCCTGCTACGCAATACTTCCCTCTTTCATCAAAGCTCTATCTGAACGATACCCTCATATTCAGCTTTCAATTGAAACCGGAGACCCAGCCGCAGCAATTCAAGCTGTACGAGAAGGCAGAGCAGCCTTAGCTGTTGCCGCAATTCCAGAAGATGGACTTTCATATCTTGAAACAATCAGAATAAAAAGATCTCCATTAATCTATGCAGCTTCTAAAGATGGTCCTTGGACAAATGTTCAAGGCTCCCCTCAAGACATCATTTCTTCTGTTCCACTGATTCTGCCAAAAACTGGACTTGCAAGACAAAGATTCGACCAATGGACAAAATCCAGAAATGTAAAACCAATAATAGCAGCCGAAACAGAAGGAAACGAAGCTATATTGGCCATTGCACAACTTGGACTTGGCATGGGACTTGTGCCTCAAATCGTTTTGGAAAGTGGTCCTTACATAAATCAATTCGTAGAACACACAGCCGGAAATAGTCTTGGCTATTATGAAATTGGATTTATCCGCCGTTCAGAAATCTATGGAACCCAATCCAGCAGAAGAATACAGCAGGCCGTAAGCGATATTCTCCATTCAACAGACTGGACTTTGGAAGGAAACAAACAATGAACGAAACTCAATATCAGGTTTTCGATGATTTTAGAAATCGCTTCAAAAAAATTGTTTCAAATTGGAACCAGCAGGAAGTCATACTCAAAGAACTGCAAAAAGAAGCAGCGCAAAAAGCAAAAACTCCTGATTACCCTTTTGAAACAGCTGTTGTTTACAACAAAGCACTTGATGAGATAACTCTAAAAGACGAAATAAAATTAATTGTAATTGGGGATAATCCTGGAAAAGATGAACAGCTGACCAAAAACAACAAATATCTTGTAGGGCAAGCCGGAAAGATTGCAGAAGGATACTTCAGAAAAAATCCGGAATTAAAAATAGATTTCAGAAAAAACGTAATAATCCTGAACAAAACACCGATTCATTCTGCAAAAACCGCCCAACTTAAAGATATTGCTAAAAACGGCGGCTTGCCCGTTTCAAAACTACTGGAAGAAAGCCAGCGCTGGATGGCTCAGGAAACGGCCAGCCTTTTAATCAATCTGAATCGGCTGGCAAATAGACATCAAGACATTGTTCCCACACAAATCTGGCTTGTTGGCTATTCCGAACTTAAGCCAAAAGGAATATTTTCAATCTACAAAAATGAACTGCAAAATGCACTGAAACAAACCAGTGATTGGAACAACACCCTTGTCTTTCAGCATTTTTCAATGAATCGCTTTACAATAGATTTAAATGCCTATTGCGAAGAAAATAAAAATGCTGGCAAAATCCGTTCACTTAGCCAAAACATTCAGGAACTTGGCAAAAAGCACAGAGACGAAATCTTCTGCTAGAAAGTTAGTAAAGCTTTTCGCCAAGCAAGCGGGAAGCTAATGCAACTGCCAGAATAGCTGTCTGATTTCGCACATCCAGAATCGGGTTCACTTCCACTATATCAGCTGAGCACACCATTCCAATTTCACTCATTTCTTCCATAAGCAAAAGGGCTTCTCTTGTATTCAGGCCTGCAGGTACCGGCACACCAGTTCCAGGAGCAAACATTGGATCCAGCACATCCATATCAAAGCTTACATGCACCATATCCACGTGACTTTTAAAGAAAACAATCACCTTCTTAACTATGGCTGCAAACCCCTGTCTTTCAATATCACTCATTGTGAAAACCGTAACGCCGGCATCCTTCATCAACTTGCGCTCACCAGCATCCAGATCGCGGCTTCCAACAAAACAAACGTTTTTTGGATCCACCTTCATTCCTTCATAATACAGGTTTGTTAATTCAGAAAGGCCAATGCCACAGCTTGCAGCCATACATTCACCGTGAATGTTCCCAGTTGGAGTTGTCTGGTCAGTATTAAAATCCCCATGAGCATCTACATACAAAACGCCAAGTTTTTTGCCCTTTTCTTTTGCAACAGCTCCCATTCCAGCAAGGCTTCCCAAAACAACAGAATGATCACCTCCCAACACTAGCGGAAACTCGCCACTTTGGCCGGCCTGTTTTACATAGCCTGCCAGCTCAGTACAAGACTGAACAATTGGCTCCAGATATTTTGCCTTTGGATTTCCAATTTTCTCATTTTCCTGCACACGAATATTTACAGGAGCATCATATCGCACAATCTGATGGCCTAAACCTTCAAGTTTTTCCCGAAGTCCGGCCAATCTTATAGCAGAAGGCCCCATATCAGCACCATGGCGACTTGCACCAAAATCAAGTGGCATCTCAAGAATATGAACGTTCATCCTCTCCTCCAACACTATTCCAAAATCGTTATTTCGACACGGCGGTTTTTCGCCTTTCCTTCAGCAGTAGAATTATCGGCAACAGGTTTTCTACCACCGCTTCCCTTGCAAATGAATTTTCCAGCCTGGATTCCACGCTTGCTCAAAGCTTGAGCAATTGCTTTAGCACGCTGTTCAGAAAGCGTTTGTTCACCTTCAGGCCGGCCAACACTTGCAGTATGACCTTCCACAAGGAACTGGGATTGTGGCGCCTGTTTCAAAACAGCCGCAATTTCATCAAGTCTCTTCTCTTCCCCAGGAAGAAGCTGATCGCTATCCGCTTTGAACTGAAGATTTTGAATTGTAAGACGAAGGCCGGCCGAAGTGCGATCAACTGAAATTTCGGCTGATCCACCTCCATTTTGTCCATCCACCGTACCCGGCAATAAAGTTCCATGATTTACAGGATTATTTGGTTTTGCTGCAATTCCTGGCCTGATGGCAGGTTTTGTAGCCGAAGCCACAGAAGGTTTTGATGTAACTCCCGGATTTGTTTCAGGTTGTTTTGAAGCCGGTGCAATGGGACTTCCAGGCAAAAATGCAGAAGTGTTAACAGGATTTTCCAGACTCTTCAGCTGCTCAGGGGAAAGCTTCGCAACCCTCTGCAAAACAGGCAGCAGCTTATCAGTATCAAGAGCAGGAGGATATTCCGTAAACAGATTTATGGTTCCTTTAAAAGTTACACGATTTCCGTCTGCATAAACAAAAGTTTCATCAACAATATCATGAACCAGAATTGCAGCTCCTGAAGCAGCACTCACAAGGATACTTGCTTTATGAGATCCCTGAGCTTCCTTCAACTCCTTGTCACCACCAAAATCAATATAAGTTTTTCCATAGCGAGTTGCCCATTGAGCAGAAAGGCGATAAACCGTTTCCCCATGATATTGCTCAGTACCAATGAAAGTATACTCCACCTGCATCGGCATTTTTGTAACAATACCCTTATTCATTGGGTCAACTGCACGCATTGCCTGCGCCTGCCACTTGTCTCCAGATTTCATCCGTTGATTAGAAAAAGCCGGAAAGCTTCTGAAACTTGGATACCCATTGTCCACATGCATGATAAGCTGCCCATCTGAAGTTATGTGGAACACTGAAGGTATGGAATCATGAATACCGCTACCCACGTCATTCAGCGCACGGTGAGTTTCTTCCATAACATAAAAATTGCCATCATACCACTTGTCTTTTGCCGCAGCAGTATCTTTATATTTTGCAGGCACATCTGTTCCATAAATAAACGAACGCACTTCCCTGCTTGTGAGCCCCACATACCGATTATTATCATAACGACGCAAATCTGTGCGCTCTACAAGAGTATAATTAGAGCTGCCATTGTAAGAAATCTGCACATTTTGCGCAGACAATGAAAAAGCTGCAGAACACAAAGCAAACCAAAAAATCAGTTTTTTATTCATACATCAATTATAAGCACGCACCGCAATTTTGCAAATCACTTTCTGCCCCTCGCTGCAAACACGGTAGTTTCGATGAACTCAACCACCGTGTTTTCCGCTACCCCCTCTCCTGGGGCAAAGCCCCAACCCCCCTTTCGCAAAAAAAAACGGTGCAACCTGATATACAGATCACACCGTTCTTTTCAATTCAGCAACTAAAACTAGTTGTTTTTATTTGCGATTTTTTCCAATACTCTTGGAAGAGTAAAAATAATTGTCAACGAAATATCAGCAACAACTGCACCAATAAGCAAGCCCAGTGATCCGCCAATAAAAATTGACTTTGACAAGAAAATAACTATAATAGCAGAACCAACAGAAATGCAAGCGATAAGCAAATAAAGAACAACTTTAGCAAAAGATTTGTAAATTGTAAGTACAGGACCTTCAGAAGCAACCTGAACTTTAGAGAAATTAATTACCCCTTTTTCTGTATAATAACCAACAAGAGTAGCTACCAGACCTATGAACATAAGAACTGGAGCAACACTTCTATATGAGCTTTTTATTCCCAAAGCAACAAAGCAAAGACTAAAAAGCATAAGAACAATCAACGCAAAATAATTAATTTTTGCACCAAACTTGATCTTATCAACTTGTTCAGGTTTAACAGCAAAAAAGATCAAACCAAGAGAAAGAATTGGAATGAAAAGACTCAAGACTACATCAAGTGGATTAAGTTTATTTTCTGGCATAACCTCACTCGCAAGAAGAGCACGTGCCCCATCCGATTCACTTTCACATTTATCAGCATCTTTTACTGCAGCCATAGAAAGAAAAATATGAGTTGCCCCAGGCTGAACAACTTCCCGACCAAAATAATTTTGTGTTTGCTTTCCCATGTGAGCATATGGCAAGAAATAGCTTACAAACATTAATGCCAAACCAGCAATAAAAACAGTTTTTCCCAATGTGAATTTCATTATTTTAACTCCTTTAATGAAACTAAAAATATTATAATAAAATTATGACACATATATTACAAAAGTCAATTTTTTCTTTAAGAAAAATGTTATTTTTCAAAAATTTCCATATTAATTAGAAGAAATGCTGCCATCTGAAAGCTACACGTCTAAAAAACCACTCATGTCCTTTAGAAGAAAGATATGGTTCTTCATCAGAACTATCATGTTCCTGATCAAAACTTTGTCGGTTTGAAAAATAGCCCAAAACCATAAGACTGTCACTTTTACTAAAATCTATCTGCACAAATGGCGTAATGTTCATAAATACAAATTTTCCATCGTAATCTTTTCTGCTATATGCCCCGTAATCTTCGTTTTTGTAATGGCCGCTTGCATCAATCATAATGCCAACCCGCCTGAGCGGCAGCGGCATCTGGTAACCTACAAGGGCGCTTGCAAAAAACTGCAATCCATTCGCATAATTTGTTCCTGTCTGCCAGATCCACAAATTGCCGTCATCCACACCTGTCATGCCCTTGTAGATTACCTGATAGCTTGCGACCAGCAGCACATGGGTCCAATCGCCGGGAATAAGGGCGCCGGTATCGAACTGAAAAGTTCCTTTTCCCCAAAAATTATAGTAGTTGTTTTTTAAAGTAGTAAGATCTTCGTATTCCCCAGAAAGTCCGCTTTCTTCATCTTCCAGATAAGCTATTCCCTTTAAATCAGCAATATTCCAGCCTATGCCAAAAGAGGCGCCCGTACTGAATGTAAGGAAAGGAACTGGACTCCAGCTAACGCTAAGCATTGGCATCAGGGTAAGCGGCGAAAGTTCCACTCCGCCAGCTACAACAACATTAGCACCACTGAGCAAAAAGTGATCACCCAGAGGAGCTGCAATGCGACAATTGGCATTAAATGTAGTGCGAACTTCCACTGCGCTAAAAGGACCTGTCATTTGGGCAAAATGATGTCCCCCGGATTTATACTCGCTCTTGAAGTAATAAGCCAGATCTGTTGTGAGATCAAAATTCCAATCAATCTTTTTTAATTCATGACTTTCCGATTTTTCCTGAACTGCGCCTGATTCCAAAACCTCAGTATTTTCCTGAGAAAAAACCATAAACGGAATAATGCTAAACAGCATGATAATCAATTTTCGTTTCATAAAAGTATTCTAACCGTTAAAATATCTGTTTGGCAAATGAAAATACAAACAAAAAAAAGGAACCAGACCATTTGCGTAAAGATCCGGTTCCTTTCTTTTATGCGTCAAAAACAGATAATTCTATTTTGTAAGCAAATTATTCATTGCTTTTACGAAAGCTGATGGCTCTTTAAGTTCAACTCCTGCAATAAGAAGTGCCTGATCAAGAAGAACTTCAGCAACATCTGCTATTGTTGCATCATCAGCATCCCGAACCTTTGCAACGATTGGATGATCGCCGTTTACTTCAAGAATCGGCTTCATTTCCGGACCTTCCTGTCCCATAGCTTTCATCATCTGAACCATCTGATAAGAAGGATCATTTTCATCAACTACAATACATGAAGGATTTTCTCCGCTCAAAGTCTTGGAAAGGCGAACTTCCTTAACTTTTTCACCAAGAGCCTTCTGAAGCTTTTCTGTAACAGGCTTGAATTCTTCTTCCTTCTTTTTAGCTTCTTCCTTATCGATTCCAAGATCATCATCAGAACCGGCGCGGTTTACAGCTTTAAGTTCAAAATCCTTGTATTTTCCGTAGCTTCCAATAACGATTTCGTCAATGTCATCGTCCATTACAAGAACTTCAAAACCTTTGTTCACATAAGCTTTAAGAAGTGGATTTGCGCGAAGGTTCTTTTCGTCAGAGCCTGTGATGTAGTAGATGGCTTTCTGATCTGGCTTCATGCGGTCAACATATTCTGCAAAGCTTGTATAGTTTTTGTCGCCGGTTCCAGAAGCATCTGTAGATTTAAAGCGAACGATTTCTGCAATTTCGTCGCGGTTTGCGTAATCGCTGTACAAACCTTCTTTCATTGGACGGTTGTAGTTCTTAACAAAAGCTTCCCACTTTTCGATTGCTTTCTTCTCGTCATCTGAACGATCTTTTTCTGCCTTTTTCTTTGCGGCATCAGATGCTTCACCAATTTTCTTAAATTCGCTCAAAAGCTTTTTAACAGAAGCAGATTTGATTGTTTCAAGAATGCGGTTCTGCTGAAGGATTTCGCGGCTAACGTTCAATGGCAAATCTTCTGAATCAATTACACCGCGTACAAATCTAAGGTAAGCTGGCAAAAGTTCACGGTCGTCATCAGTGATGAATACGCGCTTAACATAAAGCTTTACGCCGCTCTTATAATCAGCCTGATACATGTCAAATGGAGCAACCTGTGGAATATAGAACAATGTTGTGTATTCCTGAGTTCCTTCTGCATGTGTATGAACATAGTGCAAAGGATCCTGACCGTCATGACCGATTGTTTTGTAGAATTCATTGTAATCTTCTGCCTTAAGCTCGCTCTTTGAACGCTTCCACAAAGCAGATGCGCTGTTTACCTGGTCAATTTTGTTTTCTGTTGATTTAACGTTTCCCTTGTCATCATATTCTTTCTTTTCGTAGTGAAGATAGATTGGGAATGCGATGTGGTCTGAATAACGTTTGATAAGTTCTTCAATCTTCCATCTTGAAGCGTATTCCTTGCTGTCATCGTTCAAAGACATTACGATTGCAGAACCGCTTAAATCCTCTTTATCAAAACCGTATTTTTTTGCTGCTTCTGATTCAGGGCTTACTTCATCCAAATCATAAGAGTTTGTTCCGTCACTTGACCAGTGCCAGATTTTTCCGTCGCCAGCAGCCTTGCGGGTATAAACGTCGATTTTTTTTGCAGCCATGAATGCAGAATAGAATCCTACACCAAACTGACCGATTAAATTAGAATCTTTTGTAGCTTCTGTTGTAAGCTTAGAAAGGAATGCCTTTGTTCCAGAGCGGGCGATTGTACCAAGATTGTTCTGAAGATCATCTTCGTTCATACCGATACCAGAATCCTGAACAACAAGCACATTTGCCTTTTCATCAAAAGAAATATCAAGGCGTGGTTCAAATTTAACGTTTTTATAAGCTTCATCGCTTACTGTAAGATATTTGAGCTTATCCAAAGCATCAGAACCGTTAGAAACGATTTCGCGAAGGAAAATATCTTTGTTTGAATACAAAGAATGAATCAAAAGCTGCAACAACTGATTTACTTCAGTCTGAAACTCGTGTTTTGCCATTTATTAAAAACCTCGATTTTTATTCGTTTATATATAGATATAATAATTTTTTGAAAAATCGGCAAGAAAAAAACTTCTAAAAAATGGGAAACATATTTATTGCGCATTTTTCCACGGCGTTTTTTTGAAATGACAAAAAACGAAAAGTTGATTATTCTTAAATATTATGGTAGAAAACTATTCAATTTTGCGAAAACCAGAAGCTTACAGCTTTGATGAACTTTGTTTTTTAGAAAAAATCTGTAAGAAGTTCCAGTCCCTGAAGGAATCCATAGAAAAAAGCAAAGAATCTATGGCCGTTTTTTTTATGCCTCAATCAACTTATGATATTTTTGCTGCTTTTCAGGGAAACAATGCTATTTGCCAGATTGCCAGAGAGGACATTGAATCGGCCATAAAAGGGCTGAACGTTCTGGAAAAAAGCAAGATGAGCTTTCATCTGGAAAAAAAACTGAATGTTCTGCTGGATTTTTTGAATGAAGGAAATGAAGTTCAGCCCGTCGCTATACAAGCGGATAATTTTGAATCTCTGTTCTAATTTTAAAACTGATCACACCTAGCGTTCATAGGTTTTCAAAATCATCTCGGCAGTCTGTAGCCTGCTCTGACGCATATTCATGGCCTGTTTTTCAATGTATTTATGGGCTTGTGGTTCAGTCATGTTCAGATATTGAATCAAAATGCATTTTGCTCTATCCACAAGTCTTATTTCATCGATTTTTTTCTGAAGCTTATGGTTTTCGGATTCCAGATTCTGCACGCGTTTGCGACTTGCAATCATAAGCTTTACCGCCTGATAAAAGAATTCTGGACTTACCGGTTTTGGCAAAACAAAAACTCCCTCTTCCTCAACCTGAGCACTCACATCGTAAACATTCTGGTTATCAACAATCAAAATGATGCTGGCATCAGTCTGTTCAGAAGCGTAAATTGCAAAATCTTCTCCGTTTTCATCTGGCAACGGAGAATCTATGATAATCAGATCAAAGGAATCGTTTATAAGATCACGACGTCCTTCCCCACAATTCTGAGTTGTAACAATTCGAGAAAAACTCTGAGAATTCAGAAGATCAGAAATTATCCCTAGAGTCGTGCTTGTATTTGAAACAATTAGAACCGAATCCATCTACAATATCCTTTATCTTAAACCTTGCAGATTAAAGTTCTACATCGTTACCTTTATAGTTTGAGAAAGAATCTAATGTAACCTTTGGCAATACAGACTGAACAAATTTGCTTTTCAATGCAATGGAAACAGCTTCATCAAAAGTGGCAGGAAGTTTCTGAAGACCAGCTTTTTCATGTTCTGAACTATTAAATATATTCACTGTAAGTTCATCTGAAAGCTTTTCCTTGTTCTTAATTCCTTCCATACCAGCCTGTATAATAAGCGCAAAAGCTGAATACTGATTACAGGTAGAATCAGGAGAGCGCAACTCAATGCGACCTCTTGACGAATCTGCAACATTAGGAATGCGAATCAACTGACTTCTGTTTCCATGGCTCCATCCCACATACATAGGAGCTTCAAAACTTCCAAATCTTTTATACGAAGATTTGCTTGAATTCAAAAATGCAGTAATTTCCTTGATTCGATTCATTATACCGGCAATAAAACACTTAGCCTCTTCACAAAAATCTTTGTCTGCAAAAAGATTTTTTCCGTCTTTTGAAAGGGAAAGATTTATGTGCAGCCCGTTTCCGGCCTTTTCATCCAATGGCTTTGGCGCAAAACTTGCATACAAACCGTTTCTTGCCGCAACTGTGCTTACAACAGTTTTGAACGTAGCCAGATTATCTGCTGCACAAATTGGCGAAGAATATCTGAAATCTACCTCATGCTGACCAGGGCCTGTTTCATGATGGGACATTTCTGGCTGAATCCCCATTTGCTCAAGTGTAATGCAAATATCGCGGCGAACATTTTCACCTCGATCCAATGGAGCCAAATCACAATATCCGCCATTGTCATGTGGAATTTTTGTAGGATTACCATTTTCATCCAACTGAAAAAGATAGAATTCACATTCCGTACCAATCTGAACCGAATACCCATCTTTTTTTAACTTTTCGCAAGTCTGTTGCAAAATATAACGTGTATCGCCTTCAAAAGGTTTTCCATCCGGATATCTTATGTTGCAGTAAAAACGAACTACACGACCATGCTGAGGTCGCCATGGCAATACAGAAAGCGTAGATGGGTCAGGAACAAGAAACAAATCACTGCGGTCAACTTCCAGAAAGCCTTTTACCGCGCTGGCATCAAAAGAAATGCCTGTTTCAAAAGCCCTTTCCAGCTCGGAAGGCTGAATCGAAATGCTTTTTAGAACCCCAAAAATGTCTGTGAAAAAAAGTTTTATGAACTTTACGTCATTTTCTGCAATATACTGCAGAACTTCTCTTTTTGAGTATTCCATATATGGCACTCCAATGAAACTGAATTTGCAAACATTCTATACAAATTCAAAAGATATTTCCATAAAAAAATCGAGAATAGTCCTTTTCAGACAGTATGTGAACATAACCATAAAAATCTTTCATGGAAGAATAAAAAAAAGCCGTTACTTTATATATGGAAAAACTCAACGTAAAAAAGACAAATCGAAAAAAAAAGCTGATAATCGGAATTTCCGTTGCCGCTATCCTGGCAATTGCAGCAATAATTGGCATTGCACTTATCGCTCTTTCCATTAATAACAAAAAGCCAATTGCGGCCTTTTATGGATTGACAGAAAATCAGAAAGTGTCACTGGAATCACAGCTCCAAACTACATTGGAAAGACGAAAAACAGGAAATCATCTTCCATACGAAATCATTACGCTAAATCCAAACGTTCCACTTGAACAGGCAATAAACGAAAGCGGCAAAACGCCAGATTTGATTTTCACAAAACTCGGTCTTAATGCAGAAAATCTGGCCGCAAAATCGCTGGATATGGGATTTGGATTAGATAAAAACGAACTGGACGTTGTTTCCAATTCTATTCAAGGACTTGCAATAGAACCTTACGCAAAGGGAAAAACTATCGCCGCCGTTCCTCTTCTTACAGATCATTACCAAATGGATATAAACACAGAACAGTACCAAAAATCATCAGTTCATCGCATAGCTGATTTAGATGACCTGGAAACTTTTTTGAGCATTGCGAAAAAAATGAACCAACATAACGCCGGATTTGCGCCAATTATTTTTGCAGGCGGCGATAACGCCGAACTTTTGAATGTACTGCAGGTACTTACAGAAGCTTCAGGAGATATGGATAACGTTAAAGCCGCAAAAATCTTAATAAGAGAAGAAACTCAGAAAGCCGCCCCGGATTACGTAAGCCTGGCAAAGCAGCTGGTTTCAAACGGTGGACTATTTTACAAGGCGGCTCAACTTCTGAAAAAATGGGACAATATGGGCTATCTGCCAGAAAACTACCTTCAATTCCAAAAATCAGAAGTATCTTTCTACATGGAAACAAACCTTACCTGTGCTTCAATTCTGCCGCTTTCACTTCATAGAACTATCAAGCATAATGTTCTGATGAATTACACCACCATCTACATGCCAGGCATTAGCGAAAACATGAACAGAAGCTTTATTGCGCCTGTCATTGGGGTAATTCCATACGGAAATAAAAACTTATGGGAACGATTTGTTTCTCTATTTGTAAAAAACAAGTCACTGGATTCCGTAAAACAATTTCTTAATGATCAGAACGGTTCCATTGCTGGCCGAACAATGCTTGCTCCTGTAAACAAAACTGCCATAACCGTTGACAAACAGGCAAATGACACTCGTTTCTGGATTGCTGCATCTGGAACGCCTTCCCTTCCCCTTAGCGATGACTGTTTTCTTTGGGATGAAAAACTTTCAAAACTTGCAAATGAATTAAGATTCATGCTCAAATAGTTTTCCCAATACGTC
>JAEDGP010000030.1 GCA_016297405.1 Treponema sp.
TAAGTTTTTCCAAATTAAGAAAACAGTTAATGATTATAATGGTTAATTAATATTTAAATTCGAATTATGCTTGTTTGAAGAGAATTGATAGGGATGCAAAAATATTGGCTGACTTATTTTAGCTTTTTGTAATTTTTCTCTTGATAGACTCAATTTTTTGTTTAAGAGGTTTTTTAAGAAATTTTTTGATCTTATTTTTTAAGTCATTTTGTTTATTTTGAATTTTAATTTTATATTGAAACTTAATCAAATTTCTGAAAATAAACCATTTATAGGAGTTGAATTTTTTTAGATTCTTTTTATTTTTTATAAATTCTTTTTGAATTGGAATGTAATAGCGTTTAATTTGTTCCTGTGTTATGGAAAGTGATTTTTGGAAAGTTTCTTTTAGATTTACAATATTTTCATAAGACCATGAAAAACCATATCTTTCAATTCCACCAGTGCAATTGACACTTTCAAGGGCAAGAATAGTTCTTATACATTTTTCACATTTACAGCAATTTTTTCCATTTGAATTGGATTGCCAACAGACGCGAAATTTCATCTTTGAAAGAACATCTTCTTTCTGTTCCATTAGAAATCTAATTTTTCCAAGTCTGTCAAATTCCCGTCCATCATGAATTGTATTACAGCGACAGAAGTTAACATAGTTATCAATAGTTGGATCACTGGCACAGGTATAAAGGCCAGTTAAAGATTCTGGAAAGCTTGAGGCAATATAAAGATTCTCAAATCCATATAAGTAAGCAAGAGGTGCTGCATGGGAAATAATTGAAATTCCATGTTGGAATCCATGCCACCACATGTCTGGTGCTTTATTTTTAATGGCACGATCCAACTTCCATTCATAAATTGTTTTTCTGAAGTTACTTTTGATTACTTGATAGTTCAGATTGAAATTTTCTGCAGTTTTTGTATTTGCAGTATTAACAATTTGCCAGGAATCATCGTCATCATATTTTACATCTGCACCCCATATAGTAATAAGCATTGGATTTTCATCCAGATGTTTTATGAGTGTAGTCCAAGCATCAATACCACCGCTAAAAAATAATCCGGAATTAATTTTTGACGGGATATCAGTGTTGTCAATGGATTTAGTAATGATGTTTGTATTGAACCATTCAAGTCCAGGGTACATATTTTTGTAACCATTTTCGATTTTATCAAGGTTGTTTAAAAATATTTTATCTACTTCAGGTGTATCAATGATGGAATTGAAAATCCATGCGATGGGAAGGATATTTGCCAGGAACGGAATTATGAGAACGCTTTTTGGAACTTCAGAAATATCTGTTTGAAATTCTAGAAAAGGGATTTCATTTTGATTTATATAAGTACCGACAATTCCTTCAGTTTTATAAGAGGCGATAACCTTATATTTTTCAATTGATTCAATTGTGATAGAAATCTTATTCATCAATGGTTCCTTACCATCTAGTTAAACGCATTTTCTATGATGTTCCAATAATAATCAAAAATATTTTCTGGGATTATGGAATCATGTTTGCTGATTAATTCATCAAAAACAGTTTAATTGATATGAGAAATTGAATCAACGAATTTTATGTAGGGAAATTTTTCAAGCCATAGTTCACAGACTCCCTGAACTTTTTTGCTAATTTTAATCAAAATTTTAGCATACCGTTGAAAAAGTTTTTTAGACTTTGTATCATTTCATAAATTGCATGGGTACTTTTTGGCACAGCCAGAAGGTTGAGATCACACCATTAGAACCTGTCAGTTAATACTGTTGTAGGGAGACATTATGAACACTTCTCTAAAAGAGAACATCAAGAATGCTGTTCTCAAAGCAAGAGAGACTACTCCTCTTGCTCCATCCGTAACAAATACAGTTACAGTTAATTTTGTTGCCAACGCACAGCTGGCCTGCGGCGGAAGCGCAGCAATGGTTTACCTTCCAGACGAAGGCGAATGCGTGGCAAATATTGGCGGTGCGGTTTACCTGAACATGGGAACTCTTCTTCCAATCTACGAAGAAACAATTCCACGCACCTGCAAGACCCTTCACGCTCTAAAAAAGAACTGGGTCCTGGATCCGGTGGCACTTGGAATTGGTTCCCTTCGCACAAAACTTGTTTCAGACATGAAAAACTATCCGCCAACAATTATTCGCGGTAATGCCAGCGAAATCATTGCAGTAGCAAAACTCTGGGGACTTGCACTCTCCACTTCCACCGGACCTGTTGGCGTTGATTCGGTAGATTCTGTTGCTTCTGCAGAACAGGCTGCCGTAACGCTTGCCCGCTTCATAAACGGAGCGGTAGCCGTAAGCGGTGAAAAAGACCTTGTAACAGACGGAAAAATCATGGTCTATTCAGAAGGCGGGTCGCATTTTATGGAAAAAATTACAGGTGCCGGCTGTTCCCTTGGCGGTGTGTGCGCAGTATATGCAGCCGTTACAGATCCATTCACCGCAGCTCTTACAGCAACCCAGATTTACAACCTTGCAGGAAGGCGCGCCCAGGAAATATCAAAGGCACCTGCAAGTTTTCAGATGAACTTTCTGGATAACCTTTATCTTGCAACTGCTGAAGATGTGGCAAACAATCCGTTTACAGTCAAAGAGGCAAACTAAATGAAAATGAAATGTGATGTAAGCGCATACCTGATTCTTGGCCGAGAAAACACAAACGGCCGGCCGGTTGCACAAATAGTAAAAGATGCCGTAAAAGCAGGATTCACCATTATTCAGGTGCGCTCCAAAGAAGAATCCGCTACACAGCTGATCGAAGACTGCAAGGAAATTGCTGACGTGCTTTCATCAATGAATAAAAGCAACGACGTGATTCTGGTGGTAGATGACAGGCTTGATGTAGTGCTTGCCGCAAGAGAACAAGGTATAAAAGTGGACGGCATTCATGTTGGCCAGACCGATATACCTGTAAGTGTTTGTCGCAAATATCTTGGTAGCGATGCAATCATTGGATTGAGCGCACCAACAAAAGACCTGATCAACTATGTGAAAAATTACGATGTAAGCCAGATTGATTATTTTGGTGCGGGGCCTGTCCACGAAACTTCTACAAAGCCGGACTGCGGCATGGACGAAAACGGCAAGGTAATCACAAGAACATTTGCAGAACTTAAGGAATTGGCAGAAGCAAGTCCAATTCCAGTAGTTGTTGGAGGCGGCGTAAAAACAAAGGACATAAAACCTTTAAAACAGACTGGCGTTCACGGATTTTTTGTAGTCAGTGCAGTCGCAGGCGCCGCAGACCCATTCACCGCCGCAAAAGAGCTTGTGGATGCATGGAACGAATAGTTCTCAGATAATCAAAAAAAATCAATGACGGTTGCAGTTTCCGCAGCCGTTGATTATTACATGCGGCTTTCCGCTTTTTGTTTTGTTAAAAAGCCGGCACAAAAGGTAACTTTCCTGCGGCACTTCTTTATGGCACACCGGGCAAGCCCTTTGAACATAAGCTTTTTTTGCAGGATAACAAGTGGGACATCCATATACATAGCAAATCTGATCGTTTGCTGTTTGAGTGGAACGGAAAACCTTTGACATAAGGTTATTGCCCGGAGTTAACGGAGTGCCGCACACCGGGCAATTCGCAAAGCTTAGACCACCAGTGCTTTTGCGCCGGCCGTTGCCAACCCTACGTTTTTTTAGCTCATCACAATAAACTTTCTTAAAATACAGAAGGGCCGCAACAATCACGCTTGCCACAAGCCCCATAAGAAAATATTCAAACATTATACCTTATAAACCGCAAGCATATTGTTTACAGCAACTGCAAGATTTACGTTCTGTTCAGCCTGAGATGCAGTTTTTTCGGCAAACTGTTCCATCTGAAAAAGTCTGTTGCCGGCGCTCTGTTCGCTTTCCAAAATCAAAGCCGAAGATTGCTTGAATTTTTCAAGACGATCAACAGAAGCTTTTGTGCCGCTCCTAATCTTTCCATAGGTCTCTGCAATCATAACAGAAGATTCCCTAAGCTGCTTTATGGAATCTTTTACAGATTGGGCTTCCTGATGCTGATTATCGATTCCTTTCTTAAGTTTTTCAAACAAAGAATCAAGACTTCTTACCTTTGAACCAAGCTGGCCAAAACTTTCAGATGATTCATTTGAAGCCTGAACGATATCCGCAACCGCTTTCTGAATATCTCCAATAACTGTCATGATAGAATCTGTTTGCTTTGAAGAACTTTCCGCAAGCGCACGAATTTCACTGGCAACAACACTAAATCCTTTTCCGGCAGTACCTGCATGGGCAGCTTCAATTGCCGCATTCATAGCCAAAAGATTTGTTTTTGCAGAAATATCAGAAATGACAGTATTCATTTTTTCAAGATTCTTTGAAAGCTCAACGATGGTTGCAACCTGCTGGGTAACTACTTCCTGCTTGTGCTTTCCGCTGACTGTTTCTGAAACAACCTGAGAATATTCTTCCGAAATAGTTCCAATTACTTCAGTCGCATTGCTGATTTCATCAGAAATGTCACCTACGGCATATGAAGATTCTACAACAGTTGATTCCTGAGCCGAAATCTTTTTTTCCAGCTCAGAAACAGTCTGCTTTAAATCTGCAAAACCGTCTGCGAATTCACTTGTAAGATCATTCTGCAGAACAGCTCTTTTATCAATTTCTGCAAGGGCTGCCTTTGTATCATTCATAAGCCGCTGGTTTTCATCTGCCCTCATGCAAAGCATTTTACTATTTGCAGCCAGCTGTTTTGCAACCACGCGAACCCTGGAAACTATCTGCTGAAGCTGAGCCATAACATTGTTGCAGGCAGACGCAAGGCTATCAAGTTCGCTTTTTCCTTTTGCAGGAATGCGAAGGGTAAGATTGCAGCTGCCTTCAGAAACTCTGGAAAGAGCCGTTGTAACTTTACGTACGTTTTTAAAGAACAAGATGCTCAGGAAAAGAACCAAAGCCATTACCAGAATGCTGATGACACAGCATAAAACTATCAGTATCTTTTTGCGTGCATTGATTTCTGCAACAGCGTCTGCCGCATCAAATTCAATTACAAGGAAACCTACGAATTCCGCATCTTCCATAATTGGATGAAAAACGGCAACTATGTCTTTTCCTTCCCTGTTTACAATTGAAGTAACAGATGTTTCCTTATCTTTTGATGACATAACATCAAAGGGAGTTTTTCCATACACAGAAAAATCTTCAACCACGCCGATTCCTGTGAATTCGTCTTTATCTTCAGGCTTTCCGCTTCCATCAGCCATATACATGAATTCATTGCCTTCAAAAGGAACAGCAACGAAAATACGTTCACATCCGAAGGTTGATTTTACGCCAAAAAGATTGTCGCATGCATCTTCATAAGCATAATCTTCCGGATCCTGGTTTTTGAACATTTCCTGTACTTCGGCAGGATCGGCATAACTTTCACCTTCTTCAAGAATTGCCTTACTCTGCTGAAGGAACAATCTGGAAGCAGTTTTTTCAGCTGTCTGCGTAGTATATAAAACCGCCAGAAACGAAAGCAAAGCCATAATCAATGCTGTTCCCAAAACGAACTTAAACTTATATAGACTGAGAAATTTCATATACAGCCCCTTAATATCTGCCTGAAGCAAAAAAAATAAACAAAATCATTAAATTATAGCATTGAATTCAGCGAATCGCAAAAAAAAGTATAATTATCTAATCTTTTTTGCAGAACTTTTATTTTCCAGTCGAAGCAAACGCTTTTCATCCAGCCTTTTCTGAATCTTTTCACGAATAAGCAGAAGGGATTCTGCATTTGCCGGATTCTTCATTGAAGGGAATTTCTTTACGAAAGATTCCGCAGTTCTGTGGCGAGCCCTGGCTTCATGTATTTTCTGGATAAACGATTCGCTGAATTTTTCCTGTTTTGCAGATGCCAGGCGATGGATATAATCCAAAGATTCCAGAAGACTCTTACCAGCAAACCAGTCTTCGGCCCCGTAACGATCTTTCAATGAATCTGCAAGATCTTTAAGGCGGGTAATATAAACGTTGAAATCAACAAGCCTGTGAACAGAAAAAGCCACATCCAGAAAAAGCATAAATCCAATCCCAGAGGCA
This sequence comes from Treponema sp., assembly GCA_016297405.1. GTDB lineage: Bacteria > Spirochaetota > Spirochaetia > Treponematales > Treponemataceae > Treponema_D. Next base: position 6,050 of record JAEDGP010000030.1, read on the forward strand.
ACCGTCTGAACAACGACAACCTGCATGCTGTTCAGTAGAGTTCTGAAAAGAGGATGCACAAAATCAATCACACAAACAGTCATGATGCCAAACAGAGTAGAATTCAAAAGGCAGATACGTCCGTGAAGATGAAGGGGAATGGTTTTTCCTCGGATAACAATTTTTTTAGACGAATAGTCCCACCATTTTGTATGAAACAGCTTTTCAAGAACATAACCTGCAGCATATTCTACGGCAGAGCAAAAAACCAGCCCAGAAATAAAGAGCACCCATACAGGACTCTGAAGTTCTTTTGGCAAAGTCAAAATCAGTATTCCGCCAAAACCATAGACAGGACAAAGGGGACCAAACAGAACCCCCCTGTTCACAAAACGATGTTCAAAGAAAATGCCCACGTAAAGAACTTCACAAATCCATCCAATTACGCTGAACATATAGAAAATCAAAAACGCCCGTGAAAATCCGGGTGAAAAAAGCCTGAACAGATTATGTCCAAACAGATAGCTGAAAAAATCCACTTCAACGCCACCTTACAAGAGATTTTGATTAGATTTTTTCCGAAGCCTGAACAAATGCCTGGAAAAGTTTATCAGATATATTCTTGAACTGACCTTCAGATGAGATTCCTACTGTTTTCAGGACGAACTGATCGACCTGATAAAAATCAACTTCCTGTTCCTCATAATGAACCATAAGGTCTGCAAGATTTATGATTGCCGTAAGTTTTCTGTCTTCTTCCGGAGCAAGTTCAGGCTCATGATGATAGCGGAGAACGTTTACGATTGCATTAGGAAAATTCCATTTTCTGGCTATGCGGGCACCGATTTCGCCATGATTTACGCCAGAAAGAATCTTTTCGAACAATCCGGCCGCAACTCCCTTTTCAACACAAACCTCTTTGATTTTCTGCAGAAAATCCGGATGAGCTGTTTCAAAAATGATTTTTCCCATATCGTGCAGAAGACCGCAAATATATGCATCTTCTACAACTTTTCTTTCGCTTGCGCAGAAGTTTCTTGCCAAATTATATGAAAAGAACGCAACTTCATAGGCATGTTTCCAAAGCTTGTCGCTATTACCCGAAACATTGTTGAAAACATCGATTGTTCCTACCGTATAAAGCAGGTTCTTTATTCCCCTGGTACCAACCAGTTTTACAGCTTCTGGAATGCTGCTGCATGGTTTTGCAAGTGAGAATGCTGCAGAGTTTACCTGCTTCAGAAGTTCACCAGCAAGTGCAACATCGTTTGAAATCTGAAGAGCTATGTCGCTGAGTCTGGAATCCGGGTCAGAAAGAAGGCGGTTGAGCTTCTGGATGTTTTCCGGGAACTGAGGCAAATCATTGATAGAATTTTCAAATTCCTCAGTAACCGTATCAATTTCGCTTTGTGTAGCCTTGTTCAGAGGCAAAATGATTCTGGTAATGGTTTCGCCGTTTTCACAAAGAGTCTGAAAGCAGTTTGCTTCCATTCCGATCTTCTTAAGCATAAGAATCATGATTACAAGACCAAGTCCCGCACCTTCGGAATTATCCAGGAGCTGAAACAATGCATCTTCCACAGAATCGAACATTTCCGCACGCGCAAGCTTGTCATGAATTCTTTTATATTCAAAAACCGTAAGATTGGAATTATTGTGCACTTCCATCTTGATTTTGTTGTTACGAACCTGAAGCAGAAGATTTACATAAAGTCCTGCTTTTTTCTGAAGATCCAAATAATGGGAAATGTTGTCCAGCGTGTCGGCCTTGAAATTTTCCATGCCGCGGTTGTAGTCATCTTCGTTTGTAATATCAAGACCTTTTTCTTTAAAGTAAACGCGTTTTGTATTGGCTTTTTTTGCATTTGTAATGAGCTCGTTCTGGCAATAAACCAGATATTGGATCATGTGCTCCTGCCCCAGCTCCTGTAAAAATGCAGTAAGAATCTCACTCATGTATATTTCCATATCATGAGGCAAAGTGTATGTTGTAATTGAAAGGGGCACTCCAGAATGAATGGCCATTCTTATCTTTGCTCTATCTACTTCCACCTTACTTTTTTCCAATTTTTTCACCACTCTACGATTTTGTATTGTCTTTTATGATACCATAGGATCGTAAAAAAATAAATATCTTAACAAGTTGTTTTATAACAGCAGTAATAATTCAATACTTCTGGAAGAACCCTTTCAATAATTGTAATACAAAGGCGGTTCTGTTATAATCTTTCGAAAATGTCAGCACCGCTGATATATCAGGAGCTTTAGTAGAACTATGTTAAAAGGCCGTCATTTAATTGAACCTGGTGATTTGACCGTGTCGGAAATCGACGAAATCATTTCATTGGCAGAACAGATGAATGTTGATCCTATTTCTTTTCAAGATGTGTGTCGCGGGAAAATTCTTGCGACACTTTTTTTTGAACCAAGCACAAGAACAAGACTTTCATTTGAAGCAGCAATGCTTCATTTGGGAGGAACTGTAGAAGGATTCGCTGATGCTTCGGTTACATCTGGAACAAAGGGCGAAACCCTTGCAGACACGATTCGCGTAGTTTCTTCCTATGTAGATTGCATTGCAATGCGCAACCCAAAGGAAGGCGCAGCCCTTCTTGCAAGCAAATATTCTCCTGTCCCAATCATCAATGCAGGAGACGGTGGACATAGCCATCCAACACAGACTCTGACCGACCTTGTTACAATAAGGCGGCTTTTGGGCGATTACCAGGGAATTACGATTGGCTTTTGCGGAGACCTTAAGTTCGGTCGCACCGTTCATAGCCTTACCCAGGCAATGAGCAGATACAAAGGAAACAAATTCGTTTTCATAAGTCCAAAAGAACTTTGCATGCCAGAATACATGATAAAGCAGCTTGAGGAAAACAACATCAATTTCGAAACCGCTGAACATCTGGAAGATGTGATTGGAAACCTTGACGTTCTTTACATGACCCGCGTCCAAAAGGAACGATTCTTCAATGAACAGGACTACCTTCGATTAAAAGACAGTTACATACTGAACAAGGAAAAGATGAAGAAAGCAAAGGACCACATGATTGTGCTCCACCCTCTTCCAAGAGTAAACGAAATTGCTCCGGAAGTTGATGATGATCCAAGAGCCGCCTACTTCAAGCAGGTAAAATTCGGCATGTACGCACGAATGGCTTTGATTGCAAAAGTAACAGGTAGCCTTTAATTAGGGAGAGGTTTTGAACATGTTGAACGTAGATACAATTAAAAACGGTCTTGTTATAGACCACATTCGCGCAGGTTCGGGCTGGCGGATTTTCCAGTGGCTTGGCTTGGACAAAGCTCCATTCTGCTCTGCACTTATCATGAATGCACCGTCAAAAAAATCCGGAAAAAAGGACATTATAAAAATCGAAAACGTAATGGATATTGATTTTTCCGTATTGGGCTTCATCGATCCAAACATCAGCGTTAATGTAATCAAAAACGAAGAAATCGTCAGGAAAATCAAGATGGAACTCCCAACAAGAGTCACAAACGTATTCCGTTGCAAAAATCCGCGCTGCATTACCGGTACAGAGCATTATGTAGATTCCACTTTCATACTTGTTGATAAAGCACACGCCCTCTACAGATGCGAATATTGCGACACCCTATACAAAGCTGGAGAAGACGGCCAGCAGGCAGGCACCCTTTAATGATTTATGCACAGGCTTTTTACAATGCAAGACTTCTGGACGAATCCATGGACAATCCAGGTGCAATCCTTTGCGTCCAGGGAAAAATCAGGGCAGTTTTTCAGGGCTTTTTTACGACACAAAAAACCGTACACGGGCTGGTCGATTCTGTTCTGGAAGAAGACGGCATTCAGGCAGAAAACTGCAACCTTGAATTCATAGACCTGAACGGCAAAACCCTTACACCAGCTTTCATCGACATGCATGTGCATCTTCGCGACCCAGGCCTTACCCAAAAAGAAGACCTTAATTCCGGACTTCACGCATGTGCCGCCGGCGGATACGGAACTGTAGTCGCAATGCCAAACACAAACCCTGTGATTTCCACAAAAGAACAGGCCATGGAAGTGATGGAAAGAGGCAACCACATTGGACAGACAAAGGTGTACCAAAGCGTAAGCATTACAGCTGGTTTTGGCGGCACTGATACTTCCGGTTTGGAAAGCCTGGATCGCTCTATTGTTCCTGTAATTACAGAAGACGGCCACGATGTGGAATCCTCATCAGTAATGCTTGACGGAATGATAAAAGCCGGAAAAAAAGGCATCATCGTGGCCTGCCACTGCGAAGACTGCACTCTGGCAATTCGCGCAAAACCACACAGAGCAAAAGCCCTGGAAATCATGCGCAAATACAGCCTGCCTGCATGGGGCGGACAAAGCAGAGACCTGGACAATGTTCCCGAAGAAGCAATAAGGGAAATTGACAGCGAACTTACACAGGCAAACGAAATACTTGCACTTGCGGAAAATCTTGCCACTGACAGAAACATTCAGATTGCAAGGCAGGCAGGCTGCCACATCCACCTGTGCCACGTAAGCACTGCCCAGGCAATCCAATCAATTAGAAACGCAAAGCTGGAATTGGCCAACGAAGCCGCAGACTTTTATGCAGATATGGCCGACGCAGCTTATGACACAAATATTGATGGAAAATTTTTCAAGCCAATTCCTCCTGCAGAAAACGGCTTTACAGTTACATGCGAAGTCACACCTCATCACATCGCATTAACAGGAACTGAAGAACCGGATATTCGCGCACTGGTAAATCCACCGCTAAGAAGCGAAGATGATCGCCTTGTTGTTCTGGATGCCATTCGGGACGGCACCGTGGATGTGCTTTCTACTGACCATGCACCTCATACAAGCGAAGACAAAGCCAATGGAGCTCCAGGTTTTACAGGAATCGAAGCGGCCTTTGGCGTATACAACACCATCCTGGTTCATCAAGGTCAGATTTCTGCAAGCAGACTTTCCCAGCTGATGTCTGCAAATCCTGCAAGAATCCTGCATCTGAAAAAAGGTGTGCTAAAACCTGGGTTTGACGCAGACTTTACCATTACAGATCCGGAAGAAAAATGGTTCGTGAATTCAAAAGATTTCAAAAGCAAGGGTAAAGCCACTCCTTTTGAAGGCCGCGAACTTTGCGGAAAAGTAAAGGCCACTTATCTGGGAGGAAAAAAGGTTTTCTAAAAGCGATCTATTCTATGGGGGGGGGCTTGGGGCAAAGCCCCAGGAGGGTGGGTAGCGGAAAATGGCGAAAGCCAGTTGAAGCGAGGGCGGGGCTCCGCCCTTAAAAACAAAAACCCGTTAAAGGACTCAGGTTTACCTGGCACGATAACTGGCAAATACCGTTGCTGCATTCCTGCTCTGGCGGGGTTTTCTGCTGTTCTTCTGCAAGAACCTGAGTCCATTAACGGGTTCTTAATCGGAAAGAGGGGGATTCGAACCCCCGGTACCTTGTGGGCACGCACCCCTTCCAAGGGTGTACCTTAAACCGCTCGGACATCTTTCCAAACGATGTTGAATATTATCTTTTTGCGCCCCATTTGTCAATCGAAGTAATTTCAACTATTCTTCAAAAAAGGATTTTCTGATGATTATTAAAAATGCCACACTTAATGATTTACCACTGATAATGCGAACCGAAAAACAGGCCTTTATTCCCCAGCTTCAGGAAAAAGAAGAAACTTTTTTGCAACGAATAAATGCTGCAAGAGGCACTTTTCTGCTTTTCTATACAGATTTTGACGAATACATGGGTTATTTAAGCGCAGAATTTATTCCTGCCGTTCCTGTCTGCATGGAGCAGATTTCATTTAATCATTTACCTGAAAAAGATTGCAAAAGCGACATTATTTATATTTCGTCTTTTGCCTTGGACAAAAAATTCAGGGGTAACGGAAACGGAAAAATGGCTTTTTCCATGGCAATCAACCATCTGGAAAACCTGCCGGGCACAAAAAGGATAGTTTTGCTTGTAAATGAAATATGGAATGGGGCCAAATGGATCTATGAAAAAGCTGGATTCAGGGAAATCAACAGTTTCGAAGACTGTTTTCCACCAGAACATAGTCTTCAAAAAACTGCCGGTATTCTGATGGAAAAAAAGCTGTACAATTAAATTCAGACTTGAAGCTAATCTATTTTCGGTTCCATAAGCTTTTGCCATGATCTTTTGATTCCAAACAACGGAACTGTGAAAAATATGGCTTTTGCCACGTTGCATGCGATCATGCAGTACCACACAGCCTGAAGATCCAGATTCCATACGCTGGTGCACAGGAATGTAAAAAGAACCCTGATTCCCCACATGGTAACCAGTTCGCCCACAAATGGAGTTTTTGTCCTGCCTTGACCGTAAAGTATTCCTTCCGAAACGATCATCAGGCCAAAGAAAGGTTCGCTGAATGCAACAAGACGAAGCATTCTGGCGCCAAGATCTGCAACTTCTTTGCTGCTAGTCATCAGATTCATAAGTGGCTGGCTTACAAAATAAAGTAAAGCGCCTGTAAAAACCATCAGGAGCATAGTTACAAGAATGCTCATTGCGCATACACTTTTAAATTTTTGTTCATTCCTTTCGCCAATGCTTATGCCAACCAGCGTAGAACAGGCGGTTTTTAATCCATAACCTGGAATGTAGAATAAGGTTTCGGCAGTTATGGCTATACTATGGGCGGCAAAAATCCTAGTTCCCATGCCGCTTACAAGGCGTGCGAAAACAACGTAGGCAAGGCAGGAACTTACATGAGCGCCAAGAACCGGAATACTTTGGCGAACCACAAACAAGATCTTCTGGCGATACACTCCGCCACCGAAAGAAAATCCAATTTCCTTATTACGGAAAAATACAAAAAGCATCAGGATCCCTGAAACCACATAACTTATGGCAGAGCCAATGGCTGCCCCAATCACGCCAAGCCCTGCAATATATATAAGAATATAATTCAGAACGGCATTCAGTATGTTTTCCACCATGGTTATGACCATTGGTGTTCGGGTATCTGCAACAGCGCGAATTGCACTTCCCAGAACAATTACAAAAGTGCGAAACATCATTGGCACGCTTATGATGAAAAAATAGGCTGATGCGTCCTGGGCTACATCTTCTCCAGCCCCCATCCAAAGGGGAATAAATGGACTTAAGGAAACCGAAACTATACCAAGAACAGTGCCCGCTGCCACCGAAAGGGCAAAAACCGCTTTTGAATAGGATTGAAGATTTTCCTTATCCCTGGCGCCAAATGCCTGAGATATAAGAGCAATGCTGCCTATGCCAATTGCATAAGGAATGCTGTTCACAAGCCATGTGACTGTAGTTGTAACGCTGACTGCAGCTGTTGCTTTTTCGCCCAGGTGTCCAACCATTGCCGTATCCACATATTGCAGCAATGTGGAAAGTATTTCTTCTATAATTGTGGGAATTGCCAGAAAAATGAGGGGCTTTAATATGTTTGACCACCTGCACTGTTTTGAAAGTGCTGTGTCTGCATTCAATGATTTCATGTTAAACAAAAAAGCTCGTCTGAATGACGAGCTTTTTTCTTGAGACTGACACGATTCGAACGTGCGACCCCCACCTCCGCAGGGTGGTGCTCTAATCCAGCTGAGCTACAATCTCATACTGTAATAAACACTGGCAGTGTTTTATCGGAAGCGACAGGAGTTGAACCTGCCCACCCCTTACGGAAGTGACGGATTAGCAATCCGTTGTATTACCGCTCTACCACGCTTCCAGTTTATTCGGAGCGAGAGGGATTCGAACCCCCGGTAGGTTGCCCCACAACGGTTTTCAAGACCGCCCCAGTACGACCGCTTTGGTATCGCTCCAAAAGAAGTGACTTCAATTTATCAAAATTGACAAAACCTGTCAACATCAAAATATGAAAACTTTCAAGAATTTCACTATTTTTTACGAATTCTTGAGAGGTGTTAAAATATAGTGTATAATATGTATATTATTGAATAATTTGAGGTATTCTATGAATTCAAAAGTTTTTATTTACAGTCTGGTTACAATCGTACTTGGACTTATAATGGCCATCAAACCAGACTTCCTTCTTAACGCATCAGTTGTAATTGCAGCAATTCTTGCAGTGTATAACGGAGTCTACTATTTCATCAAAAAACTGGATACAATTCCTGGTGATTCCGTTTACAAATGGACTATAATTGCCAGAAGCATCGTATCAGTTGTAATGGGATTTTTAGGTTTCTTCCTTCCATTCCAGGGAAAAATCACATGGTCAAAAGCTCTTCTCGTGCTCTCGATTTTCTACATCGTTTATACTGTTCTCCAGCTTTTCATCATCATTCTTCTTTCACACAGTGGCATTGATGACATTCCTATGAAACCATATTGGGCTGAAGTTCTTGTATGTGCAATCATCGCAATCTTATTTATGATTCTTTCAAACAACTATAATGACGTAAAATCATTTCTGAACATTGCAGGCATCATAATTGCAACTGCAGGAGCAACAACTATTGTGGCAGGAATTTTCGCAAGCTCAAAGAACAAGGAAAAAGGCCATGTTGTTGAAGTGCAGGACGAAATTTCTGGAGAATTCAAGAAAAGCGACGAATAAAATTTACCAGGACTGAGAAAAAATGATTTTGATTGAAAAAACCGAACTCTTTGGCTGGGAAGCCGCAATCCGTGGAATGAGAAATTCTTTTAACAGCTGGGATAAAAGCGACAGCTGCTACAATCCACAGACGGGAAAATACGAAGTTGGCCAGGCCGATCTTGAACTTATGGACAGACTGAGCAGATCCGGTCCAAGTCATGCAAAATTTTTGCGCTACATCACAGTTCAGTTCGATGTTACCGCACCTCGCTATTGGTGGGCTGAAATGGACACATACAAAGTTGGCACCGTACGCAACAGCTGCTCCACAATGCATAAAGTGCAGGCCAAAGAATTCGTAAGAGATGACTTCAGCTGCGAACATCTGGACAGCGATTCTCTTAAAACTCTTGATATTCTGATTCAGACATTAAATGCTGCAAGAGATCGTTTTAACGAAGGAAAGAATAAGGATGACTGGTGGCAGATGATTCAGCTGCTTCCTGCAAGCTTGAATCAGAAAGCAACAATGCAGTTGAGTTATCAGGTTCTTCAAAATATTTACTGGACCAGAAAAGACCATCGTCTAGATGAATGGCACACATTCTGCCATTGGATTGAAGAACTTCCTTACTCAAGCCTGATTATCGGCAAAAAGCAATAACCATAAAATGAGCCACGAAGCAATATTCTCTTCCAACATAAACGATCCTCTGGCATTGGAAAAGGAGTTTTTCCAAAAATTCCCGTTTTACAGCGAAGACTCGAAAGACCGGATTTCAAAGGCCTGGCATCTATTGCTGAAAAAAAGCGAAGGAAAACTCCGTTCCTGCGGTGCGCCATACTATCTGCACCCAATGAGAATTGCATTTATATTGGCTCAAAATGAATTCGATTCAGACTGCATTTGTGCCGGCATTCTTCACAGCTGCTATGACCTGGAAATTTCAGAAAATGAAATAACCAGAGAATTCGGCCAGACTGTTACAAATATAATCAACGGCGCATCCAAGATAATGCACCTTTCCATCAACTCAAAAACTTTGCTGCAAGCAGATGCAATTCGAAAAATGCTTTTTGCCATGGTAGACGATGTCCGGGTGATTTTCGTAAAAATGGCAGACAGACTGGACAGGATACGAAACATCCGGAATGTAGAAAGCCAGAAGCAAAGGGAACTTGCGGCAGAAGTAATCGACATTTGGGCACCTCTGGCCGACCGTCTTGGTATGCAGGCTACAAAAAACGAATTCGAAGACCTTAGCCTGAAATACACAAATCCAGACGCTTTCCAACAGATCAAGGCCGTAATTGCACAGAAAAAGGACGAACGCTCCGCTTACCTTTCAAGCGCAGTGCAGAAAATCCAGGTAGAAGCAGAAAAAGCCAACATCGAAATTTCAATCGAAAGCAGAGCTAAGCATTTTTATTCAATTTATCAGAAAATGCGCAAACGGAACAAGGAACCTGGGGAACTTTATGATCTTCTGGCACTGCGCATAATCTGCCAGAAAAACGCAGACTGCTACACTCTAATTGGTATAGTACATAGCCTATGGAAACCATTGGATGGCAGATTCAAAGACTACATTGCAATGCCTAAATCAAACGGCTATCAGTCTTTGCACACCACCGTAATGTGCGAAGATCGCCCGCTGGAAATTCAAATAAGAACCCGAAAAATGCATGATGTGGCTGAACATGGAGTAGCTTCCCACTGGCTTTACAAAAAAGGCACAAACCATGATCTGGTAAGCGTAAAGAACCTAGGGATTTTCAATCAACTGCAGGAATTGCGCAACAAGCAGCTTTCCGACGATAATTTTTTTCAGGAATTCAAGAATGAACTTTTGGGGGACGAAATTGTTGTATTCACACCAAAAGGCGAAGTAATACAGCTGCCAGCGGGTTCCACCGCCGTGGATTTTGCATACAAGATTCATTCTGCGATTGGCGAAAAGATAGTAGGTGCTAAGGCCGACGGAAAGATCATTCCGCTGGTGCAGCCGCTCAAAAACACGCAGATTATAGAAATCATTACAAATCCTCAGGCGCATCCTACCGAAAACCAGCTCAAGGCCGTACACACATCAAAAGCCCGATCAAAAATCCACGCCTGGCTAGCTGCAAACGACCCTAATTTTGTGGATACTGCGGCTGCACAAAGAGCCGAAGATTCAGAAATAGAACGCCAGTCTCAAAAACGGCCATCCGATGAAAAACATTCACATAAAAAAGGTTCCGGCTATATCCCACCAGAATCAAAAGGAACTGGTAAAATAAAAATCGGAAATACCACAAATTTTCTTGTCAATTTTGCAAAATGCTGCAAGCCGGAATTTCCAGATCCAATCGTAGGCTACGTTTCTCACGGCAAAGGAATCATGATTCATAAAGCAACCTGCTATACTTATCACAGGATTCCAAACCTTGAACGCAGAACCATAGAAGTTCAATGGGAAACAGAAGAAGACGCAAAGAAAAAATAATTCAAAATCAATCCAAGCTTACCACTTTGATTCTGCTGGAAAAAGAAGATTCATTTACGGTAACAACGGCCCAGCTGCGGTCTTCCAGATATCCTGGCAGATTGTTTTCAATGAAGCTGCCAAGTCTGTTTTCATGTTTTTCATGTGTATGGCCATCAAAAAAACGAATCACATCATTTTTTGCACAAAGGGATATCAAAAGATTACGCTCAGTTGTATCTTGCATGGTAAAATAGAAAAATCCATCCGCATAAAGCGGAAAGTGGGAAAAAACGAATTTTTTATTAGAATCGTTTTTCATCGCAGCTTTCAATTTTGAAAACTGCTTTTTTCCTAATGAACCGCTTCCTGAATCAATAAAATACCAGCTGATTCCATGGGTTTGGAAAACATAAAACGAAGTATAAGGATACACATACTTCCGGTAGGATTCCCACCCAGAATTATAAAGATCATGGTTTCCAACAATACTATAGGTAACAATCGGGTTGCCCAAAGGATTTGGAATTTCAGCTATCTGATCGGTAAATTTCCTGTAATTACGGTATTCCCCTGGCTTACCATGTTCGGCCACATCTCCAAGGCAGACGATAAAATAAGGTCTTTTGCTCTGGGGCAAATCCATAATTTTTTGGATAAACTGCTGGTCTTTACGTTCACCTGTCTTCTTACCATGTTCCCCGCCAAAATGAACATCTGTGATCAGCCAAAAATCATAATCTGCATCAGATGGAACTTCAGGAACTTCGGAAGATGGCAAAGATAGCAAAGACCTGGCTCTGCTGTTTACAACCCCATCCCGATAAAAGAATTCATCTAGTCCGTAGCTGCAGGAAAAGAACATAAAAATGGACAGAAGTATCAAAGCTACATATCTGATTTTTAGAAAATTGATTTTCATCGCCCACCCCTAAATCGAATATCTGAACCAGGCCCTTGCAGCAAAACTGTTAAAATTTGCGCTAAGGGTAAACAAATCTATGTACTGAAGTTCAGCTTCCGTGCCAAAAAACCAGTGATCATCAATTTTCAAACTGGAACCTAATTTGAAATCCGGGGCAAAGAAAAGAAAATACCTGTAATAGGAATAGGACGCAAAATCAAATGTAAGGTGGACCCTATCCTTCAGATTCACGGCAATACCGGCATGCAATGCGATAGAATCGTTTTTGAGCCAGGGCAGAGAATCCTGGATTTCATAAATGCGAGCAGCTTTAAAATGATGGGAAAAATCCACCTGAGCACTAAATATTTTATGGGCATCATATTTCAGATAGATTCCGGTAAGCAAATCAAGCTCACAATATTCCTGGGTGTAAAACTGAGAATGGAATGTAGTCCCCACACCAGCATTAAAACAGCCCCAGAAAGTTGGCCAGTAAATAAGCCTGGCCGTAAGGTCTGCCGACTGACCAAAAAATTTACATCCCCAGGAAACATCAAACTGCGCCATGTCCAGATCGGTTGTCAAATCAAAACCAACCATATCCAAATTGTAATCTGTGCCATCTTCAATGGAAAGAGCAGCCGTAATTGACCATTGTGGATCACAAGTCCAAAACACTACTGCAGGCACCTGTTCAGATTCAGACCGGGATTCTGCCTGAGATTCCAAAGTCCAGGCTGCAAAAGACAAATGAAAAAAAACGATTGCAATAAACGCAAATCTTAAGTTTTTCATAATGACTATCTGCCGGTATCTCTAATTTCGCCGCTTACGTATTCCGGGTCAAAAATGCGAACAAGCGTACCGTTTTGCAAAGGATATTTTGTATAGAGCAAACACGGATGACCGTCACAAACCCATTGGCGCAGCGTTCCATCTTCAGGATCAACCAAAAGCCATTCTTCCGGTAAAGCTTTTACACATACCGTATCAGGAGAAACAAATTCCACAGGATCCCCAGCTTTTATCATGTTCAAAGCCTTAATGTTATACATAAACCAATCCTGGCCACCTGTAGTTTTCTGGCAAACGCTTTCAGGGTAGCGGTCAGGATTTTTTTCCATATCTGCAAGGCGGGCTTTTTGAGCTCCAGGATGCATTGCCGCAAATTCATTCTGAAGCTTCTCCTTATGGTCGGCACCTTTTTTTATCACAGCTAAAGTTTTTTCACCAGAAAACCTGTCCCCTACTTCGGCTGCAAGAATATACTGACTGTCTGTAGCACCTGTTACCGTCTGATCTGCTTCACTCCGGTTATAATAGAAACCTGTTCCAGATTCCCGATGACTTACATTCTCAAGCTCGTCGATAAAAGGTTTCGCCTCTTCAGAGGAAATTTTTCCTTCCATTGCGTCCAGAGCCTTTCTATATGCACGAGTTACAAGGGCAACATAGTATATGCTTTTCATTCGGCCTTCGATCTTGATTGAATCGATACCGGCGTTCTTCATGTCTTCAAGATGTTCAATCATACGCAAATCCTTACTGGAAAGGATTGCGGTAAAATCATCACCTTCAAAAATAGGGAAATATTCCCCAGGGCGTTTTCTTTCCTGAATCACAAGGGCACCAGATGCAGCCAGTTCCTTTGCTTTTGCTGGATCTGCAAAAAGATCGTAATCCCAGCGACAGGTATGAGTACAAGCTCCAGCCTGGGCACTCCGGCCTGTAAGATAGGCACTCATAAGACAGCGACCAGCATAAGCGATACACATTGCGCCGTGGGCAAAAGCTTCCAGCTCCACATCTGGTACGGCATCCTTTATTTGCCGTATTTCATTCAATGACACTTCCCGACCAAGAACTACCCGACTAAAGCCCATGGATTTGTACATTTTTACAGCTTCCCGATTTATACAACTTGCCTGAGTGGAAACATGAAGTTGTGCCGAAGGAAAATGCTTTTGCAGAATCGGAACCATTCCAATATCCTGCACAATAAAAGCATCTATTGGATAGGCTTTGAAATAATCCAGATTTGCCAGAAAATTATCGATATCACTATTATGGAAAGAAATGTTTAATGCACAATGCAGTTTTCTGCCAGGGAACTGTTCTTTAAGTTGGATTACCTTCTTGTATTCGTCTTCGTAAAAATTATCAGCTTTTACACGAAGAGAAAATTTCTTAAGACCAATATAGGCGGCATCAGCGCCATATGCATATGCGTAGTATAGTTTTTCAACATTTCCTGCTGGAGAAAGTAACTCTATCATGCTTCTGCCTTCAAACTCTGTTCAAGTTTAGGTTTATTTTCAAAGGTCTGGCGAACTGTATTGCCGCCTTTTTCAGTTCCGGCAATGATGCGGGAAAAAGCATCCAGAGCATCATGAGATTCCTTAAGATATTCATCAGCCATCTGAAAAAGATGCATCATATCTGGCCAGGTTTCAAGGCGACAATCGCAACCACATTCCTTAAGCATGGCCGTAAAGTTTTTTGCTTCATCCAAAAGGATTTCTTTTTCGCCGCACTGAATATAAACCGGAGGAAAACCTTCCAGCAATTCCTTTGCAGCAAACACAGGCGAAATAAGTGGATTTTCCAGATTTGAAGAATAGGTATACACTTCGCCGCTGCGCGAAAGCACATCAGCGCTCATTATTTCGTCGCATACTTTTTTGCCGTTCTTCAGCGGGCTTGAATTAGAAAGATTCAGCCAAGGGGAAAAAAGCACAACCTGTTTTATGCAGCGGCGATATCTTTCGCGAAGATTTAATAGCAATGCTATGGCAATACTTGCGCCGGCTCCATCTGCTGCAATAATCACTTCGGGCTGATTTTCTTCCCTTGATTCGCCATTGGAATCAAGGGAACGGGCTATCTGCTCCTCTGTAAAAAGCACTCGAAAAGCAGTCTGCACATCTTCAATAGCTGCCGGAAAAGGATAAGCCGGCGCAAGACGATATTCTGGCACAACAATGCGGCTGCAGGCTTTATCCGAAAGCACAGAACAAAATTCCCTGTAAGAAGCACGAGAACCGCCAACAAAGCAGCCGCCATGTACATAAAACATTATTCGCTTGGACGAATACAATTCAGGAACCAAAACATCGCAACGCACATTTCCAAAATCTCGTTCAGTGCGTTCCACATGATTTGGCAAAACATCAACAGAAAAAGCTTTTTCGATCCTGGCGCGATAAGTTTTTTCGTTATATTTTGAAGTATAGGCAAGAGTCTTAAGCTTTTTAAGAGCCGCTTTTCTGTTGTTCTTTTCTACCATAACGCAAAGTATAGCAAATCACACCTGATTTTGCTATACTACGCATTAATTGGAGGTTTACAATGCCAGTTAAAATTCATGCAGATCTTCCTGCATGCAGCACTCTTGAACAGGAAAACGTTTTTGTAATCACAGAAAACAGAGCCCAGACACAAGATATCCGCCCTTTAAAAGTTGCAATCGTAAACCTAATGCCTACAAAAGAAACTACAGAAACTCAGCTTCTGCGACTTCTTTCCAACACTCCTCTTCAGATTGAAATTTCCCTTATCAGAATGGAAAACCACAACTACAAAAACACTGATCAGGAATACCTTGACAAATTTTATTTACCTTCAAGCCAGGTTTTCAACAAAAAATTTGACGGAATGATTATTACCGGAGCACCGGTAGAACAGATTCCATTTGAAGAAGTAGATTATTGGAAAGAGCTTTGCCAGATTATGGACTATGCTAAAAAAAATGTATTCTCCACACTATATGTGTGCTGGGGATCCTTCGCAGGCCTTTACCATCATTACAACATTCCAAAATATCCTATCGATAAGAAACTGTTCGGCATTTTTATGAACAGCAGAACCACATTAAATGATCCGCTACTCCGTGGCCTGGATGACACATTTCCATTCCCACAGTCTCGCCACACCACACTGATGGAAGACGACATCATCAGACATCCAGAGCTGACTATTCTGGCTAAATCAAAGGAATGCGGAGTAACACTTGTAAAATCCAATGATAACCGGGAAATTTTTATGACCGGCCATCTGGAATACGACACGGATACATTGGCAAAAGAATATTGGCGCGATAAAGACAAAGGGCTGCCGATTGACATTCCAAAAAACTATTTTCCAAACAACAACCCAAGTCTGATGCCTTCATCATACTGGAGAAGCACTGCGCATCTTCTGTATTCCAACTGGCTGAACTATTATGTTTACCAGGAAACTCCATTCAATTTCACAGAAAAATAGGTAGCCTGTCCTGATTTTGCAAAAGTTCACCCATTATGAAGCGAATAATCTTTGCTTTTTTATATAGTTCAGTCTCTTTTTGCCCGATATCAGATGCCTTTCAATTGGCACAGGCTTTTCCTATTCCCTCTTTTCAAAAAATTGAATCAGATAATTCTTTTTTTGCGTATATTCCAATTGGCAACCCTCATTATTTTAGGGTAATATCAACTCTATGAATATCTTCACTTCCCTTCTTCAGCTGGTAGGAAGCCTTGGTTTTCTCTTGTACGGCATGCGCCTTATGAGTGACGGCGTTCAGAAAAGCGCCGGTGAAAAACTGCAGCGAACCCTGAGCAAAATCACAGGAAATAGAATTGCCGGCCTATTTACTGGACTTGCAATCACCATGATCATCCAATCATCTGGTGCCACTACTGTAATGGTAATTTCTTTTATCAATGCAGGATTAATTACCCTTACCCAGTCTGTAGGGGTTATCTTTGGTGCAAACATCGGTACAACCATCACAGCCTGGATAGTTTCCCTCTTTGGTTTTAACTTCAAGATTTCATCTTTCGCCATTCCGCTTTTTGGAATCGGCTTTTTTATGACCCTTCTTAAAGATTCCCGACTAAAAAACTCCGGTGAAGCCATAATGGGATTTGGACTTTTGTTCATCGGTCTTGGCTGGCTCTCAGATGTTTTTAAGCCAGGTCATCCTGACTCGTTTTTAACAGAAGACAGCTTAAATTTCATGAAATCCCTTCAAAGCTGGGGTGCCCTTTCAATAATCATCAGCGTGCTCATTGGCGTTGTAATCACTGCGCTCATGCACTCATCATCTGCGTTTTCTGCCATCGTAATCACCATGGCTTACAATAAAATCATCGACTGGCCAACAGCCTGCGCAATGACAATCGGAAGCAACATCGGCTCTACCATAGATGCCATAATGGCCGCCTTTGGCTCCTCCAGTGATGCCCGCCGTTCCGCCCTTATCCACGTTATGTTCAACGTTTTTGGTGCTGTTCTGGCACTCGCTTTCTTCAATCCTTTCATAAACCTTGTAATTTTTCTTACTCCAACAGACAACATTGCTATCCAGATATCAATGCTGCACACTGTTTTCAAAACTTTGAACACTCTTCTTTTGCTTCCGTTCTGTAATCAGCTTGTTCATTTGAGCCAAATCCTTATTAAAGACGATCAAAAATCCAGCAGCAAAGTATACCACTTGGATTTTCAGGAACATGTTGGCAAAGAAAGTGCCGCAATGCACATAATTCGACTTGAAAAAGAAATTGCAGACATGACCGATGTTGCAACAGAAATGTTCGACAGGCTTCAGATTGGCATTTCCAGGCGAAACCAGAAATTCATCGAAGAACATATAGAATCATTGGAACAGGAAGAAGATTATTGCGACCAGATGCACGAACAACTTATAAAATACATCATCGCATGCCAGAGCCTTTCAATCACACCGAACCAGCACACAAACTTGAATCTGATGGTCGGCATAATCGAAGATCTGGAAGCCATGACCGATGAATGCTTTGCCGCCGGAATGCTTCTTCAAAAATCCATAGAAAAAAAGATGAAGTTCCCTCAGGAAGATATGGAAAAAATGATTCCGTATGTGGAATTGGCCCGCCAGTTCCTGCAGTTTATCCGAATAAACATCAACAAGCATCTGAACGAAGACAAACTTTCAATGGCTACGGAACTTGAAGATTCCATCGACTTATACAGAAAAAATCTCAAGAAACTTGCCCGAAAGCGTCTTGAAAGCGGTGCCGATGTTAAGGCTGAGCTTTTATACCTGGATCTTGTGCGACAGATTGAAAAGATTGGCGACAATGCATTCAACATTTCAAGTCTTTTGGCACAAACCTTATAACAAAAAAACGGCTG
>JAEDGP010000097.1 GCA_016297405.1 Treponema sp.
TAACGCTTAAAGCCTTGACTTCGCCGTTTTTAGGGTTTGTAATAAACCCTAAATTAAAAGTACGCAGAGGCGCACTTAATCTAAAGCGTTTTTAACGCATTCACGAAACGTAAGTCATTCGATCCAGCCTGTCATTTGATTTATAAATCGTGAACAGGAATTTTTATGGATTATCAAAATTACGATGATGACGAAATCATCCCAATGCCTGCAGAAGAAAATGCAGACGCAACTCAAACTCAGGAAGGAGAACTTTCTTTCGCAGATTTAGGACTGGACGAAAAAACACTAGCCGCTATCGAACGCAAAGGTTTCAAAGTTCCTTCCCCTATCCAGCAGCTTGCCATTCCACGCTTATTGAACGGCGAATCAAACATGATTGCAAGAGCAAGAACTGGTACTGGAAAAACCGCTGCATTTGGCCTTCCAATTATTCAGTCATTAAGAGATTCAATGGGTAACGTACGCGCCCTTATCCTTGAACCAACACGAGAACTTGCCATTCAGACTTGCACAGAACTTCAGTCCTTTACCGAAGGCAAAGTTCCAAGAACCTGCGTTCTTTACGGCGGCGCCTCCTATTCAACTCAGATCAAGGATTTAAAAAGAGGTTGCGAAATTGTTGTGGGAACACCAGGGCGCATCCAAGATCACCTAGAACGTGGAACCCTTAACATAAGCAATATCGACTACTTCATTCTTGATGAAGGCGATGAAATGCTTGATATGGGATTTGTAGACGATATTGAAGCAATTTTTCAGCAGGCAAACCCAAATGCACGCATCCTTCTTTTTAGCGCCACAATGCCTGAACCAATTCTCAAGATTGCACAGAAATTCATGGGCGATTATGAAATCGTTGAAGAAGAAAACGTAATCGACGAACCTCTTTTAATTGAACAGAAAGTCTGGGTTTTACGCGACAACGAAAAAGTCGACGCTTTGGTTCGCCTTATCGACATTTCTCCAGATTTTTACGGTGTTGTATTCACTCAGACAAAAAACGATGCAGACTACGTTGCCCGATCCCTTGATGAAAGAGGTTTTGAAGCCGCAGCACTTCACGGGGATATTGCACAAAATCAGCGCGAAAAGATTCTGGCGCGATTCAGAAGCAAAAAAACTCGCATTCTGGTTGCAACAGACGTTGCCGCTCGTGGCATCGATATTTCCGGTTTGAGCCATGTAGTAAACTATTCCCTCCCATTCGATGGTGCAACCTATGTCCACAGAATCGGACGCACAGGTCGCGCGGGCTCAGAAGGTACAGCAGTAACATTCGTTTGTCCAAACGAACTTCGTAAGCTTTCATTCCTTCAGCGGGCAATCAGAAAAGCAAGCAAAGGCGAAATGAAAGAAGAAAAGATTCCTTCGGTTGAAGAAGTAATCGAAAAAAAGCGAAAGCGCCTTTTTGACGAACTCAAAGAAAAGATTGGCCTCTCAAATCCAGACGAAGCTTCAGCCAGCACAACTGAAGAAATGGAAAATGCAGCACAGAATGAAAACCAGAGCGCTCATAACATGAGATTGCAGGAAGAATCACAAAACTCCACCGGCAACTTTGAATCCAGTCCTGCTCAAGAGACTGCTGCAGAACCGGCAGAGAACAATGCAGCCGAAAATTCATCAGAAAATCTTTCTGAACAAAATGAAGAAAAACCTGCATCTACATTAAAAAGAGCAAGCGAGCAGTTCCATCAGCTTGCAGCAGAACTTTGCAAAAATGACCAGGCAGAAGACGTTCTTGCCGCCGTGCTTTCAGTTCTTTACGGTGACAAATTGAACAAATCCCGCTATGGCAAAATTTCTAGCGCCAACGGAGGCAATTCTGCAAACCAGACTCGCCTCTTCATTCAGCTTGGCCGCAGAGACGGATACAATGCCCGCGCCATTGCAGATTATTTCAGCGAATTGCTTCACATCCCAGGAAAACTCGTTGACAGAATCGATGTGGCATCAAACTTTTCCCTTTTAAGCCTTCCAAAAGATGCCGCAAGAAAAGCTTTGGACATGGCAAAAAACAACGGCCGCGTTCCACACATGCACATTGATTCAAAAGAAGGCGGTCGTTCTAATGACTTTGGCAAAAGACGCCGAGGTTCTGAAGGAAAAGGCCGCAGAGGAGAAGGATCTGGCGAAGGCGGATTTAGCAGATCCCGTGAAAGCAGACGCTTTGGAGAAAAATCAGCAAGAGAGCGCTTTGGCATCGCAAAAGACAGCAGGGATTTTTCCAAAGGCAAGAACAGATCCTTTGAAGGAGCTGCAGCCTATAAATCGAAGTCACGGCCAAACGTGCACACTCCAACAGAAAGAAATGGAGCCAGCGCTTACAAAAAAAGCACAAAAGCAGAGCGCTTCTAGTAATAAATATGTCTCTTAATTGTCAGGAAATTAACGCAGTCTTATCAGAATTGAATATCGACGGATATTTCATCCAGGATATCATTCAGCCAGGTTATGACACGCTGGCTCTTTACCTGTATGCAAACGGTACGCCAAAAACACTTTTGATTTGCACTGCGCAAAATTCCTGCAGATTGCACGAAACACGCAGAAAAATCAACAAAAACGACAAGCCTCTTCGATTCATGGAATTCCTCAAATCAAAAGTAAAAGGAGCCAGAATCGAAAGCTGCTACCAGATTGGTCTTTTGCGCATCGTTCAAATGAACCTTGTACATGGCGACGAAAACTTCACGCTATACATCAGGCTTTGGAGCAACGCATCAAACGTAATACTTTGCGACAAGGAAAACAAAATTCTTGACTCCATGTTCCGTCGTCCTGGAAAAGATGAAGTTTCTGGCGGCATATTTAAACTTCCAGAAGAACAGATCCAGCAAAAAATCTGGCCTGTCAGAGACTTTGCAGAAGCACAGCAGGAATACAAAGAAAAATTCCCAAAAGCACCACCAATGACTTTCAACCAGAAAGTAGATTACTGGTACGGTGAACATGCGCAAAGTCTTTCCATCCAGGCGCTTCTGGCACAAACTGAAAAATGGTACAACCAGTCCAGAAGCCAGATGGAAAATGCTTTGGAAAAGCTTTTATCAAAGCGCAATGATTTTGAAAACGCCCAGAACTACAAGCACCAGGGCGATTTGATCATGTCCTACAGTCATCTGCTGGATGGAACATCCAAATATTTGCAGTGCGAAGATTATGAAACCGGCACTACTATTCGAATCCCCGTGGATCCAGCACTTTCAGCCCACGAAAACGCTGCAACCTACTATCAGCAATACAAAAAAGCAATATCAGGTGCAAGTGCATTAGACCATGACATAGAAATCGCCAAAGCACAAATTTCAAAGCTGGATCAGCAATACCAGCACATCATCTCAGAAAAGAACCCAGTGCGCATGGAGCAGCTTTTTCGCAAAGATTCCACACCTAAGCAAAAAATAAAAAAAACGCACCCGGGGCTTTCGTATATAATAAATGACTGGTATATCATTGTTGGTCGCGACGCAAACGAAAACGATGAACTTTTGCGTCATCATGTAAGGGGTGCAGACATGTGGCTCCACGTGCGAGATTTTCCAGGTGGATACGTTTTTATAAAAAACCGTCCCGGAAAAACAGTACCATTGGAAATTCTTTTAGATGCAGCAAATCTTGCAGCATATTATTCAAAAGCCCGCAATGCCGGAAAAGTTGACTTGTATTACACTCATGTAAAATATCTTCGCCGGGCGAAAGACGGTCCAAAAGGTCTTGTACTGCCAACTCACGAAAAAAATCTCTGCATTACATTGGACCAGGCTCGTCTGAACAAGCTGGATATGCTTCACCAGACATCTTCATTTGAACAAAATCCCAATAAAAAACGTAAATCATCCACTTGATGACAAAATCCCGTTACACCAGAACACCATCGACACAGCCCTAGAATATACCCTTATCCACTGGCGAGAACCGTTACTAAAATGGCTTTCCGCTTATTCAAATCAATAGCCGGATTCTGGCCGATACAAACAGAATTTTGCTGTGATTATTGACAAGCACCAGATAAATATGGTTAAATTATTTCTATGAATACTTTGTCTGTAAAAACATTTCTAGTCGTCCTCGTCTCAGTTAAAAACTTTTAACCAGAGGGCATATTCTAGATAATTTTTATAGATTTTAACTATACAAAAACGCTCTCCGGTTCCAATCGGGGAGTTTTTTTTTGTTCTTTCTAATTGAAACCGGAAGCAAAAGGAAGTGATTATGAAAAAAACTGGCGCACAAATTATCGTTCATCTGTTGGAAATGCACGGAATCCAAACCGTAGCAGGCATTCCTGGAGGCTCCATTCTCCCGCTTTACGACGAATTAACCCGCTCAAAACTCAAACACATCCTTGTCCGCCATGAACAGGCTGCAGGCTTCATCGCCCAGGGAATAGCACGCACCACAGGAAAACCAGCCGTTTGTCTTGCAACAAGCGGTCCTGGAGCAATGAACCTGCTTACATCAGTTGCAGATGCCAGATGCGACTCTGTTCCGATTATTGCAATTACTGGTCAGGTAAACACAACCCTTATTGGAACCGATGCATTCCAGGAAGCAGACACATTTGGGCTTTCATTTCCAATCACAAAACACAGCATCATGGTAAAAAGTCCGGAAGAGCTTCTTACAGCCATTCCACAAGCTTTCGCAATCGCAATGAACGGACGACCAGGCCCAGTTCTCATTGATGTACCACGGGATGTTCAACTAAAGGAATGCGAATTTGAAAACTGGCCTAAAATCATTAACCTTACAGAAGAAGAAGCTCGCTTCCACACAAAGAAAGACGCATTGTCTCTTCTCATAAAAAATGCTGCGGACCTTATCACAACTGCTAAAAAGCCAGTATTGTTCCTTGGTGGAGGATGCAATTCTCCTGCTGCTTCCAAGGCACTTCGTTCATTCACAAAGGAGTTCCCTATGCCAGTTACAAGCTCACTCATGGGACTTGGCGCCATCTCCAAAACAGATGAATTATTCGCAGGTATGGTTGGCATGCATGGGACTTATGCAGCAAATTTTGCAATGCATGACGCTGATCTCATTATTGCAGCAGGAGTTCGTTTTGACGATCGGGCAACCGGCGTTGTATCAAAATTCTGTCCTTCAGCAAAAATCATTCACATTGATATAGATGCCGCAGAAATCAACAAGATTCTTCCTTCATCCGTTTTCATTATTGCCAGGGTTGAAAATGTTTTTGATGACATCACAAATACAGCAGTCAAAATCGGACTTGCAAAAGAAATTCAGCATGAACAGGAAACCTGGCTCAAGCTTATAAAGGATACAAAAGCTTCCACCCACAATTCCACAATGGGAACTCCTGAACCTTCAATGAAAAACAAGAATTTCATGGGAAGCATAAATCCAAGAACTTTCATCAGCTCTGTTCCAGACCTTGCACAAAAAGCGGGCATAAGCGAAAAAGATTTGCTTGTTACAACAGATGTTGGACAGCATCAAATGTGGGCTGCTCAGTACTATCCAATAAAAGAACCTCGAACTTTCCTTACATCCGGTTCCCTTGGAACAATGGGATTCGGCTTACCAACTGCAATCGGCGCTGCCATTGCAAATCCAGAAAAAAGAGTCATATGCTTTTCTGGTGACGGATCAATTATGATGAACCTGCAGGAAATGGCTACCCTGGCAGAACAGAATCTTCCTGTAACTGTAATTGTATTTGAAAACGGCACTCTTGGAATGGTATATCAGCAGCAGAAATTTATTTTTGAAAAAACATACAGCGCAAGCGAATTTGCAGTTTCCCCAGACTTGCTAAAAATCGCAGAAGGATTCGGAATCGAAGCAGTTGACGCAGATAAGGATCCACAATGGTTCCTAAAAGCCTTTGATTCAAAGCGCAAAAACAAACCGTGCTTTGTAAAAGTGCGCGTAGATCCAGAAGAATCCGTTCTTCCATTTGTTCCTGGCGGAAAAGCAAACATAGATTCCATCAGGGACTAGGGATTTCCGCAAAATACGGTGGTTGAGTTTATCGAAACCACCCGATGGTTGAGTTTAT
>JAEDGP010000031.1 GCA_016297405.1 Treponema sp.
CTCCTATTTTAAACAATTATAAAACTCATATTTCAACTCTAACGAGGAAATGTCAAATCAATAATCCTTTCTTGAATGATTAAAGATACCTTTTACAGTTTTTATTGCAAGGTTCGTCACAAGAATCAGCAGGGAGAGAATGAAAATCTCATTGAACTTCGAAAAATGCTGAAGTTCCTGAATTTTCGTTGTAATGACCATTGTTCTGGCACCAGCAATAAAAACTACGGCACTTACCGTAACCATTCCATTTATGAAAAGATAACAGAACACTTCCAGAAGCGTACCCTTTGAATTCGGAGTAATGATTCTGACAACTGTTTTTATCCAGTTGTCTCCAAGGATGGCAGCTGTTGTTTCCCAGCTGGCATTCATTTTGTCCAATGTTGCCTTCATCATAAGATATGGAGTGGCAAAAAAATGTATCATATTACAAAAAACAATGATTGCCATGGTAGTATGAAGCGGTGTTTTTTTGAATGTCAAAAGGAAAGCGATACCAAGTACCATGCCAGGAATTGTATTCGTAATCTGTGCAATTGCTTCGATCACCATTGAAGCTCTTGGATGCAGGTGACTTCGAGAAGTAACAAGGGCACTGCAATAAACAAGTCCAGTACCAAACAGAGCTGTAAGAAAACTGGTAAGTATGGAATTGTTGAAAACTCGAATAAGCTGCTTATCCTTCAGAACAGAATTTAAATTCGCCCATGTGAAATTCAAATCGTTTGGCCAATCCTTCACAAATGGTGCCACAAAAATTACGATAAAAATAGAAAGCATGCACACAAGAATTATAGAAGAAAGCAACGTCCATATTGCATCACGGAAAACATTCTTTCGCATTTTCATAGGCGTAATCTTATTATAACGCACATTAAAACGCTGCAAGTAATTCAACAGGAGTATGCTGACAATGGATGGCGCAAGCATTACAAGAGCAATAACGGCACCTTGATGAAAATCTGGCAAAGATCCTAGCATTGTCTGATACAGCAAAGAAGCCACAACATCATATGTTCCGCCGATGGATGCTGGAATACCAAAATCGGTGAATGAAAGAAAGAAGCTTTGAACCACTGATACAGCTAAAGTTCCCAAAAGGGGAGTCAATATGGCCGTCCAAAAAGCCTTAAGGCTGCTGTCTCCCATAATCTTGCATACAACCAGATAGCGTCGGTCGATATACTTCATCGTATTTTTGATGAGTGTAAAGCTGATAGGCAAAGTATAAATCACATAACCGAAAACAAGTCCCTTAAAGCCATAAAAATCAAAGAACTGATGGTGAGTAATCTTTGTGATCAGGCCGTTTTTTCCAAAAGAATATATAATCGCAAAGCCGTATGTAATGGTTGGTAAAAGCATAGGAAAAACAGCAAGCGTTCGAAGTATTTTTTTGAAAGGCCCCGGAAGATTTGTGAAATTTTCGGTATAGGCAAGGACGAAAGCAAGAACAGTCGTTATGAGGGCACTCAAAACAGAAACCTTGCAGCTGTTAAAGAAAGCTGTCTTCAGGCTATTGCCTGAAAAAACGGCCTGAAAAGCTGCAAAGGATAATGATCCATTACTTGAATTGAAAGCATTTGTAAAAATCACAACGGCCGGAATAATTATGAAAGCGGCAAAAAACAGAAGAATTGCCAGATATACTGTATTTATCTGTTTGTTTCTCATACTACTCCGCCTTAATGTCAAACAACTTGTAGATGTTGTCTTTTTTTATTGTAAGCTGCTGCAAAATGAAATTCTTTACGAATTCGCTTTTTGGCTCATTGATGATCTGGGAAGGAGTTCCAAACTGCTCAATATTGCCTTGATTTATAATGAGTACCTTGTCGCTTATGGTAAGAGCTTCCTCCGGATCATGAGTTACGATTATGGTAGTCAAATTAAATCCTTTCGCAATTTTCACAATCTGTTCTTTGATGGATTCCTTTATTACCCCATCCAATGCAGAAAGCGGTTCATCCAGCAGCAAAATTCTTGGCTTCATTACCAGTGTTCGAGCAAGGGCAACACGCTGCTTTTGACCACCAGAAAGCTTGTCGATTTTCTTGTCCAAATGTTCTTCAAGTCCCAAAAGCTGAATAAGTGATTTTACCTCTTCTGCTGTAGATCGGTCAGGATAATTCCTTAAACCATAAACAATATTCTTGTATGCCGTAAGATTGGGAAAAAGAGCGTAATCCTGAAATACAATATTGAATCCCCGTCGTTCCATCGGCACTAACGTGATGTCTTCATCATCAAAAATTATGGATCCAGAATCAGGTTGAATCAATCCCAGTATAAGATTAAGAAGTGTTGTTTTTCCGCTGCCAGAAGATCCCAATATAGATACAATTTCTGCATCTTTGATTGAAAGAGAAATGTCATTCAATACTGTGACACCGTCATAGGACTTTGAAAGATTGTTTAGTGTAAGCAAGAGAGCACCTCTTTGAAAAAAAGTTCTTTACTGATTTTACATATAATAAGAACAAAAAGGAATAGATATGTTCCTTTTTTCCCTTATTTCTGTGTTTTCTTCCGTTTTTTTTGATTTTTTTGCGATAAATCAGATATGGAACAAACAAGCCAGGCATTTAAAATCGACGATGAAAATATTTGGACTGATGACGAAGCATCAATTGCGGCACAGAATTCTTTTGGAATCAAATACATGTACCCCTGGCAGCGCCTGGTTGTGGCAAACATCATGGATGCTTTCAATCACAGGGAAGAAAGCGACAACGATTCCAGGGGTAAACAGATAGTGCTTCTTCCTACGGGAGCAGGAAAATCCCTTTGTTTTCAAGTGCCGGCCTTGCTTTTACCAGGACCTACACTGGTAATCTACCCTTTGCTGGCATTGATGAGCGACCAGGAAAGGCGCATGGTTGCAGGAAGCCTTGAATGTGTTGTGTTTAGGGGCGGTTTGACAGAAAATGAAAAGAACGAGAATTTTTTGAAAATCAAAAACGGGGCAAAAATCATAATCGCGAACCCGGAAGTACTTGGGGCAAACGATTGCGCCCTTGCCAAACGACTGAAAGAATTCAATATCTGCCACATAGCCATTGATGAGGCCCATTGTGTTTCAGAATGGGGAGATTCTTTCAGGCCTTCCTATCTGGAAATGGGTAAGGTCATAAAGGAAATCGGATCTCCTGTGGTAACTGCCTTTACGGCCACAGCAAGTCCCGAAGTGCTTGAAAGAGTGGCACAAGTTTTGTTCGACAACCAGGCTCACATAGTGCGAAGCGACAGTGACCGGCCGAACATACATTACTATGTCAGAAATGCCCCGTCCAAAAAGAAAGCTGTGCTGATTCTTTGCAAGACGGAAGCAAAACCCATGATTGTCTTTTGTGGGACTCGAAGCAGAACAGAGGATTTAAGTCGGGAAATCAACCTTCTTTACGGTCCAGATTCGTCCCGTTTCTATCATGCGGGTCTAAGTCGGGAAGAAAAGTCAAACATAGAACAGTGGTTTTTCAACCAGAAGGAAGGCGTGCTATGTGCCACTTGTGCCTATGGCATGGGCGTAGACAAAAAGGACATTCATACAGTAGTTCATCTGGACCCGCCGCTGACAGCGGAAGCCTACATTCAGGAAGCAGGTCGAGGAGGAAGAGACGGAAGCGTGGCAAATGGCATTTTGCTTTGGAACAACAGCGACACAAAGCGTTTTTCACAATACAAGGACAATAGCCGAAAAGCTGCGTTAAGGCTATTTGCCACCACCACTGACTGCAGGCGTCAGGTATTGCTTGATGCGCTAGGAGCAGAAAAGGCATATTGTGACGGCTGCGATCTGTGCGACAACAGAAGAAGAAAGGAAGCAGCATTAAAAAAAATTAACGAAACCTTTGGCTTAAGCAACAGTTTTTTATCAATTTTGACGAAAAACAGAATCTGTTCATCGCTAACAATCAAAGCTGCAAAAGCCGTTTCTGCCTTTTTGATAAAAATTGCTGAAAAACTTTATGACAAAGGAATTTTGCACTTCAAATTCGAAGAGCAACTGATTCAGCCTGGAGAAAAGCTTTTTGATCCTGAAGAGCAGGCTTTAAAAGCTATAAAAAAAGCCAGAAGATTCTATACAAGCGAAAGTCTTGAAGAAAAGATTCTTCCTGTACTGAATGAAGAATCAAGAAAATTCACAAAGGCAAACATTTGGGAACATCACAGCTTCTGCGAACTTTTTGAAAGCCTGCAAAACAGCGGAAAAATACGAATACTGCGCTTTCCATGGAAAGGCAGAATCGACATCGCAAAAAATCATGATTCCTGCTCACCAGCGGATTCAGAAGCGGAAGAAGCTTCCCTGGCAGCATTTCCTTCAGCTGAAACCTGAGGAGAAGCAGAAGGTGATGAAGTCTTTTTCTTTGGCGCTTTTGGTTTCTTCACGTATTTAACTACATAACCGGCAAAATATCCCATTGCAAAAACGAACAACGTGGTAAGTATAACAACTGGATTCAATATTATCTTTGGAAAAATCGATGAAAATGGTGGCATGTCTTTATTTTCGGCAAAAACAGTAGTTTTCGCAAAGCTTTTTTAGCGAATATTTTTGCTCTTCTATAAAATTCAAACTGATGATATAAATAAACAACAAACAAAATCAGGAGAAATGCATTATGAAAACAAAAACTGCATCAGTTCTTCTAGCTCTCTTTACATCTTTGTTTTTTCTCATTTCCTGTCAGCAGAAAAACGAAAACAAAACACAGGTCAGTCAGAACAACTTTTCTTCCCAAAATACCAAAATCCATGAACCATATGATTACGAACTAGATCAGGTTTTTATTGCCCCTGAAGAATCAGACGAACCTGTGCAGATGTCAGGCGAAGGGGAACAAATGTATTTTACTTCTGAAAATCAAGAAAAAGAACTTTTTCAGGTCACAGAAGTAGACTCATCTGTGGAAACCATGGAAGAGGAACTTTCCCCAGCCCAGATCGCAATCAGAAAACTTGAAAAAGCTCTGGATGAACAGAACCTTGAAAAAGTCACAGCTGCCTGGGACGAACTTCAGGAACTTGGAACTTCAGCACTCACCCAAAAAGACAGGGACGTAATCCATGACCTTCAGGATAAAATGGACCGTCTGATGGGCTATTGACGCATATCGAAATTCAAAATATTTTATAACAAGAACACAAACTCCTGGAGTAAAAATTGAAAACTGTTTCTAAAGTATTTATAATCATCGCAATCTCCATCGGCAGCTTAATCCTTGCCGCATGTATTGCACTGGCAATAATGGACAAGGATGGAAATTTCAGAACTTCCATGAAGGAAGCATTTGAAGAAAATATGATAAACCCAATTATTGAAGTATTCCATCCTGAACCGACAAGTGAACTGGTTGAACGCTGCATCAACGCATACAATTCACACAATGACGAAGCTGCCATGGAGCTGAAGTCGAAGCTTGAGAAGCGAAAGGACTACAATGATGAAATGAGAGCTAGAGTTGACGAAGCTACAAAGACATTCGAAAGTTCCATGCTCTCCGAAGAAAATATGGAAGATATCTTTGGCGACCTGTTTAATGACATGAATGGAGAAGATTCAGAATAGAATTATCAGCTTTATCAGATAGCCCATATTTCAAGTATTGAAAGATAGCCATAAATGCAAAAGTCGGCTTTAGCCCAAAATTTTTATGGCTTTTTTTATGCTTCTAAAGTATTGCTCAATTTTTTGTGATTCAATATCATTTTTGATATGACAGGTATAGTTGATTATAATGCTGGAAACATTACCAGCGTCGAAAGAGCTTTGAATTCACTGCAGGCTTCCTATGTGCTTTCCAAAAAGCCTTCTGATCTGGAAAATTGCGACAGAATTATTTTTCCAGGCGTTGGCGATGCATCTTATGCCATGGAA
This sequence comes from Treponema sp., assembly GCA_016297405.1. Classification (GTDB taxonomy): domain Bacteria; phylum Spirochaetota; class Spirochaetia; order Treponematales; family Treponemataceae; genus Treponema_D. The sequence goes on from JAEDGP010000031.1 coordinate 5,885, forward strand.
CAGCTAAAAAAAACAGGCTTTGACATTTTTCTGAAAGAATGGGCTAAAAGCGGCAAAAAGCTTGCCGGCATCTGCCTTGGTTCCCAAATAATTTTTGACTTTTCCGAAGAAGGCAACGTCCCTTGTCTTGGTTTGATCCCTGGAAAAATACGACACTTCCATGACCTCTGGAAAGAAGAAGGTATTGATGCGTCATCCCTAAAGTGTCCTCACATGGGCTGGAGCGACCTTACTTATACAAATGGCGGCTCAAGTCTTTTTCAAGGTATTCCAGAGCATTCCGACTTTTATTTTGTCCATTCCTATGTGATTTGCCCCCAGGAAAAGTCAGTCATAAAGGCCACTGCAGATTTTGGAATCAAGGTTCCTGCCTGCGTCGAAAAGGATAACATTACTGTCTTCCAGTTCCACCCGGAAAAATCAGGGGAAAAAGGAATGCAAATACTTCGCAACTTCATAAAATAGGGGACCAGAATATATGCTGAAAAAACGCGTAATCGTATGTCTTGACGTAAAAGACGGGCGCACAACAAAAGGTGTAAAATTCCTGAATAACGTTGATATTGGCGATCCAGTAGAAATGGCAGCAGAATATTACCGGCAGGGAGTAGATGAACTGGTTTTCTATGACATCATCGCATCTGCCAGAGGTCGCGGCCCGATTCTGGACCTGATTTCAAAAGTTGCAAGCCAAGTCTTCATTCCATTCTGTGTGGGCGGAGGTATAAATACGATAGATGATATTCGGCAGACTATTTTAGCCGGTGCTGAAAAAGTAAGCCTGAATAGTCCAGCCGTAAAGAACCCACTTCTGATCAGCGAAGGAGCAAGGATTTTTGGCAATCAGTGCATAGTTTTGGGAATGGATGTAAAGAAGGATCCTTCGAAACCTAGTGGCTATGGCACAACGATTCATGGAGGCCGCGTTGAAACAGGTCTTGATGCGCGTGAATGGGCTATCAAGGCAGTTGGTCTTGGGGCAGGAGAAATTGTTTTGAATTCCATGGATGCTGACGGAACAAAAGATGGCTATGATGTGAAACTTACAAGAATGATTGCAGAAGCGGTGCCTGTTCCTGTAATTGCTTCCGGCGGAGCTGGAACTCCTTCTCACATGACAAAAGTCCTTACCGAAGGAAAAGCAGATGCTGCTTTAATTGCAACCATGGTCCATTCAGGAAAATACACGGTTGATTCGATAAAAGCTTCTTTGCACAAGGACAATGTCCCGGTTCGCCTTTAACCCACAGGAAATGGAGACTTTTTTAATATGATAAACTATAGGCAATGGCATGAAGAAGAGAATGGCAGCGTCAGTTTTTTTTCCGAAGGTCAAGTTTATTTTTGCCAATGCGACTTAAATCACAAGCTCAGCCTTTTTGAACTTTTGCGAATCGTTACAGATGCCGCAGTAGAAGATTTCAATCAGCGCAACATGAGCTATAACATTCTTACGCAGAATAATTTTGGGATTCTTGTTTCCAGACAGTCATTCAGATTTCACCAGATGCCTGCAGGTGATCAGAAAATCACGATAAAAACCTGGGAAGAAAAACCAGAACCACTGCAATTCGTCAGAGCGTACGAAATCTTTGACTCACAGACAAAACAGCCTTTAGTAAGCGGCATCTCCACATGGCTTTTAGTCGATCTTAATAAACGGCGGATCATGAGGACAAGGGATTTCCCTTTAAGAAAAGAACCTGATATTACAACAATCCATAACTGTCTTGATGCTGGAAAAATCACCATCTCATCGGATACGAAAATTTTAGGAAAAAGACAGATTTATTTCAGCGATATCGACGGAAACGGTCACATGAACAATGCCCGTTACGGATCCTTTGTAATGGATTTTCTTCCATCTGAATACCAGAACAAAAGCTGGAGCGATTTCAGGATTAATTACAACAAAGAAGCTGTACTTGGCGAAATGATAGAATTGTATGGTACATTCTGTGATGAAAGCAAAAAAATATCAATGATCGGAAAACAGGGCCAGAACATCTGTTTTGAGGCGGAACTGTTTTACTACTGATTATTGCAAAAGTTTTTCATGCAAAAAAATTGCAGACGCTTATTCTAGTGGGGAAAAAAAAGATGAAAGCTGTCAGAATGTCCCATTTCCCCATAAAATTTTTTGGAGATTAAAATGTTTGAAGTAAGAGTTACAGCCGATTTTGCCGCAGCCCATTTTCTGCAGGACTACAACGGAAAATGCGAAAATCTTCATGGCCACAACTATAAAGTTTATGCACATGTAAAGGGCAATCAGTTGAATGAAGGAGGAATGCTTTTAGATTTCACTTTTCTGAAAAAATCCCTTCGCAAAGTCTGCGCCTCCATGGATCACACGAACCTAAACGAAAATCCCTTTTTCAAGCAAAACCCAAGTGCTGAACGTATTGCACTTTACATATACCAGCTCATCATTCTTGACCTTGAAAGTCAGGGCATAGACCTGAAAAAAACTGCACCGACAGCAGACGGGCAGCAGAAAGCTTTCCTTTATGCCATAGATGTATTCGAAACTGATACAAGCAGGGCAAGGTATATCCCAGACTAAAAAATTGTAACTTTTTTACCAGCGATTGTTTATATATACGAGATGTGAATTACCTTTATTCATTCTTACTCCTTTTTCTTTGGGCAGCCGGGTGGCTGCCCTCTTTTTTCTATGCAAAATATTAAACAATCTGTTATAATTTTATTAATGCAAAAACCATAACAATCATTTTCTGGAGCTTAATCATGAAAAAAATCTATCAAGGCATTCTGATACTTTTAAGTATTGCAGTTTTTTTCAGCTGCAAAAAGCAGGATGACGGAAAAATCACAAAAGACAATCTCAAAGTTGGTTTTATCTACATTGGCTCCATAAATGATGAAGGCTACACCACCTCTCAAAATCTTGGGCGTGTAGCATTGGAATCGAAAGGAATTCGAACAATGTATATGGAAAACGTTGCTGAAAACGAAGAATGTGAAAAAGCACTTGAGTATCTCATAAGCAACGGCTGCAATGTAATATACGCCACAAGCTATGGCTATAAAGATTATGTGATCAAAGCTGCGCAAAAGTATCCAAAAATTTACTTCTCTCATTGTTCAAGCAACATTACAGGACCAAACCTGTCATCATATTTTGGAAAAATGTACGAAGCCAGATATCTTTCGGGCATTGCCGCAGGTTTGAAGACAAAAACCAACAAAATAGGATATGTTGCAGCCTTCCCTCTTCCAGAAGTCATCCGGGGAATCAACAGTTTTACCTTAGGAGCTCAATCGGTAAATCCAGAAGCAACAATCCACGTCATATGGACCCATTCGTGGGATAACCCTCCTGCAGAACGAAATGCCGCCCTACAAGTAATAGAAGCAAGCTGCGACGTGATTGCCCAGCATCAGGATTCAACCGCAGCGCAAATGGCCGCCCAGGAAAAAGGAGTTTTCTGCATCGGCTACAATACTGCCACTCCAAATGCAGCACCTCTTGCTTATCTTACTGCGCCGGTTTTTCATTGGGCCACGTACATAACAAATAATGTGGAAAGAATATTGAAAGGCAACTGGGAAGCCAGGTTCTATTGGGGAGGACTAAAAGAGAAGATGGTCGATCTGGATAAGCTAACATCCAGAAATGATCCCAACGCGGCAATTCTTATTGACAAGGCGAGAACTCAAATAGAGGAAGGAAAACTTGCCATTTTCCAGGGTCCACTGTATGACACTGGGAAAAATCTTGTAATTCCAAAAGACAGATCAATGTCTGATGAGGAAATCTGGAATATGGACTGGTTTTTGAATGGCGTTTTTCAGGTAAACTAAAAATTATCCGGCTGACAAAACAGACATACGTTTGCCCCCATCGTCACAATATGATAAAATCACTGTTCTAAGGAATAAACAAATGCTTTCAGATATCAAAAAATCAATCTTATCAGGTCTTCTGATTACAATTGGCGGTTCAATCTATCTTTCATGCATTGCAAAAGGGATAGCTCCACTTGGTGCATTCCTCTTTGCTGCAGGATTATTTACGATTTGTGAATATGGCTACAACCTTTACACCGGAAAAGTAGGCTATATCGCTTTTCATTTCAAAGACGGAAAATACATAGGTCTTGTTGCTCTTATTCTTGCATTCAACCTTCTTTCCACCTGGCTTTTGGGAATTGTGGCAGGATGGACTTTTCCAGCAGTTGCTGAGCAGGCAAAAAAGATATACGAATCAAAACTTGAACTCAACCTTTTGAAAGCTTTCATTTCAGCAATTTTCTGCGGAATTCTCATGTATCTTGCTGTAGATACATGGAAACGAGGAAAAATAATCGGCTGCTTCATTTACATACCTGTATTCATTCTTTGCGGCTTTGACCACTCCATAGCAAATTCTTTTTATTGTGGCGCAAGTCTTGGCTTCCAGGCATTTACATTTGACAACTTCTGCTTTGTAAGCTCAGTTGTGCTTGGAAATGCTGTGGGCGGAATGACAGTTCCTTTGCTTACACGAAGCTGGAAAAAAAACGAAGAACAAAATGCATAGATCCAAAACAAAGGAAGGAATCTCCTCAAGTATATATTGCTATTGTTTCAAAAAAAATTAAAGCTATAACGCACAAATACATACTTTTGGCATTCCTTTTTTGCTCATTGCAAAAACAGCAAAATATGGATAAAATCAAATCATGAAGAATGTTTTGATTGTTGATGCCCTTCCAATGTTCAGGGAATTTTTAAAAGACAAGCTTACCGAAGAACGTATAGAATGCACTTTCATACAAGAAAAACGCGATGCCATCACAAAGATGATCAACCTTCTTCCAGATCTTGTAATTCTTGACGTTTACGATACTGACGATACCCAGGCTTTGATAGAAATCCTTAAAGAAATTAAAAAGGATCCTAATGCCAGCCGAATTCCAATCATTGCCACAGGCCCGCTTCTTCCACCACAAGTCATCGGTATATTCGCAAAACTTGGCATTGTAAAATATTTTCTTAAACCTATAAAATTCGATGCCTTCTTTGAAAAGATTGGCCAGATACTTCGTACTGCTTTTTCTATGGACGTTACGCCTTGCGTTTTAGACATCCACAGAAACGGCAACATAATTTTCGTTGAAGTTGCCCTTGGTCTTAACCGAGAAAAACTTTCCCTTCTAAGATACAAACTTTCCGAAATCATCGAAAATGAAGAGATGACCCAACCTAAGGTTGTTCTTATGATTACAAATTTGGATCTGACTTTTGTGGATGGTCTGAATCTGGAATTGCTTTTGAACAATATTCTTTCAAATCCAGCCATCCAGACAAAAAACGTAAAAGTGCTTTCCTTCAGCGAATTCACAAAACAACTTATTGATGGTCACTCCGAATATAACGGAATTGAAGTTGCAGCCGACATTTCACAGGTATTGAATTCATTAGTCGACAGCTCAACTACATCCAGCGTTTCCGATTTGATTACAGACAAGATTCTCACAACAACTGACGAAAATTTTTCCGGCTCAATCGAAATGAGATTCTCATCCGACTCCACAAACCAGCAGGACATCGATGATACCAAGGATAACTCTACTACACAGGTTGCCGTTATTGATGACGATGTAGTAATTCTGAAGCTGCTTTCATCTTCATTCAAGAATGCCGGCATGGAATGCAGAACATTCTCAAACGGAACAGATTTTCTTTCCGCCTTGAACCATCACAAATTCGACGTAATTGTTCTTGATATCATGATGCCAGGAATTTCGGGATTTGACACTTTAAGACGAATGAATGCTCTTCCAAACAAGCCTTTGGTAATCGTTTACTCTCAGGCGATCAAAAGAGAAATGGTCATTCAGGCCCTTTCGTTGGGTGCAAAGCAGTATCTGGTAAAGCCTCAAAAACCAGAAGCAATCGTTGCTAAAGTCAATGAACTGTTGAACAATGCAAACAGATAAAACAGAAAATCAACCGGATTTACCAAAGGGACTGTATCTTGCAAATGCGGTTCACGAAATCAGAACTCCTGTGCAAACAATCATCGGCACACTTGATCTGCTTTCTGACACCAATCTTACCCCAGAACAAACAGAATACGTACATCAGATACGCTTTTCTTCCGATGTTCTGCTTTCTCTTGTAAACGACATTCTGGACTACTCAAAAATCAAGTCCAAGAAAATGACGATAGAAAACATTCCCTTCGATATAAAAAGTCTTACCGAGCAGGCTGTCCATCTTATAAGCACAGAAGCGTTCAAAAAGGGTCTTGAAATCGTGACCGACATTGACGACACTCTGCCAGAACTTGTGATGGGAGCCCCAGCAAGAATACAGCAGGTGCTCATTAACCTTCTTAAAAATGCAGTAAAATTCACCGAACATGGATATATTCATATTGAACTTTCTGCCAGAAATGAAAATACATTGCAATTCTTCATTACTGACAGCGGAATGGGCATTCCAGAAAATAAACGGAAAAATCTTTTCGAAAATTATTTTCAAGGTGATTCCATTCAGAATATGTACGGCGGAACTGGACTTGGACTTGCAATCTGCAAAGAACTTGTTCATCAGATGAATGGAGAAATCGGCGTCAAGCCAAACCCTTATGGCGGCTCCAGCTTCTATTTCACTCTTCCCCAACCCGGAATTCTTGAGCGAAAAACGAAAATTTATCAGCTGCCTGTTCCAGCTACTACTCACATACTAATCGTTGATGACAGCATCATGGCCATCAAAAGCCTTGAAAAAAAACTTAATGCAATCGGTTTGCAGTACATCCAGCATTCTACTAATGCAAAAGAAGCTTTTATGAGCATGGAATATGCAGCAAAGCTTGGAAATCCATATGACATTGTTTTCATTGATATGGCCATGCCTATATTCGATGGATGGCATCTTGCCTCTGACATAAAGAACACTCCCCTGCTGAAAGACACAAAGCTCTACATGCTTGTGCCAGAAGGCCAAATGGGAAGCGAAGCAAAAATGAAAATTATGGACTGGTTTGCAGGCTATCTGTACAAACCAGTGCAGCGCGATAAACTTGACAGCCTGCTAATAGAAACCAACGGCACAATTTCTTCCATTTCAATGCTTGAAAAACTTCAGAATCCAGAAATTGCCAGGCAAAAGGAAGAAGAAGCCCAACAGGCAGAACGAACATTTGCAGCAGGAATCAAGATTCTAATTGTCGAAGACTATAGTGTAAACCGACGCATTCTCAAGGAATTTCTGGAAAAATTCGGTGCACAGGTGCTTGAAGCAGAAAACGGACAAGTTGCCCTTGAAACAGTCATGAAAGAAAGTGACATTCAGATGGTATTCATGGATATACAGATGCCGCTTTTAAATGGCATAGAAGCAACAAAGCAAATCCGAATGACGAAGTTTCCTGGAATCATAATTGCCTGCACCGCAAACGACAATCAAACTGACTTCATACAATATCAGAAAATCGGCATGAATGATATTCTTATCAAGCCGTTCAAAAAAGAAAACGTCCGCAATATGATAGACAAATGGAAAACCGTCCTGACACTTCCAGAAGCCACTCAGATTGCCCTCATGGACAGCAGAATCATTGCTAATGACGAACTATGGGATCCTGTGGATTTTGAAGACACCATCGGAAACGATTGGGATTTAGGGAAACAGATTCTGCTGGACTACAAAAGGCAGACAAAATCAATTATATACGAGACGAAGAATGCCATTAAAAACCGAAGATTAGAAGACTTGATCCGCACTTCTCACACATTAAAGGGAAGCTCCGCAGCCATTTCTGCAAACCGGCTTCGAAACATCGGTGAAAGCATGAATAATGCTGCAAAGGAAGGCAACTATTCGGCATGTGAATCATTTCTAAATGATTTTGAAAAAGCCTTCGACCTTTTCATTGTAACATGTAACAAATGGGAACATCTGAAATAAAGCATTCCCAAAGGAAATTTCTATGATTAAGACAAACTACCACACCCACACTGATTTTTGCGACGGTAATGGAACCGTAAATCAGATTGCTCAAAATGCAATCCAAAAGGGCTTCAATATTTTGGGATTTTCAAGTCATTCAATGTACCCATTTTCAGGAAGCTACCATATTGTCCAAAAGGAGCACCCCCTTTATGTACAGGCGGTGAACGAGGCTAAAGAAAAATATAAAAACCAATTGACAATTCTTCTGGGTTTCGAAGCCGAATATGCACCAAATGTGACAAAGCCAGACTTCTCATACTACAAAAGCCTTTCCCCAGATTATCTTATTGGATCAGTACACTACATCTTCACTCCAAAAGGACGGTTGGCCGTTGATTACAATGCAGAGCGACTGGAGCAGAAAATAAACGAACTTTTTGGCGGAAATGCAAAAAAAATGGTTTGCGAATATTTCACACTGGAACGGGAAATGCTTTCAAACAGCGCATTTTCCATTATCGGGCATCCAGACCTTGTAAGAAAAAACAACGGCCGTCTGCACATGTTTTGTGAAAATGACAGCTGGTACAGAAAAGAAATCAAAGCAACTGCGAATGCTATAAAAAAAGCCGGAGTAATTGTGGAGGTGAACACTGGAGCAATTGCCCGAAAATATATGGATGACGTTTACCCGTCAAAGGAATTTCTTAGCCTTTTAAGTGAAAGAAACATTCCAGTTACCATAAACTCGGACAGCCACACTCCAGAAGGACTTGATGCCTTCTTTGATAAAGCCAAAGAAGCACTTTGGAAAGCTGGCTACAACGAAGTGGCATACATTGACGAAAACAAGAACATCCGCATGCAGAAACTCGAATAGCATGCAGAAATGAAACTAACATCCCCCAGTCCCAATGCAAATGCAGCCAGGTAAAAAAATTAGCGGTGCTTACGCTCTTCAGCACTGGCGCAATCAACACACATGGTTGCATATGGGATTGCCTGAAGTCTTGCTTCAGGAATATCGATACCACAAGAAGTACAGATTCCATACTTTCCAAGGCGGATTCTTTCCAAAGCACCATCAATAAGACGAATGCGCTGTGCATCCTGAGCACCAAGAGAATCAAGCAAAGTCCTATCAATGGCATCAGAGGCAACATCAGCTTCATCGCCACTTTCAACAGGCTTAACCAAATTCTTCATATCATCTATCTGATCAGCAAGAGCTTCAACAATCTGAGCCCTCTGCTTAAGAAGGTTTTCTTTGATTTCTAAGACAATTTTTTCATCCATTTTTTAATCTCCCACTGCCAACACCAGAAAACTAGTTGTGTCAGCTCGTCTTTTTATGTTATTATAATAATATAAGTGCAAAATCTTAAAAAAACAACTTTTTTCTTTTAAAAGAACTAAGAAATTTTTTGTTTTTCACATGGAGGAATCGTGGCTAAAGAAGAAGCTATTGAAGTTGAAGGTGTTGTAAAAGAAGCATTGCCAAACACAATGTTCCGTGTTGAACTTCCAAACGGACACATGATTATGGCACACCTGTCCGGCAAGATGCGCAAGCATTATATCAGAATCGTTCCAGGTGACAGCGTAAAGGTTGCCCTTTCACCTTACGACCTTGATAAGGGTCGCATCATTTTCCGCCAGCGCTAAACCTATCCATTAATTCACGGAGTGATTCTATCACTCCTGTGAATCCGTTTATCATAATCCAAAGACACACAATTGGTCCAACTGGGATAAAAATCCAAAATACACTTAACAATGAAAATCCCAATACACATTGAAGAATCTTCAGCAAAAGCATAAAGAGGGTCTGCCATACAGATTCCCCCTTTCGGGAGTCTTCTTTACGAAATTGAGAGGAATAATAGTATCCGCCAGACTGTTCCTGATTATTTCTATAACCACCCTGAAACCAGTTCCAGAAGGACTGTTCATCATTAAAAGGATTCTTATTTTCCCAAGCATTTCCTGATTGTTGCTGTCCATAACCAGAAGATGCATTTGATGCATAATTGCAGCTGGCCCTTGAACGATCGTATTCACGTCTTTTCTGTGGATTGCTAAGTGTTAAATAAGCAAGAGAAATTTCTTTGAAGATTTCTTCTGCGTTAGAATCTTCATGATTTCTGTCTGGATGATACATGAAGGCAAGCTTTCTATAAGCTTTTTTGATTTCCTCTTCAGAAGCATTTTCTGCTACCCCGAGCACTTTGTAATAATCAATCACACGCAATCCCCTTACAATAAGCTTATTTAAAGGTAATAATAAAACACATCTGAATCAAGGAAAATCAATACTGTTTTTTAAATAATGAAGCAGGACTGAAATTCTTTTCCCTATCTTCTGCAACGTTCACACGCAGCTTTCTGCCTTCAAAATCATTTCCGTTCAAAGCCCGGATTGCAGCAAATGCCTCATCATCATCTGGCATTTCCACAAACCCAAAACCTTTTGAAGCGCCTGTATCGCGATTTTTGATTATTGTAACCGTAGAAACTTCTCCATAAGCTTCAAAGGCAGTTCTAAGAGTTTCTTCAGTTGTATTAAAGCTCAAATTTCCAGCATATATTCGTTTTGCCATTTTTCTGAATTCTCCTACGCAAAATCCCTTACCAAAATCAAAGCCCCTTCAACAATAGCTTCATGCTCTTTAGGAGCAATACGTCCATAAAGGGAATCAGGATCATCGCCTTCCATTACAGGAACCTTTTTCTGAATAAGAATTTTTCCCCCATCACATTCACCATTCACAAGATGAATGGTACATCCACTTTCCTTTTCACCAGCTGCAAGAACAGCTTCGTGCACATGATGTCCCCACATTCCTACTCCACCAAATTTTGGAAGAAGAGCTGGATGGAGATTAATTATCTTGTTGGCAAATTCATCAATAATTTTTCCCGAAAGGACTGTAAGCCAGCCAGCCTGAACAATTGCGCACACATCCATTTGATGACAGATTTCCAGAACTTTATCGCTTACTGCAATACGCTTTTCGTCTCTAGTAGCTGCTTTTGCAACTTCTGCACCCATAACCGCATAAGGACTTGTGACAAATGTTTTTATGCCAGCTTTGCAAGCTCTTTCCAAAGCATAGGCATCCTTATGGTCGCTGATGACAGCCACAATCTGATAAGGACAATCTTTTGTACTCTTCTCATAATCCATCAACGCCTGAAGGTTTGTTCCTCCACCGCTTACAAGTACTGCAATCTTTTTGCTCATATTTTCTCCCACTAAAAATAAGGGCTGCTCTGATACGCTTTGAACAAAAAGCCAAAGACAGGAGCAGCCCAATTTCAATTCTTTTCTAATGATTATGCATCTTCAAAAATAACTGCATCTTTTTGACCGCTCACTTCGCCTTCAGCATAAGCTACACGACCAATTTTATAAGCTTTCATATCAGGTGTATCTTCACGATGATATTTTGAAGCATTCTTGTTGAACATTTCAACAATAGCGTCAGCATCTTTTTCTTTTACAGCAAGAACAAATCCAATACCCATGTTGAATGTGTTGTATACTGTGTTTAAATCTGCGCCACGGCGGATCAACTCACCAAATACAGGTGGAATATCCCAGCTTGATCTTTTGATTACCGAAACAAGCTGCTTCTTTCCATCCTTTGCTTTTGGATACATACGTGGAATATTTTCATAGAATCCGCCACCAGTAACATGAACCATACCATGAACAGATTTACGGAACTTTTCAAGAACTTCCATTACAGGGCGAACATAAATACGTGTTGGAGTAAGAAGAACTTCGCCAATTGATTTACCTGTTGGCTGACCATTCATTGTAAATGGATCATCAAAATTCGAAACCAGCTTACGAACAAGGCTGAAACCGTTAGAATGAACACCAGTTGAAGAAAGTCCGATAAGAACATCTCCTTCTTTGATATCATTTCCGGTTATCATTTCATCTTTTTCGCCAACACCTACAGCAAAACCTGCAAGGTCATATTTTCCCTCATCATAAAAATCAGGCATTTCTGCTGTTTCACCACCAAGAAGTGCACAACCAGCATCAACACAACCATCAGCCACACCCTTTACAAGGTCAGCTGCAACATCTGCATCAAGCTTGCCGCAAGCTACATAGTCAAGGAAGAAAAGTGACTTTGTTCCAGAACAAAGAATATCATTTACGCTCATAGCAACACAGTCGATACCAACTGTATCATACTTTTTGAGTTTGAAAGCGATGTCGAGCTTTGTTCCTACACCGTCAGTTCCACTTACCATTACAGGATTTTTAAGTCCTTTTGGAATCGAGAACATTCCGTTGAAACTTCCAAGATCTGTAAGCAGACCTGGAATACGGGTTCTTGCAGCTTGTTCTTTATACTTGTTTACTGCGCGATAACCTTCTTCTACGTCTACACCAGCTTCTTTGTAACTTGCCATTTTGGCCTCCTATATATTTTGCCAGATATTTCCGGCCTTTTTCATCTTTTTTTGAACTTTATCAGTTTAACTTTGTCCCGGCAATTTCACCTGGAACAGACATTGGATATTCTCCCGTAAAGCATCCTTTACAGAACCCGCACTGATTTGGATTGCAGCTCTTAAGAGCTTCAAACATGCCGTCCACGCTGATGAACGCAAGAGAATCGGCGCCAATTTCTTTACGAATCTGTTCCACATCATGAGCAGAAGAAATAAGTTCCGCTCTTGTTGGTGTATCAATTCCAAGATGGCATGGAAATTTTACAGGTGGCGAAGATACACGGAAATGAACTTCCTTAGCTCCAGCCCTGCGGATAATCTGAACAAGGCGACGGCTTGTGGTTCCGCGAACAATCGAATCATCGATTACAATAACACGTTTTCCATCCACATCGCTTTTCAGGGCATTCAGCTTTACAAAAACCATATTTTCACGCTCTTTTTGAGTCGGAGCAATAAAAGTTCGTCCAATATACTTGTTCTTAACGATTCCCATCCCATAAGGGATTCCAGTTGCCTTCGAATAACCCAGGGCAGCACCAAGACCTGAATCAGGAACACCCATTACCACATCTGCTTCTACAGGACTTTCTTTTGCAAGCTGCGCACCCATCTTCAACCTTGCATTCTGTACCGGAATTTCATCGATTATGGAATCAGGACGAGCGAAATAAACGTATTCGAAAATGCAGGTACGTTTTGAAGTCTTTTCCCCAAATTCAAATGAAAGCACACCATCTTTATTGATGATTACGATTTCGCCAGGACGAATATCACGGACAAACGCAGCATTCATGGCATCGATGGCGCAGGATTCAGAAGCCAACACCCAACCGTTATCAACTTTTCCAAGACATAACGGACGAATGCCGTTAGGATCACGGGCTCCAACAAGACAATTCTCCGTCATTACACAAAGTGCAAAAGATCCTTTAATCATCTGGATTGTATCTGTAAGAGCTCTTTCAAGCCCTTTTTTATAGCTTTTTGCAATAAGCTTAAGGATAACTTCAGTATCACTGGAAGAAGCAAATGTGGAACCAGAATCCTCAAGCATTTCCCTAAGCTGTTCATAATTTACAAGCTGTCCGTTGTGGGCTACGGCTATACTTCCAAGCTTTGACTGGCTGAACATCGGCTGAGCATTTTCCAAAGTTTTTGCACCGGCTGTTGCATAGCGAACATGGCCTACAGCAATGTGCCCCTTAAGATCTACAAGATGTTCGGTTTTGAAGACATCGGAAACAAGTCCCATATTCTTATAAACCTTTACTTCAGAACCATCAGAAACAGCAATCCCTGCACTTTCCTGACCACGGTGCTGCAATGCATAAAGACCAAAATATGCCAGGGACGCAGGATTCATGGTTTTGCTTTTAGAAGCATCTTCCTCTGATTCAGGCTTATTTAGATAAACACCCACAACTCCACATTCATCGTGAAGCTTATCGTCTGATTCTGTGTATACAACTGAATTTTCCATTAGAATGTTACTCCTGCTTCAACACCAGCGGCTGCATCATCTGCAAGCTTTTTTCTGAAAGCAAGAAGCTTTGTCTTAAGTTCCGGATATTTTATTGAAAGTATCTGACATGCAAGATAACCTGCATTTTTAGCATTACCGATTCCAACTGTCGCAACAGGAATCTGAGGTGGCATCTGCACAATAGAAAGAAGAGCATCCATACCCCCAAGACCATTAGATTTGTCGCTTACACACTCAAGGGGAACTCCAATAACAGGAATGGTTGTAATACCTGCAATAACACCAGGAAGAGCAGCTGCTAATCCTGCTCCTGCAATAATCACCTCAAAACCTTCATCTTCACACTGTTTTACCGTTTTATGAAGAAGCTCTCCTGCACGATGTGCAGAAATGACAAATGCCTTGTATTCAATTCCGAATTCCTCAAGAACAGCAGCAGCCTTACCCATAGTGGCTGTATCTGATTTTGAGCCGAAGAAGATGGCAACTTTCACAGGACCTCCAGAATCAGCGGCTTTCTTGATAAATGCCAAAAGACTATAGCCAAGAGCCGTTGATAGAAGACTATACCATAAAACAAGGCCTTCAATCAATAAATCGAAGGCCTATATAATCAATGCAAGAGATTTAATGAAAGATTTTTTTTACAGCATCAAAAAGAATGCAGATAGATCATGAAAAACGGACAAACCTCTGCATCAGCTAGCGTTGGATTGAAGTTGCATGAATGAGATCTGCAACTTTCTGACCATGAAGCATAAGAACAAGCTGCATAGCAAACTGTTCAGCAGTACCAGGTCCACGCCCCGTAACCAGATTTCCATCAACAACGAATGGAACAGAGCGTTCAAGTCGGGAACCTTCCATAAGTTCCATCATCCGCTCAGGAGTTCCGCAGTATTCAACAAGCCCTTCTTCCATACCAGGGTAGCAAGTCCATTTTTTTCCTTTTAAGATACCGGTCTTTGCAAGCACAACCGCCGGAGCAGCACACAAAGCCGATGTGATTTTGCCATTTTCATAGCAGCGCACAAGAAAATCACAGACTCCATGACATAAGCCAAGATTCACTGAACCTGGCATTCCTCCTGGAACATAAACCAAATCAGGAAGCTGAGATGAATATTCCTTTTCGAATTCAACGAACGAAAGGTCTGCCTTCACGAATATACCGTGAGAACCGCGAACCATATTTTCCTTCTGAACCGATGGAGAAGGAACAGCTACAGTCTGAACCCCTGTGTCTGCCCTGCGAAGATAATCAATAATCGTTACCGCTTCGATTTCCTCAAAGCCGTCAGCCAAAAAAACAACTGCTTTTTTCATGACGGATATTCTATCATGAAAGCAAAGTATTTGCAAAAATCATCATTTGCCGGAAAACGAAGGAAGCTTTTTCTGCCATGGCTCATGCAGAACCAAAGCAAGCTTCAAGGAAAACGAGTACTTATCATTCAAAGCGATGGGCGCACGAAAAAATGCTTCAAACCGGCTTCCCAAATACTGGCTGAAGCGGAAACCACCCTGAAAACCTGCAAAATAATCGAAAGTAAACAGATTTTTTTGAAAATTATAGCTTGGACAAAAGCCTACAGTCGCAAAGAAAAGACTTGCCATGGCGCCCCCTCTTACAGCCAACTGAAAATCAGAGTCCGAAAAATCGTTTTGCATTTCAAATGAGCCAAAATACGTAAGATCGCACATGCCATAAATCCACTGAGTTGGCACAGGTGTCGTATAGCGATAGACGCTTGCCTCAAATGAATATCCGCTGCCATCCTGATTCTTAAATGTGCCTGCATCCAGACCAATCAAATAACGGGTATCAAACTGAGCAAAACACTCAATGGAAGGGAAAATTAAAATCAAAAATAAAAAAATCGACTTTTTCAAATAAAACTACCAGGAATTGTCCTTAATGTGCCATACAGGAACAAAGCCAAAACTGCAGAACATAAAGCCGGCCATAACCCAGGCTCAAGATTGCTTTTGTATATGTCCCAAGTCCAAAACTTGAACTTATAATCGCAGAAAGCCCTTACATCAGGCATTTCCCAAACATCACCAAGCCCGCCAAAACAAGTATCGTTGGTAAAAAAGATTCCAGCCTTGCTATAGGGAGGCAATCCGTCTTTATCAATATCAAAACCGGCACTTGTTTTGATGAAAAAAACTGTTGCGCATAAAAAACTGGTTATGGTAAGAAAAAAGAAAACAGAAACAACAGTTTTTTTAATCTTCATATTCTATATTATACAAAAGTTTTTTTGCAAGCCTTGAAAACAGCAGTCAAGAATCTTGAAAAATATCCTTACGAATACGAAGTGAATCCCGTTTCAGTGGCAAAAGCAATGTACCCGGCAGTTCCCTATACATCATCAATAAAAGCTCCAGACATTCATATGGCCACATGCTACATTTTGAAAAAAAACGTCATAATGGCAGGAAAAATGATATTTTTCTTGCCATTTTTTCTTTAACCATTATATTAAAGAAATGAACAACAAATATTTTGGCAACAGCTCTTTTTACCACAGAGCGCTTTCCATCGCCATTCCAGTTATGGCTCAGCAGCTCATCCAAAACCTGGTTTCCCTGATCGACAACTTTATGGTTGCAGGTCTTGGGGACATCAAAATGAGCGGCGTAAATATCGCCGGTCAAATATTCTTTATTTTCTTTGTACTTTCTACAACAATCTGTTCTTCTGGCGGCATATTCATGAGCCAGTTCAAGGGAGCTGATGACAAAGAAGGCATGAGGCAGGTTTTCAGGTTCAAGCTCATCGTAACAGGCCTCATTGGCATATCGTTTGCCTTTCTTTGCTACATGGCACCACGAGGTCTATTTTGGCTCATGGTCACTTCCAACACAGATTCTTCTGCCATATTGGACCAGACTCAAATATATTCAAGATCAGTGGCGCTTTCCTTTGTATTTGCGGTATTTGCACAATCCATCGCAACATCATTGCGCGAAATTGAAATAGTACGCGCTCCACTTGTGATTTCTGTAATCGCAACGCTCATCAACACACTGTTCAACTGGATTCTGATTTATGGAAACCTTGGCGTCTGCAGAATGGAAGTCGCTGGTGCAGGCTACGCAACTGTCATTGCACGATTTTGCGAACTTTTAATGTTCATCATTTATGCGGCAAAGAAAAAACCTGATTTCCTTTTCAAATTAAAAAATCTGTTCAACATCAACTACAAGCTTTTTGGAACACTAATCATCAAATCCCTTGTAATTCTGTACTCCGAAATATTCTGGGCAATAAGCGAAACGGTTTCCAACGCACTCTACAATACAAGGGGTGGCTCTGAAGTAGTTTCTGGCATGGCTTCAGGATTTGCCATTGCAAACTTGATTTTCATAAGCATGGGCGGAATCCTGACCAGCACAGGCGTAATAATGGGAACAGAACTTGGAAAAGGAAACCTGGAAGAATGCCGCAAATACAAAACATGGCTTTTAAGCGGCGCAACAATATTCGGTTTTGCCTTTACCCTTATTGGACTTGGCACAACCTTCCTTATTCCAGTTGTTTTTGGGCAGCTTTCACCCCAGGCAAGATCCATCGCCTTTTATCTTGTAATTACAGCTGCTGCATATCTTCCTCTTTGGGCTTTAATTAATTCCCAATATGCTGTGAGCCGATCTGGTGGTGACACAAAAATGGGAGCTGTATGCGATACGGTGGGAAACTTTCTTTTCCTTGGGGGAATGTTTATGCTGACCTATTTTACAGGCCTTGGGCCAATCCAGATGTACGCAATCGTAAAACTTAGCGACGTACCAAAAACAATTATCGCCCATTTCTGGCTTAAAAAAGAAAAATGGCTTGTAAACCTGGCCGCTCAAAACAGTCGATAAAAAAAAGTAGAGCTACCGTTGCTTTTGTAACAGGGTAGTTAAAATTGCTTTAGCAAAAAAGGGGCTGTCCCAAAAGTAATGAGTGTAGCGCTCATTGAGCCCTTCGACAGGTGGTTCCTGAGCCTGTCGTCGAAATGACTGCTACACTAAATGTGGTGGTTTCGATAAATTCAACCACCGTAATGCTACCTTATTGGACAGCCCCTTTTTCATTACGAAAAAATC
>JAEDGP010000003.1 GCA_016297405.1 Treponema sp.
CAATATTTCACCTCAAGCTCTTCGCTTACTTTTGCATATTCTTTATTCAGCGCCTCAAAATCCACTTTTTCACCGCTTGCCATCTGCGCTTCCAGAACCGATTTTCGCTCCTCTAATTCTGCAATCTCTTCTTCAATAGATTCGAATTCTTTCTGTTCTTTGAAAGACATTTTTCGCTTTGACGAACCATCCGCATCCCTTGACGATGCCTTTTCAGAAAATTGCGACTGTTCTAACGCCTTCTTTTTTTTCTGTTCCTCGGCTTCTTCCTTTCGTTTTTCCTCTCTATATTCAATATATTCAGAACATTTTCCAACAAAGCCAGAAACACTGCCATCCTCTTCCAGAATAAAAAGAGAATCTGCGGTCTTATCCATAAAATAACGGTCATGACTTACAATCAAAAGACAACCTTGATATTGCATCAAAAACTGTTCCAGCACATTCATTGTAAAAATATCAAAATCGTTTGTAGGCTCATCCAATATCAAAAAATTAGGATTTCCAATTAGCAGCCTGACCAAAAAAAGCCTCTTTCGCTCTCCTCCACTTAAAGAACTTAAAGGAGAATGCTGAATCTTGCCAGTAAAACCAAATTCTTCAAGAAAAAGTTTTGCGCTTAATTTTTGACCATCCGTTTGTTCTACAAATTCAGCCTCTTCCTTAATATATTCAAGAACAGTCATTTTCAAATCTTTGAATACGGGATTCTGATTATAATAGCCAAAAACAGTATTTTCGCCCACAACAACAGAACCGCTGTCACTAGGAATTTTTCCAGTTATGATGTTAAGAAAAGTTGATTTTCCAGATCCATTGTTGCCAAAAATGCCAATTTTTTGCCCTTTTGTAAATGTATATGAAAAACCAGAAAGAACAGGCACCATATCCTCTTTGCTTGCATGTTCGCCCACATACCCTTTTGGAAACTTCTTTGAAATGTTTTTCAACTCCAGAACTTTGCCACCAAGACGACGGCCAAGAACCTCAAAAGAAAACCCTTTGTCCTGAGTGAACTTTTCTCTGTTTATCAACTGCATGTCCCGCTGGATTCTAGCCTTGGCCTTTGTACCTCTGGCACAAGGGCCTCGCATCAGCCAATCCCGCTCAAATCTTAACACGCTTTCAATACGCCTGTCGGTATTCTGCTGAATTTCAGCTTCGATTTCTTTCTTTTCAAGATAGGTTGAATAATTTCCCTGATAAAGCTGTACCCTTTTGTGATCGATTTCAAAAATATTGTTACAGACAGCATCCAGAAAATATCTGTCATGAGTAACCATCAGAACAGTTCGCTTTGTGTCCCGCAAATAATCCTGAAGCCATCGGATTGTGGAAATATCCAGATGATTAGTCGGTTCGTCCAAAAGCAAAAGTTTTGTATCTTCCACTAAAACCTGAGCCAATGCAACTTTTTTTACCATACCACCGCTCAACTCTCCCATTTTGCGGGACATATCACTTATTCCAAGAGTAGAAAGAATTGAGCTTACCTGAGATTCGTAATTCCAAAGATCCATCTGCTCCATTTTTTGATTCAGCAAGTCATATTCTTTTTGCACGCTTTCTGAAGTTGAATTGCCAAGTTTTGCGCATACGTCAAGATATTCTTGAATAATCTTAAGTTTTGGAGAATCGCTTTTAAAAATATGGGAACGAATTGTATCGTTTGCTTCAAATGAAGGATTCTGCGGAAGAAAAGAAAGCCCTGCGCTTTTATTTATGACAACAGTCCCTTCATCACAAGGCAAAAGACCTGCAATAGTATTGAGCATAGTCGATTTTCCTGTACCATTTTTTCCAATCAGACTAGCTTTATCACCTTCGTCAAGACCAAAGGTAACGCCTTTAAAAAGGGGTTCTTCCCTTCCCATACGGCAAAGATTATTCACAGACAAAATATTCATAATCTAACTATATCAAAAAAAAAGCTTTTTTAAAACAGCAAAAAAAAATCCGCAGCTTCCAACTGTTTTTTTACCAATTAAAACTGCGGATTTGTATATGATTCAAAAAAAACTACTGATTCAAATAACCTTCTTTCTGAAGATCCTCAACAATTTCCTGACCGATTTTCATTCCCCAGTTCTGACCAACAGTCATGGAATCCTTCAAAATCAAAGGTTGATTCAAAACCATTTTTTTTCCTACTGGAGATTCATAGAATTTAATCAAATCCTTGATTTCACTTTCTGTAAAATATCTGTCATAGATTGGAACAAGTTCATTGATTAAATCAGGACCTGCAGCTTTCATTTTCAAAGCGGCCCTATCCCAATATGCTGCTGGAACAGTTGGAATAGCCTGCTTATACTGGGGAATCATAGCATCAACAATCTGATCAACCATAGATGCAGAACCAGAAACGTTCATAAGTTTTTTAATATCTTCCTGCTTATCTGCAAATGACGAAGAACACAGTGCAAAAGCAACAAAAAAGACTGTACATAATTTTTTCATTTAATACCTCGTTTTATCTGATGAATTATTACAATGTAGCACAAAAAAAAAGTCACCACAACAAGGGGCTGTCCCAAAAGTAATGAGCGCTCATTGAGCCCTTCGACAGGCTCAGGAACCACCCTTCGACAGGCTCAGGAACCACCCTTCGACAGGCTCAGGAACCACACGTCGAAATGAGCGCTACACTAAATGTGGTGGTTTCGATAAACAAAACCACCGTAATGCAGCCTTATTGGACAGCCCCTTGTTGTGGTTCATAATCAATACTTGAAGGCGCTGCCACCAATAAATTCGCGGATAATTGAACGATTTGGAACGCTTGTTGGTGGAATCGGTGCAAAATTGCTAAGGAAATTCAAAAGCCTGCATGCCTCGCTATATTCCTTTTGAGAAGGATTTACGCACCTGAGCAATGGCTCTGCATAAATTTTTAGAACTGCAAGCTCATAATCCAAGGCAGTATTCAAAATCGCATCTGCATTGTTCTGGAACGGAAAAATATGAAGTTGTTCACCCCGTTGAACGCTTGGCCACATTGCAATCGTTCCAGCAGCACCCTTTCCTCTAAAGCGGGCATCGCGAACAATTCGTCTGATAAGGCGGTTGTCGCTTGTGGAAATGCGGTTATGGTCATCAAGATTCAACTGGGTAAGAGCCGAAAGATAGACTTTAAATTTGCATTCTTTTGGAATCTTTGGAGTCAACCGATCATTTAGACCATGAATTCCTTCCATGATGAGAATTTCATTTTCTTTCAAAGTCATCTTGTTCTTTTCTTCAAAATATGGCTTTCCATCATGGAAATCATAGGAAGGAATATTAACTTCCTTTCCATCAAAAAGATCAACAAGATTTTTATTCAAAAGCTCAACATCCAAAGCTTCCAGACATTCATAGTCTGGTTTTCCATCTGCATCAAGAGGTGTCTTATCTCTGCCCGCATAGTAGCAATCCAGACTGATAACTTTAGGAGTATATCCAAGCGCCTGAATCTGCATGGCAAGTTTTTTGGAAGTTGTGGTTTTACCAGAACTTGAAGGGCCAGCCAAAAGCACAACGCGAACGCCTTTTCGATTTACAATTTCTTCTGCAATTTTTGAAATGCAATGAACCTGCAGACTTTCCGCAACCATTATAAAATCATCAATTTTGCGCTCATTGATCATCTGATTTAAGGAAGCAGCACTAGTAACATTCAGCTGCTTTCCCCAATTTTTATATCGTTCATAAATCTCAAAAAGTTTTGGCTCATCCACAAATTCTGAAAGCTTTGTGGAATCACTGGATTTTGGGAATCGAAGCAAAAAGCCTTTTTTGTATGGCATAAGCTCAAAAACCTTGAGCGTGCCAGTTCTTTCCATCAGCGGTCCAAAATACATATCAGCAAAATCTCCGATGGAATTAATGCGAATTTTTGGAGGCGCCAGATAATTCAACTGCTTTCTTGTTTCGTTAAGTCCAAGCTCTTCAAAAATTTTGCATGCACTTGAATAAGAAACAAATCTTGTTTCAATTGGCAAATCCTGATTGACAATATTCCACATTTCTTTTTCAAGGCTTGAGATTTCTTCCACAGTAAGAGGCGAAGGATGTTCCAGAGTATAATAATAACCATATCCAAGGCTGTGACCTACAACCAATCTTTCCGTTGGATAAATTTTATGACAGGCTGCAGCAAGCAAAAGACACAAAGACCGTCTGTATACCAGAACACCATCTTTTGAATTCAGAAGGA
The DNA here is from genome assembly GCA_016297405.1 of Treponema sp. Taxonomy (GTDB): domain Bacteria; phylum Spirochaetota; class Spirochaetia; order Treponematales; family Treponemataceae; genus Treponema_D. The sequence goes on from JAEDGP010000003.1 coordinate 4,199, forward strand.
CCGGTTCTATATAACAATCGTATTCGATTTCTCTGTCCAAAGGGCAAACTTCATTATTTATTCTTACAGCAACAATTGTTTCTCTTTTTTCCTCAAATTCGTCAAGCAAAGAAGCTGCAACTGTTCCATATTCAACTTGTTTTGATTTTTTTCCGCAGAATGTAACGTTAAGCATGTTCATAAAATCCTCCAAATCAATGCTTAATTTTACAACGAAATTTTACATACCGCAAACTTTATCAATATAAGAGTCAAAAATCAGTTTTTTTTCCTTGGGAAGGAGAAACACTTGCTCTAAAAAACTTCATATTTTGTGAATAAAAATTCCTGATTTTACGATTCAAACCTGTTTTAAGCAGATCATTTTTGAAAACGGCTTGTTACAATATTGTCAATTTCCTTTGCCTCAGCTTTTTTTTGAAAGGAAATAAAGTCTTCCTTTTGTTTTTCCTTAAGCTTTTCAAGAGATTCGGTTCTCTGCATGCATAACCTGAGCTTTTCCCTTTTTTCGTCGCTTATAACCTTTAGCTTTGTAATTTCACTTAAAAGCTCTTCAGTTTTGGCTCGTATAAATCCATAAAACTCATTGGCCTGGGCAATAGCTAAAAAATCAGTAGAGCCCTCCATGGATTTTGCAGTCTTAACTTGCTGCATGGCAAGGCTATCAATCATATTTTGCACTTCACGTTCTGCAGCCAGCGCTTTAGCAAGTTCAGCTTCCGCCTGCTGCTGCTCGATTTTTCGAAAACTGAGGACATCTTCCAGTTCAAAGACAAATTTCTTCATAGGAACCCTGATTTCTATTGACTGTTACCGGCTGTACGTTCCTCTTGTATGCCACCAACTAAAGTGTCTACAACAGTGCCGCTTGAATCGCCGTTTTTACTAGATTCCTCAACAGCCTTTGAAACTCCATCCGCAACAATACTCTTTACAACATGAGCTTTTCTAGGACTTTCTGAATATTCATCATCTGTAATTTCAATTCCAGAAAGGACAGAAAGTTTTTCCAATGTCTGATCCATTGTAAAACCTTCTTCTGGCTCCTGTTTCAGAAAATCTTCAATTTGGTCATGCATATCAATAGCTTCATCGATTTTTTCTGATGCGCCCTTCTGGTAAATTCCAGTAACAATCATCTGCTCATTATTCTGGTATGTAGACATGAGCTCACGAACCTTTGCCACAGCTTTTCTTGTATTCGAACCGATAACATCATTCGCATTTCGGCTAACTGAAGCCAACACATCAATTGCCGGATAATGATATGAATTTGCAAGTTTACGGCTCAAAACAATATGACCGTCCAAAACCCCACGAACAGTATCTGCAATTGGCTCATTCATATCATCACCATCTACAAGAACGGCATAAAAGGCAGTAATCGAACCTTTGTCATTCGTACCAGTTCGTTCCAAAAGTTTTGGCAAAGCATCAAATACACTTGCAGGATAACCGTTTTGAGCCGGAGGCTCTCCTTTACTTAAACTAATTTCACGCTGAGCCTTTGCAAAACGAGTTACGTTATCCATTATCAGCATGACGTCTTTTCCCTGGTCACGGAAAAATTCTGCAATTGCAGTACATACCTGAGCAGCTCTCAACCTGCAGATTGCAGGCTCATCTCCGGTTGCTACAACAATTACCGATCTTTTCATACCTTCTTCGCCAAGGTCATCAAACTTGAATTCATTGACTTCCTTACGTCGTTCACCAACAAGGCCAATTACATTGATATCTGCATTCGTATTACGGGCAATTGTTCCAAGCAGTGTAGACTTACCCACACCAGAGCCTGCAAAAATACCGATACGCTGACCTTTACCCATTGTTAAAAGAGAATCGATGGACTTTACACCTGTTGTAATTCGCCTGTCGATTGGCAGTTTTGTGGACGAGTCTGGACCAGGCGCATTTATGGGATAATAACATTCAGGTACAATTTCCCCAAGGCCATCACACGGCTTTCCTAATGCATTAATCGTTCTGCCAAGCAAACTCCATCCCACAGGAACTTGCAATGGTTTTCCAGAAGCCACTACCTCACACCCAACTTCAATGCCATCTGTAACGCCAAAAAGCGTAAGGCGCACTTGATTCCCATCAAGTGCAACAACCTCTGCCATTACCTGAGTCTTGTCAGTAAGCTTTATTGTGCAGATTTCACCGATTTTAGAACAAGGACCCTTCGACACAACATCCAGTCCCTTTACTGCGACCACATATCCTACAAAAAGAATAGGATCATAGTTTTCTACCTGATCCATATATTTTGAAAAATTGAAATTATCTGAGAATTCCTTATCCATGAAAACCTCTGATCTGTTTAGGAATTGTTTTCTACGGTCAGATTTTCCTTTCGGATATTCTTAACAGGAGAAACTTCCATAATCTTGTTTTCAAGTTCTCCAAGCTGACTTGCAATTCGGGCATCAATAGCACCAAAGTCAGTTTCAACAATACAGCCACCTTTATCCACAGAAGAATCTTCTAGGACCGTAAGCCCCTGTACGTTCTCAACCCTCTTGATAAATTCATCTGTATGTTCAGAAGTAAGTTTTAAATCTTCAAGGTTCACACGAACAGTAACACGGCCGCGCCCACGTAATTTTTTCAAGGCTGCAAGAACGTTGCTGAGCACAACAGTTTTCTGATTCTCGGTAATAACTTTTACTACTTTTCGAGTCATCAAAACTACAAGCTCTACAATCTGCTGCTCAGTTTCCTGTAATATTTCAATGCGTCGATTCATGACTGACTCAACGATTTTATGAGTGCGCTCTATCAACCGATTAATTTCGCTTTGTCCAGCAGCATAACCTTCATCATGGCCAGTCTTATAACCATCATTTTGCGCATCAGCAGAAATTGAAGCCGCTTTTGCATTAGCTTCATCTAAAATTTCCTGAGCTTTTTCTTTTGCCTTGGCAATTATTTCATCAGCTTCCCGTTCTGCGTTCGTGTGAATTATCTGAGCTTGATCACTTTGTCTTTTTACTTCGGCAAAAGCAGCATCCTCAGCTTTTTTTACGATTTCATCGGCGGACTTCTGAGCTTGTTCAAGCATATGCTGCTTTTCTATTTCCCAGCCAGTTTTAAATGCTTCAGCTTCCCGGCGAAGCTCATCGGCAGTTGGTCCTGTGTATTCAGGTATATCATCTTCCGCCTCCTCTTCGATTGGAGCAAAATTGCGTACCAGTTTCAGAGTAACTTCGCCATTTTTATTTTTGATTTCGTTAGGTCTAAAAACTTGCTTTGCCATTTATTTCTCTCACTACTGAACAAGTTCGTCTTCGCCAGAACGAGCGATAACGATTTCACCAGAATCTTCCAGGCGTCTGATTGTTGATACAATCTTCTGCTGAGCTTCTTCAACGTCTTTCAATCGAACAGGGCCCATAAATTCCATATCTTCCTTCAACATGCTTGCTGCACGCTTAGACATGTTGCGGAAAATCTTATCCTGTACTTCAGTATCAACCGACTTGAGGGCTTTTGAAAGTTCCTGAGTGTCGACTTCGCGAAGAACCTTCTGAATGGCACGGTCGTCCAGCATAACGATATCTTCGAATACGAACATACGCTTTTTGATTTCTTCTGCCAAATCTGGATCTTCTTCTTCCAAAGCTTCGATGATGGCTTTTTCAGAAGATCGGTCAACAAGGTTCAAGATTTCAACGATAGATTCAACACCACCAGCAGCTGTATAGTCTTCTGAAGAAAGAGTAGAAAGCTTCTTTTCCAAAACGCGCTCAACTTCACGCAAAACATCTGGAGATGTACGGTCCATTGTTGCAAGGCGCTTGGAAACTTCAGGCTGCATTTCTTCCGGAAGATTCTGCAAAATAACAGCCGCTTTTCCTGGTTCCAGATAAGCAAGAATCAATGCGATTGTCTGAGGATATTCCTGCTGAATAAAGTTCAAAAGATGAGCAGGATCTGTACGACGAATAAAGTCAAACGGGCGAACCTGAAGGCTTGAAGTAAGACGATTGATAATATCGATTGCTTTCTGAGAACCAAGGGATTTTTCCAACAATTCCCGGGCATAATCAATACCACCAGTGGTAATGAAGTTCTGAGCATTCATCAGTTCCTGAAATTCTTCAAGTACCGCATCCTTATATTCTGCATCTACTGTTTCAAGACGAGCAATTTCAAAAGTCAATGTTTCTACTTCATCTTCTCGAAGATGCTTCATGATTTCGGAAGATATATCCGAACCAAGGGAAACAAGGAATATGGCAGCTTTTTGGCGACCAGTGAGACTTTTATAATCTTTTCTATCTTTTTTTCCAGAACCAGCAGGTTTTAGACTGCCAGGCTTTGGAATAGGTTTTGGATTTGATTTAGGTGAGTCGTCTTCAGCCATTTATTACTCCTCCATAAGCCATGTACGAATAAGCATTGCAACATCTTCAGGATGCTCTTTTGCCATGTTGATAGCATTTTCCTGAAGCTCTGCACGGCGGCTTTCTTCGACAGACATGGTAACCTGCATATTTGCTTCGTCTTTCGCATCCCACAAAGCCCTTTCGCGCTCTGCCTGTTGCTGTCGCAAAAGTTCCTCTTCGCGAAGACGTCGTCTTCTTTCAATCTGTTTGCTGATAATTCTGTAAAGAATGAAGCCTACCAAAACAATTGCAATGGCACCAAGAACTAAAAGTATCGTTTTTGTTCTACGCTTTGCTGCAAAATAGTCATTATCAAAGGCTTCGAATTCTGCATCTCTATCATATGGTAATGAAGTTACGATTACCCGGTCACCACGGCCTTTATCAAAGCCGATAGCACCTTCAATAAGCTCAACCCACTTTTCTATTTCAGTATCACTGATAGCCTCATAAGTTCTTTTCAGGCGTCCATTTTCTACGATGTATTCACCCTCATTGTCCTTATCAAGCCGCCACTTTCCATCAATGTTCACAGATACAGTTCGACGGCCCTGTTGCGGAGAAACAATCTTATGCCTGGTTTCCCAGTTAACAAGATTATTTTGGGTAGTTCCGGTTTCAACAGATTTTCCAATGACATTACTCATGTCAACATAGTTCGGTGGATTCTGCCCCTGAACACCTGTTGGGCCTTCCGGATTATGGGCAGTTCCCTGCCATTCTTTAGTGATTATCTGCATACTCAACGCAAGAGAATCTTTTACTTTACGTTCGCTATACGGAGTGTCAGGATTATCTTTTTCAAGTTCGATAGGAAAATATTCAGTCTTGTCAATTGTTTCCTGTGACATGTCAAAATCAATGCTTACATTCAGGTTTCGAACACGATCACGAGTTGCGTAGTCCTGCAAAGACGCCAATACCTTACCGCGAAGATCACGTTCCAGCTTAGCCTTAAGCTTCTGTTCCTTTTCTGCAGTATCAATTCTTGTATTGCTGTCTAAATCATCAAAATTGTTCAGACTTCTTCCGTCTGTATCAACGATACTAAGGTTTTCAGCTTTCAATCCTGGTACAGCAGTAAGTACCATTTTCTGGATACCCTGCATTCTCTTTGAGCCAGCAGTAACATTTGATGTGTTGCTCAACGTAACAACAATCGTTGCAGAAAGAGGATCTTCATCCTGTTTGAAAAGTTTTGTTTCTGGAATGCGAATATTTACAATAGCTGAAGAAAAATCTGAAAGGGCTTCAAGCTGGCGTTTAAGAAGCTTAGAATAGGCATCCTGAAGCTTGATATTCTGTTCTGCGTCAGTATCGGACCAGCTGCGGCTTTTTGCTTCTGCAAAAGGATCCACATTCGAAGGAACAAGGTTTTCGGCATAAAGTATACTTGTGATGCGGGTAATTTCATCATCACTTGCATCAACATAAATATATCCGTCTTCGTCAACGGTAGCTTTTATTCGTTCTTTGCTGATTCGGTCAAGAATTGCAACACGGGTTACATTATCGGTAACCGGTGCATTAAAAAGTCTTGTATTGTCTGAAGAAGATGATCTGCTGATATTAACGGCTATGGCAATAATGATAACCACAAGGACAACGCCGGCTACAATCTTCTGTACCGGTTTACTGGTTTTCCACCAGGTCTTTGCCTTATCAATTACTTTTTTGAACCATTCGTTCATCTGTCCCCTCCCGTGAACGAAATCAAAAAATAGTTTTATAGATTATTTTATCATATAAATAAATTTCTGCAAAGAGATATTTTGCTCAAGATATAAGAAGAAAAGTTGTTTTTTCACTCAGTCCGGGCAAAAAAAAGATGCCTCAAAACGAAGCACCTGAAAAACTATCTGGTTGTAGTGATTTCGCTCCACCCCTGAACAAGTCTGTCGATAACAGATTTTGTAAGATCCAAAGAAAGCTTTGCCTGGGCCATTGCGATAGTAACATCATGAATATCAACAGAATCAGGATCAGTAATCACCTGCTCCTGAAGCTTCGCCGTTTGAATCTGTTTTGAATTCATGTCGCTTAAAGCACTCAAAAGAAAATCCTGAAAACTCTGCCCTTTTTTTTCTATGGAATCTTTTGCAGCATTTTCCATGTGAAGCACAGAATCCGGTGTATTGATGATATTCTGAATCTTTTTGCTTGTTGCAGAATGATTTGGATCAAGCTGAGCAAGCGAAAGCGTATTCATTTCCTGTATTTTCATATTCCCCCACTAATCTGCAAATAGGCAGATCCACAAGTAAATTCTATCTGCGAAACACAATGAAGTCAATTGATTATCGGTCTTTTTAGCACATTATGAAAGGAAAAACTCAATCAATTTAAAATCTGCTTTTGGGGAGTTTCATCCAAAGTCAAAAGCCGTCTATACCATCTATTTCAAAGCAAGAGGGCAAAAAGACCTGGCGCAAAAATCATTCCTAAAGATAACAGCATATTTTATTTATACATGGGAACTATCGACCTATATCAAGAGCAGCAGAGAACATAGACTTGGAACCTTCAATAACCGTAGAATTTGCTTCGTATGCACGGCTTGCAGAAATCAAATCCACCATTTCATTTACGATATTTACATTCGGATATTCAACATAACCCTTATGAGGACCGGACTTGATTGCATCAGGATGATCTGGATCATAAACCAGACGGCCTTCGCTTGTATCCTTTACGATTTCACGAACTTGAACGCCCTTGCCAACCCCGGAATCAAGATCAGAGGGACAGAAAGGACTATTCCACTGAGCTTTATTTTTAGCGGCAGGCTCAAAAACAATCATTGAACGCTTGAAAGAGCCACCTTCCTGGGTTCTTGTGGTAGAAGCATTTGCAATATTGTTTGAAATAACATCAGAACGAAGACGTTCTGCACTCATGCCAGTAGCGGCAATATTGATCGATGTAAAAAGTCCCATTTAACGTCTCCTATTTTCTAATCACAGTACCAAGCTGCGAGAATTCAAAATTAGTCATGGAAGTCAAAAGTCTGTATTGCATCTGAATCTGAAGGATATTGTTTGCTTCTGTTTCTGCATCAACATTGTTTCCGTTCGCTTTCGAAGTTGTTTCATAATCAAGAACGCGACGTGGTTCTACATCGCGGTAATCATAGGGCTGATTCAATTCAAAATGACGGCTATCTGAACGTGTGAGCTTGAATCCACTCCTGGCTTTTTCTTCAGATTCAAAGGCGCGCTTAAGTTCACTTTCAAAATTGACCTTTGTGCGCTTGAAATTTGGAACTTCACTGTTGGCAAGATTATTTGCAGTAACATTATAACGAAGAGTTGTAACATCCAATGCTCTTTGGAGCAAATCGACCGATCTTGTAAAACTATTCATATTGACATCCTTTATATTATTTTCGGATGCAAAAAAGAATTGTTTAGTTTTTTTTGAAGTTAAACAGTAAAGGCTGTCCATTCTGTACGATTTCTTGCAAAAGCAATTTTTTCAGGATCCTGTCCAACGATCAACTGCAGTCGCAAAATGTACTTTTCAGACAGCCTATGCCTAAAAAACAACTTTTTGTCTATTTTACAGAATATATCTGCTAAGATCCTGATTCCGGGCGATATCGGAAAGTTTTGAATCAACATAAGACGAATCGATGGTTACGGTTTCACCATTATGCTCATCTGCATCAAAGCTTATCTCATCAAGAACCTTTTCCATTATCGTGTGAAGCCGTCTGGCTCCAATATTTTCACTTTTGCCGTTTACCTCTTCGGCAATTTCGCTCATACGATCGATGGCATCTTCTGTAAATTCAAGCTTGACGCCTTCAGTTCCCAACAAGGCAGTATACTGCATGACAAGTGAATTTTTCGGTTCTTTCAGGATTCTTTTGAAATCTTCTTTATGAAGGCTTTCCAGTTCAACACGAAGAGGAAAACGCCCCTGAAGCTCAGGAATCAAGTCACTTGGAGCTGCAACACTGAATGCACCAGCAGCGATAAAAAGAATATGAGTCGTATTTATTACTCCCCATTTTGTATTAACGTTACTGCCTTCAACAATCGGAAGAATATCGCGCTGCACTCCTTCCCGGCTTACGCTCTGCCCCTGGGCTTCCCCACGAACAGCAATCTTATCTATTTCATCAATAAAAATAATACCTCTCTGCTCAACCCTTTCCTTTGCGATGTCTGAAACCTTATCCACATCTACCATACTGTCCAACGTTTCTTCTGTAAGGATTTTTCTAGCTTCTCTGATAGAAACACTTTTCTTCTTGTTTCTGTGCCCACTAAGCATTCCAGCAAGATTCTGCATGCTATTTTGAAGATCATCAAGACTGCCGCCAGCGATAATTTCCATGCTCGGCATATTTGGCGTTTTATGAACGTTAATTTCAACTTCACGGTCTTCAAGTTTGCCTTCACGAAGCATTGCACGGAATTTTTCTCTTGTAGAAAGATTCGTATCACTTTTGGCATCCCCAGGAATTACAGATGAATCACCAAGAATGATTACATCTCCAGCATTTTCTGTTGTCCTGGAAACAGCAAACTCTTCACTATTAGCATCGTTTTTCTTTTCTTTTTTTGAAGTTCCTGGAAGCAAAAGATCCAAAAGCTTTTCTTCAACCACGGACACGCTCTTTTCTCTAAGCAGATCTTCCATTTCGGCTTTTACATCTTTGTATCCTACAGCCATAAGATCACGTATCATGGATTCAACGTCACGACCAACATACCCAACTTCTGTATATTTTGTGGCTTCCACTTTCAAAAATGGCGCATTACAAAGCTTTGCAAGTCGTCGGGCAATCTCTGTTTTTCCCACACCAGTTGGTCCAATCATAAGAATATTTTTTGGTGCAACTTCATCTCGAATTTCTTCAGGAAGCTTGCATCGTCGTTCCCGATTACGAAGAGCCACAGCAACAGCCCTTTTTGCCTTATTCTGTCCGATAATATACTGATCTAATTCAGATACGATCTGTTTTGGTGTCAAATCAATTTTGGTTTCCATGTAATTCCTCTGCAAAGCTGAAATTAAAGTTCTTCAACTGTAATATGATTGTTAGTGTAAATGCAAATGTTTCCTGCAATCTTCAGTGATTTTTCGGCAATTTCCTTTGCACTCAAATCTGAAGAATCTAAATATGCCAGAGCAGCAGCATAAGCGTAGTTTCCGCCGGAACCGATGGCAAGCACATCATTTTCAGGCTCAATGACATTTCCGTCTCCGCTGATCAGCAGAATCTTGTCTTTATCTGCAACTAGCAAAAGCGCTTCCAGTTTCTGCAGCATTTTTTCCGTTCGCCACAGCTTTGCAAGTTCCACTGAAGCACGAGTCAAATCCCCATTAAATTCCTTGATTTTCGTCTCAAACCTATCGAACAAAGTAAAGGCATCTGCAACACTGCCTGCAAAGCCGGTAATGATCTTGCCGTCATATATTTTCCTAACCTTACGGGCATTACCTTTCATTACAGTATTTCCGGCTGTCACCTGACCATCGCCAGCCATAGCAACGTGGCCATTTCTTTTTACAGCAACAACAGTAGTGCTGCGTATTTTGTTATCACTCATAAATACCCCTGTTTTTAATAATTTCATTTACCACAACCTATGAATGAGGATGGGCTTTACTATATATCTCTATTAACTGCTCTGTGGTTAAATGAGTATACCTTTGGGTAGTGCTTACACTTGCATGCCCCAGCATCTCCTGAACCACACGAACATCAGCGCCATTTCCAAGCATGCTTGTTGCAAAAGTATGCCTTAAAGCATGAGGTGAAACATGATGATTGGTTCCTTCCGGTCCTGTATATCTGGAAAGGATATATCGAATTCCATTCGTTGTCAGCGCTCCACCTTTCTGATTCACAAAAACTTCTTTCGCAGAATCAATTATGCCCTCTTTTACAAAGCGTTTCTTTCTGTCATCCAGATATATGGACAAAGCCTGTCTGGCATCTTCTTCAAAATAAACCCTTCGATCCTTATTTCCTTTTCCCCTTACCATGGCAGAAGACATGCCACGCTCCAAATCAGAAATTTTCAGCATAACTATTTCACCAACGCGGCAACCGGACGAATAAAGAATCTCAAAAATAGCTTTATCCCTGGTCTCCCACAAAAGCTCATTACTTTCTGGCATACTGCAAAGTTCATCGACTTCAGGTCCAGTTAAAAACCTTGGTATATGAACTGGAACTTTTACGGTTTTTAATTCCAAAGCCGGATTTCCTTTAATATAACCAAATTTCCTGCAATAAGCAAAAAAAGTTCGTACAGAAGCAATATATCGGTTTATACTCGCATTAGAAAGATTTTTTTTTGAAAGGAAAGCAATCGTCAATCTAAGCTGTTCAGTGGAAAGGCTTTCAACAAGCACATCTGTACCAACCTGATTCATCAAATGTTCCAGATCCTTTCTATATGCAATAATCGTATTTTCTGAAAGTGTACGAACTGATTCAAGATAAACAAAAAATTCCTGTGTAAGCTCACCTATCGTGTTCATCTGTTCCTCGAAAAACAGGCTGCCGAAAACCACAAAACTGCCGGCAACCCATAATCATTAATCCTCCGAAGAATCCTCTGGCATCACCACTGGAGATTCTTCATCTGCAGAATGCAAATAATCACAATCAGGATTGATGCAGGATTTATAAGACCCGTTTTTCTTGTCATATTTTTCAACAAGGAACCATCCGCATTTTGGACAGCTTGCATCAATCGGCTTAAAATGACTAATAAAATTACAAGCAGGATAATTTGTACAACCAAAGAATTCCTTGCCACGACCTCTTTGCTTTCTTGAAACAATTTCACCGTTACATCCAGCAACAGGACATTTTGCCAAAGGAATTGACTTTGTATTATGACATTCAGGGAATCCAGAACATGCCAGGAAAAATCCAAAGCGACCAAGCTTTTTCATCATCATCTTTCCGCATTTCTCGCAAACCTTATCAGTCGGTTCATCAAGGCTTCCCTTTACGCTCTGAACATTTTTCATAACTTCGTCTACCCGCTGCTTGAACGGAGAAAAGAAATCTCCAATCATACTGTTCCAGACAAGTTCATCCTGTTCAACTTTATCAAGATTATTTTCTACATCGGCAGTAAAATGCTCATTGATTACCTGAGGGAAAGATTCAACCAAAATCTTACAAATCATTCGACCAAGCTGAGTTGGCACAAGCTGCTTATTGCTTCTGGTAATGTAATACCTGTCAAGAAGAACAGTAATGATAGGCGAATAGGTAGATGGACGACCAATGCCTTTGTCTTCAAGCATTCTGATGATTGAAGCATCAGTATAGCGAGCCGGTCCCTGAGTAAAATGCTGTTCTGGATAGAATTTATCAGAAGCGATAACTTCTCCTACCTTCAGATTAGGAAGATTTCCTGTCTTTTCTTCTTTTGAAGACAGCAGCTTGATTACATTGTAAAAACCTTTTTCTGTGATCTTGCTTACACTAACACGGAACACAGCCTCTCCAGCGGTAATTTCTGCACTGGTTGTGGTTGTCTTTGCATTATTCATCTGACTGGAAACAAAACGTTCCCAAATGATTGTATAAAGACGAAGCTGGTCTCGTGTAAGATATTCCTTAACGGAATCAGGAGTGTATTCTGTATATGTTGGACGAATACCTTCATGTGCATCCTGGGCAGATTTAGAAGCACTGTAATGAATTGGTTCTGGCGGTAGTTCTGCAGGATAATTATTTGAAAGCCACTTGCGAACATCGTCCAAAGCTGTCTGAGAAATGCGCACAGAGTCTGTTCGCATATAGGTAATAAGACCAACACGGCTTGAACCAATATTTATACCTTCATAAAGCTGCTGTGCTATCTGCATTGTTTTTCTGGAAGTAAAACCTAAACGGTTAGCACTGGCCTGCTGAAGCTTCGAAGTTGTAAAAGGTGGTTTTGGGCGAACAGTTTTTTCTGTTTGCTTAATATCAGAAACAATACATTCAGAATTCTTGATCTGTTCGATAATATCTTTTACAGTTTGCTCATTTTTAAGTTCAGGTTTATCGCCTTTGTATTTTACAAGCTGTGCTGTAAATCTTGTTTTGCCTTTCACAAAATCCGCATCAAGGGACCAATATTCTTCAGGAATAAAGTTTTCTACTTCCTCTTCCCGTTCGCAAATCAGGCGAAGGGCAACAGACTGAACACGTCCTGCAGAAAGACCATTTTTTACCTTTGCCCACAAAAGAGGACTAAGGTTGTAGCCTACCAGGCGATCCAAAACACGACGAGCCTTCTGGGCGTTTACCTTTGACTCTATGATTTCACCAGGATGCTGCACAGCTTCTTTTATGGCAACCGGTGTAATTTCATTGAAAACGATTCGGCTGATTTTTGCATCAGTTTTGTCTTTTAGAGCATTATTCAAATGCCAGGCAATTGCTTCTCCTTCACGATCATTATCCGATGCAAGAAGAACAAAATCGCTTTTTTTGGCATCTTTCTGAAGTTCCTTTAAAAGCTTTGCCCGGCCACGAACTGTTATATATTCTGGTTGAAAATTATTTTCCACATCAATTGCAAGACGCGACTTTGGCAAATCGATAAGGTGCCCCATGGAAGCCTTAACCGTATAACCAGGCCCCAGGTACTTTTCGATTGTGTGCGCCTTTGCAGGAGACTCTACAATAACAAGAGTCTGAGGAATTTTAGATTTTTTCGCAGAAGATTTTTTTTCAGCCATAACAACCTCTAAATGGACAATTCCAGCTGTCCGTTTTCCTTTATTTTACAATGCCGTTCTCCAGGTTTTTCCATACGAAAACGACAATAATCTTTATAATCTTCAATGACTGGAGCACCGCACTCAATGTATTTTGCGCAAGTATTCTCAATCTTGCTTTTAGAAATCTGCCCTAAAGCAAGCTGAGTTTCCAGCTTTGAATGGAGATATTTTCCCACAACGTCCGCATTTTTGCAAAAGCAGGACTTATGAAAAGCCACATCCCTATTGTATTCAAGCGCGAACTGCGCGGTTATAAGAGCCCCGCTTCCATCCGGTGCCTGCACAACCACAGTAGAAGGCGACAAAGCTGCAATGATTCTGTTTCTCTGAACAAATCGCCATTTTTCGCTTGGAACGCCAGGAACATATTCGCTGATTATGCATCCGCCTGTCTTTATTATGGATTCGGCAAGCTTTCTGTTTGTTGAAGGAACCACAGCGTCACAGCCACAAGGCAGAACAGCACATGTTTTTCCAACAACCCCAACGTCAATTCCTTTTTCCTGTGCATGGTAAAAAGCCTGAACACTTCCGGTATGAGCAGCTGCATCCACTCCTGCCGCAAGGCCAGAAACTACTGTCACTCCATCAAGGCAAGCGTCTTTTGCAAAAGCAACGGCACCTTCCCTTCCTTCTGGAGTGATATGTCTTGTTCCAACTACAGAAACAGTTCTTTCGCCCAAAATAGAGATATCCCCATAATAAAAAAGGACGAAGGGCGCATTGGAAGTTTCACGAAGTAAAGCTGGATAAAGGGCATCGGAATAAGTTACACCTTTTATGCCTTTTGCTTTCAGCAGCGCAACTTCCTTTTCGGTGGCAGCAAGTCGTTCCATGCCATTCCAAACCGCGCGCTTAATTTCTCTATTGCAAAAACAAGAAATCTCTTCTATAGACAATATTGCAAGTTCTTTGGTGCTGTCAAGTTTTTTAAACAAATTTATCTTTTCAGCAAGGGAAAGAAATGAAATTCCTGCAAGTGAGACAAGTAGTTTTTCCTTTTCGGGATTAATCTTCGAACTGAATATCAAGGCAGATCTTTTTATTTTGCTTTGCAAGTTTTACCATATCATCAGATTTGCAGTTATCTATGATATTGTCATATTGTTCTATTGCCTTTGAATAATTCCCGGTAAGATAATATGCCTCACCCAATCGGAACATTCCGTCATAATGGCGTTTTTCGATTGACAAAAGCTTTTCAAAATACGGAACGGCTTTTTCCGGTTCATCAAGGAAATTGGTATACAAAACTCCAAGCCCATATAAAACCCCGGTATTCCTGTCATCAATTTTATTGGATGCAATGTAGCATTGTTCGGAAAGCTTCAGATATTCCATTTTTTCCGAAGCCTTTACCAACGGATTATTTGCCATGTAGCCTGCACAAACCGCTGCGTAATAATAAATTATCGGATTTTCCGGATAGATTTTGGATGCATTGGTGAAGGCGTCCAAGGCTTTGTCCCACATCTTTTTGTCCATATAGCGGGTACCAAGAATCTTGTACCAGATGCCAATCTTGTCATACTTCTTGATCAATTCCTGAGCTTCGCCATCATACTGCTTGATACCTTCTTCAATATTTTCGGCATTTCCAGGATTACCTGAGTACTTTTCCATGTTTTCTATTCGAGCTTTCAGCAAATCCTTATTGGAATAATTGCAGGCACAGAAAACCAATGAGGCTGCAACCAGTGCAGCAATGAAAGAAACTTTTTTCATTTTTCCTCCGATTTATTTTTATGACCAGGGAAGTACTTCTGATGATAATCTGAAAGCTCTTTATCGTCAACATGAGTGTATATTTGTGTTGTCGCAAGATCTGTATGTCCCAAAAGTTGCTGAACTGAACGAAGATCAGCCCCGCCCCATAGCAGATGAGTTGCAAAGGAGTGTCGAAGAGTATGAACTTTGGAATCAATGCCTGAAACATTTTCCAAAGCCTGAAACCTTTTCCAGATACCTTTTCTGCTGATGCCTTCACCTCTGTAGTTCACAAAAACAAACGGAACGCTCTTTATTCCCACGAGGGCGGGTCGAGCCTGATGCATATACAGCTGAAGTTTTTCAAAAGCCCGCATTCCAAAAGGAACAATGCGTTCCTTGTTGCCCTTACCTCTGACCAGAATCAAATGTTCATGCATGTGCAGATTTTCGACTAAAAGCCCGGCAGCCTCGCTGATTCTTAATCCGCATGAATAAATCAGTTCGAAAAGCGCACTATCACGAATGCCTTCAGGAGTAGACGTATCTATTGCATCAAGCAAATTTTCTATTTCTTCAACAGAAAGAACTTTGGGAAGATTCCTGGAAGCTTTAGGCCGATCCAAAAGCAAAGCTATGTTTTCTTTCCAGATTCCCAGGCGAACAAGATAGGAACCAAAGGATCTTAACGAAGAAATGTCTTTTGCCACTGTTAAAGGCGAATTGCCTGAAGTCTTTCTCCAGGCAAGAAAATAAATCAAATCCTGTATTTCAAGCAACGCAAGTTTTTTTTGATTTTCAACACACCAATGCAAAAAAGTTTCAGCGGAAAGACGGTATGTAATTGCAGTCTGTTCCGAATGTCTTGAAACCAGTATCAAATCTGAATAGAACCTGCTAAGCAGGTCCTGAACCTTATCTTCTACCAAAGTTAATTGTGCTTGAAAGATTTCTCTCGCGAGCTTCTCTTGCACGCTTTCTTTGCAATGCAGACTGAGAAGAATCTGTTACATCTGCCTTTGTTGCAAAACTTCCAAATGCAGAAGGATTATATACAGGCTTTTCTGCTTCAAGTTCATCTACCGGTTTCTTTTCATTGTCAAATCCATCATTAAAAGAAAAATTATCATTAGCTTCATCGAAGCCTACAGATTCTGTGTTATCTTTAAGAGGATTATGGAAAAGCTTATCATAATCATCTGAATTGAAAACATTAGGATCTTTCTTTTCCGATTCACTTGGCTCGATGATTACAGGCTCTTCGATTTTGTTCTTTGTCTGATCGTTGAAACCAGTAGCAATGACAGTCACACTAATACTGTCACCCATGCTCTCATCAATCACAATACCAGGTTTCAAATCATATCCTGGGCAAGCAGAAGCTGTTACGATATTTGAAATTTCCTTAAGCTCATTAAGATTAAAATCACTGCTGGCGCGAACATTTACCAGGAAATGTTTTGCTCCATCGATTTTTGTATCCTCAAGCAAAGGATTGTTTATTGCCCTTTGAGCTGCATCTACGGCGCGGTTTTCTCCAGAAGCATTCCCAATGCCAAACAAAGCTGTCCCCTGACCTCTCATGGCTGCACGAACATCAGCAAAGTCAATATTCGGAGTTCCATAATCGGTGATGATTGTAGACATTCCTTCAATGCTCTGTCTAAGCAAATCGTCGGCGGCAAGGAACTGCTGCTTAAAATTCATCTGTTTTGATTCACCATCAAAAACTTCACAAATCTTGGCATTTGGAATGACGATTATGGAATCAACTGCCTCACGAAGTTTTTTAAGCCCTTCCCTGGCATGTTCCATGCGCATTTCCCCTTCCCATTCAAATGGGGTAGTTACAATGCCTACCGCAAGAGCACCGATTTCCTTTGCAATGCGGGCAACCACAGGAGCTGAACCAGTTCCAGTTCCACCACCCATTCCTGCGGTAATGAAAACCATATTTGCACCTTTAAGAATATTCTGAATTGCTTCCTTATCTTCTTCAGCAGCCTTTTCACCAATATCAGGATCTCCGCCAGCTCCAAGTCCCTGAGTCAATTTTTGCCCGATTGCAAGACGTTTTGGAGCCGAAGATTTTCCCAATGCAAGCAAATCGGTATTCAAAGCAATGAATTCCACATTCTTAAAATTTGCTTCGATCATTCTATTCACGGCATTAGAACCGCCGCCGCCACATCCAATAACCTTGATTACAGTTGGACTTGCAACGCTTACACTAGATCCTTTATCATTAACTACTTCGTATTCCATTTTTCCTCCCACACCCCTGACTAGAAAAATTTCTTTATGATTTTCTTAATATTTTCAAGATTTCCTGTCTTTTCGGAAGACACAACCTTTGCTTTTTTCGTTCGTTTGGTAGCTCTTGAGTTTTCTCTGCCTCTGCCGTAAATTACAAGTCCCACAGCAGCATCCCATTCAGGTCCCGCATAATCTTCTTCGATTCCACCCATTTTTTCCGGGAATCCCACACGAACAGCAGAAGTTCCAAAAACATCCTGAACAAGCTCTACAATGCCATCAAGATTTGCGCCCCCACCAGTAAGAATGATATTGCCGGCAAGTCTTGTAATAGTAGAACCTTCCATGATTTTGTCACGAACAATCATGAGGATTTCTTCCATGCGGGCAGTAATGATTTCACAAAGTTCAGAACGTGGAAATTCCTGAGGAGGTCTTCCACCAAGACCATTTACGATTACAGTCTCGTCAGGATTTATATTTTCCATCCAACAGCTTCCTGACTGAATTTTCAACGTTTCGGCATCAGCCAAAGAAATACCTTTTTCAATATAGATATCCTGTGTAATCATATTTCCGCCAACAGGCACTGAATCAGTGAAAACAGGAGAGTCGTTTAAAATAACAAGAATGTCGGTGGTGCCTGCTCCAAGATCTATGATAATGGACCCAAGATCCCTTTCGTCTTTTGTAACAACCGAATAGCTGCATGCAAGTGTTTTAGGAAGAATAGTATCTACAAAATATCCGGCACGTCCCACACTTGATTTTATGTTCTGCAAAGTTGTTCTTGAAGCAGAAATTATATGAAACGAACCTTCAAGTTTATATCCGATCTGGTTAATGGGATCTTTTACACCCCTATTGTCATCTACAGTAAATTCCTGGCAAACATCGCAAAGAATTTCCCTGTCATCTGGAATCTTAATTGCAAAAGCAGATTCCTTTACGCGACGCACATCATCGGCATCAACTTCACGGCTGCCTCTGCCTTTTTTTGATATTGCAACCTTTCCTGTTGTATTAAGTCCTTCAATCTGCTCGCCGCCAATGTCAGTAATTACAGAATGTACGTCAACGCCACCATTCTGTTCCGCATTTTCAATCGCTTTGCGTATTACATTTGATGCAGCTTCAATATTCACAATATTTCCATTGCGCATTCCCGAAGATTTTTCTGAAGCTGTTCCGATAATACGAAATCTTCCGTCAACGTCAGTTTCCCCAATGACAACACGGACATTACTTGTACCGATATCAAGACCTACAACCATCTATTCCCACCAAATGATTATTTTCTGTAAGACACAGAGCCATAGCGAAGATCTATTTCGCCGGCATCAGGCTCAATTTTATTTACAACATCTAATGCTATCATCATATACTTTAATGAATCTTCATTCAATGAGCGATCGGTAAGAACTCGAACTTTTGATGCTACAGGAATAAGAACAAGCTCATAGTTTCCATATTCTTTTGGTACTACACAGATTTCTGAGACTGCAGCCAGATATTTCTGAGGCAATTTCTGAATATTGTAAATCTGTTCGATAAGTGGTCTATATTTTGAAGGAAGTCTCATCCCATCAGAATAATGTTCTACAGGAAGACCAGAAATAATTGGCATTGATGCATTTTCTGCATCCCCTTTTCTTTCAGGGAAAATATATCCATTCCTGTCAATCTGTACTGGAACAGAATGTCCGTTGTTAACTATAAATGTGGAGGCAACTGGTGTTCTTTCAGCCACTTCAATGTAGATTTTATTTGGAAACGATTTGCGTACTGAAACAGTGTCGATACCTGGCATGGATGCTATAATGGCAACAGCTTTATCTGCATCAAAATCAAACCAGTTGGCCACATTCATAGGTCTAAGAACATCTACAATTTCACCGGCAGAGTAATTCTCTGTTCCTGACACAGATACTACAGGATATTCAAGACTAGGCTTAAGAAATTTATAATAGGCAAATTCTCCTGCAACACAAAGTGCAAGAACCACAAAAACAACTTTAAGTACTGTAATTAACTTATCCTGCTTTGCTTCCCTCTGCATTGCTGGAATGAAGTCAGATTTCTTTGCTCCAAAGAAATCATCATCTTCATAATCGGTGAACTGAATACTTAAATCACTCATAAACGTTTACTCCGGAAAAACTATTTATTAATACAACATTATTTTCATCCACAATGTCATTTTCGGTATCAAATCGTGAGGCATTAATGATAAAACCACACATTGCAAGGGAAAGAACGATTGACGATCCCCCAAGCGAAAAGAAAGGAAGGGGTATTCCAGTCGAAGGAAGAGCCCCGCAAACTACTGCGCAGTTCAAAAGAGACTGAAGCAGTATCATGGAAACAAAACCAAAGCTGGCATATGCGGCAAAACGGTTTTTGCAGATAACAGCTGTTCTGTACCCTCTCCAGGAAAACACTCCAAGAAGCACAAAATACACAATCACGCCAAAAAGACCCATTGCTTCTGACCATGCAGCAAAAATATAGTCCGACTGAACTTCAGGAACCCTCATACTGACATTCAACCCGGATCCAATTCCAGTTCCCCAAAATCCACCAGTACTTACAGCTCTTTTGGAAAGAATCGGCTGATAATTGATTGTATCTGCATGCTCTTCTGGTCTGACAAAACCAATCACACGTTCAATTCGGTATTCCTCGCTCAGTACAAAAATTCCAAAAGCAATCAAAAGCAACGGAAGCAGCAGAAAGAACCACCTCAGACGCACTCCGGAAGCCACAAACATAACCATGCAAACAACAAAAATAAAAGCTGTTGTTGAAAGATCTTTCTGAAACGCAACCAAAAGCAACTGGAAAAGCATCATCATGACACAAGGAAAAAGAGTCTTTTCATCATCGTCTAAAATAGAAGCTTCCTTGTCAAAGTAATTGGCCAGATAAAGCACAATTGCAAATTTTACCAATTCAGAGGGCTGAAAAGTAAAGTTCATTGGCATTCTGATCCATCGAACCGCATCATTCTTTTCTATTCCTATGCCAGGTACATGAATGAGCAAACAGAGCATAATCGTCAGAAAAACAATAAATGGCAACATTTTTTTGATAAGCTGCATTCTTACACTGGCAAAGAAAAGCAGAAGAAAAATGCCAAAAGCCACATATGCCAACTGTCTTTTCACAAAATACATGGAATCACCGAACATTTTGCTGGCAGTATTCCCAGATGCAAAATATAGCGTGAATATACCAAGCCCAAGCAAAAGTATGGTTGAAAGCAAAAAGAGAAAATCGCTTTTATGATATTTTTCCAACGGACGGTCAGAAAAAAATACGTATCCACCCATTACTTATCAACCTCTTGATCTTCTGCAATCTGAGTAATCACTCTTTCAAGAGAAAGTCCTCTGGAAGCTTTTACAAGAATGAGGGCATTGTCCTTTGCGTTATTCAAAATAAAAGACGAAGCTTCCAAAATCTGTTCAGAGCCAAAATCCTGGCTATAGAAACACGAAAGTTCGTTCTTAACCAGTGGCTTCACCACATCAAAAGCATTCTTCATGGCCATTCCAAAAAGCACAATTGAATCAGGCATTGAAGAAGCAAGTTTCTGGCCAATTTTCTTATGTTCATCCCCGGATTTTTCGCCAAGCTCCAGCATATCCCCAAGAACATAGATTTTCTGGCTCACCTCAAGCTTTGAACAAAATTCAAGCACACTTGCCATGGAATCAGGATTTGCATTGTAGCAGTCTTTTATTACCTGAACCTTTTTGCCATTTTTGAGCTTTAAGCCAAAAGTTTCCATTCTGCCACCAATAGCATTCATGCCTTCAATGCCAGCCTTAATTTGAGACGCAGAAAGTCCAAGAGTTCTTCCAACCGCCACTGCTGCCAGTGCATTCAAATAATTGTATCTGCCAGAAAGCTTCAGGCGAATGTCTGTTCCATCCAGACTGAACAAAGTTCCGTTCAATCCATCATCACTTTTAAAAACCACATGGCTTTCAGAAGCAGACACCACATCGCCATAACGAACAACCTGACCTTTTACCACTTCCTTTAAAAAATCAAAATAATCGTCAGCAGCTGGAATGAAAGCTGCTCCATCTGATGGAATATATTCGTAAATATGGCGCTTCTCAAAAGCAATATTATCACGGCTTCCAAGAATTCCAATATGTGCCGTTCCTACATTTGTAATCACAGCATATTTTGGTTTCAAAACGCAAGCGATCTCTGCAATTTCGTTTTTGCGGTTCATGCCCATTTCAAAAACGCCACATTCATGCTCTTTTCTGATGTTAAATACAGAAAGCGGCAGTCCGGTTTCACTGTTAAAATTTCCCTGTGTATAAACCACATTGAATTTCTGCTTCAACACAGAAACAACCAGCTCTTTTGTTGTGGTTTTTCCGCTTGACCCTGTGATTCCAACCTTTATGAGATTTGGAAATTTTTCAACATAACGTTCAGCCGCTTTCTGCAAAGCAGTCATTGTATTTGAAACTGCAAAAACACAAAGATTTATGTTTTTTGCTGACAAATCTACATATTTTTGACCATTTTTGAAATTTTCATCAGCGCTGATAAAAACAACGGTCGCTCCTTTTTCCACAGCCTGATCTACATATTTGTGACCATCTTGAAACTCCCCTGCAAGAGGCACAAATAATGAACTGGCACAAACATTTCTACTGTCTGTTGTAACACTTGAAAAGAAGAAATTTTTCTTGTTAACGTTAGACCCAATGAAAGTTCCATGAACAGCATCACATAGCTGATCAAAACTCAAAAGACTTTCAGTTTCGCCGTTCATTTTTTCCTCCCATTCATATCCACACGGACAATCTCTTCTGTTGTTGCAGGCTTCATTCCCAGGTCTTCAGCCTCTTTTTCTATTCTTTCAACGCTTGTCAGCTGACCAATCTCGCCAACAAGCCTTTTGTTTTTTTCTTTTAAATCTTCCTGTTTGTGCTCAAGAACCTCAATCTGCTTCTTTAGATCAGCATTCTTTCTTGATTGATTGGCAACCACCATCAAAAGGAATGGAATTGCAATGGTCACCGCACAAAGAAAGATTTTTCCACCAACGTCCTTCATCCTCTTATTCATCAATACCCCTCCACTCCAAGCAAATGGTTTTCATTTGCATCATGGATTTTGCGAACTACACGAAGTTTTGCGCTTCTGGAAGGGGAATTCGCCTTAATTTCTTCTTCTGTAGGACCTATAGGTTTGCGAGTCAGAATCTCTGCGCAAGCATTGCCACCACATCTGCATTGAGCAACTTCAGGGGGACAAACACATTGCTTGCCAAGGTTCCTGAAGTAATTCTTAACAATTCTGTCTTCCAGAGAATGAAAAGTGATTACACCAAGTTTTCCCCCAGGAATCAGCAGATTGAAGGCATTGTGCAAAGCTTGAGGTATATGACGAAGTTCACTATTAACAGCAATGCGCAAAGCCTGAAAAGTTCGAGTTGCAGGATGTATCGCGCCGTAGCGATAACTACCAGGAACAACATCGAAAATCAAATCTGCAAGAGCCTTTGAGGTCTGGATTCTGCTTGCACTTCTTGCTTCAACGATTCTGTGAGCGATTCGTCTTGAAAACTTTTCTTCACCATAAAGGTAAATGAGATTCGCAAGCTCTTCTTCTCTCATGTCATTCACAAGATCCGCTGCAGATTCCTTTTCCGAATTCGGATCCAATCGCATATCCAACGGTTCGTCATAACGGAAAGAAAAACCTCTCCCTGACTTTTCGTAATGGAATACAGAAATTCCAAGATCAAAAAGAATCAGGTTCGGTTTTGGATATTGAGCCGGATAAGATTCATAAAAATCATTGAACCAGCCGTTATAAAAATGCATTCTGTCACCGAAAACGCTAAGGCGTTCCCTAGCCCTAGCCTGGATGACAGAATCTGCATCGATACCAATAATATTGAGGGAATTAAATTTAGAAAGAAAGGCATTGGAATGACCGCCTTCACCCAAAGTAGAATCAACCATCCAGCAGTCTTTTTCAAAAGATTCTCCGATTGGACTAAGCCAATCAAGACAAGGCTGCAACAAAACCGGCGTATGAACGATTTCCACTTCGATTCCCCACTTTTTTTTACATACTAGAAGTTAATGTCCTTAAATTGCTCACTTGCTTCCAGAAGTTTTTCTTCAGTTTCGCAAAGATAGCTTTCATAAGAAGCGGCATTCCAAAGTTCAACAAAACGTTGTTCACCAAGGAAAACGCAATCTTTTTCAAGCCCGGCAAATTCGCGCAAACTTTGTGGGATAGAAAGACGACCTGATTTATCAAATTCGATTTCCTGAGCCGGAGCAATAAAACGTCTCATAATGATTCGATTCTGCTCGCTAAAAGGAGAAGCATTTGCCATCAGTTTTGATGACATACTCTCCCATTCCTCAGGAGTAAAAAGCCACAAACATCGATCGACAGATTTTGTAACAATCATGACATTTGAAGAAATTCCGGCACGAAGCTTTGTAGGAAACATAATTCTTCCCTTTTCATCAAGGGTATTTCTGTATTCACCTGTAAGCAATTTCATGCCACTTTCTTCCACTTTTTACTACTTTTTCCCACTTACTCACTATTTTACTGTAAAAATTCCTAAAGTCAACAACATTTCTTGCCGAAAATAGAAAAAGTCAAATATCATAAATTAATTTATCTTTTTGTTTGTATAGCACTTTTTTGACCAGTCAATTTCAATGAAAAACATAAACACATATAACGAAAGTTCTCTTCACCTTACGCTAAAAAAGCTATACAGCCTGAACGAAGGAGACAGGACTGAAGTCGTTCTTGACGGGCACATTTATGACATCGTCACAAAAGATCAGGATGTAATCGAAATCCAGACAAAAAACATTTATTCACTGAAAGAAAAAATTCTGAATTCCCTTTCAAAAGACAGAAACGTAAAAATCGTCCATCCAATACCATGCATAAAAATAATTCAGACTAAAGATAAAGAAGGAAACATAATTTCCTGCAGAAAAAGCCCTAAAAAACTGAGCATCTATTCAGTCTTTAACGAAATAAAAAGCTTTTTTCCAATATTACTCATGGAAAATTTCTGTCTTGAATTGATAATCTGTGAAATCACAGAAGAAAGGGTTCGCACTGAAGAAAAAGAGCAGTCAAAAAACAAGCGAAGAAGATTCAAAAAAAACTGGCAGATCGTAAACAAAAAACTTGATAAAATCATCGAAACAAAAACATTTAAAACTCGGCAGGATTATCTTTCCCTGCTCCCAGAAAATCTACCAGCTGAATTTTGCGTAAACGATATAAAAAACGCATTCAAAATCGACAAAACCAAAAATGCAGATTGCATAAAAAATGCAAATATAATGATCTGGACTTTCTCCAAAATTGGAATAATTGAGTTTATCGGGAAAAAAGGAAATTCAAAAATTTACAGACTATCAAAATAAAACAAAAAAAAGTCAAACATCCAAATCAAAATGAGATTTACAAAAAGAACGCTGCCCCTAGGAAAAGAGCTACCTTAAAGCCGTTGCCTGGCAGCATGAAACAGCGACTTTAAACAGAAAGTTATTCAGAAAACTTTATTCATACTTCAACATTATTTTAAAAGCTCATATACACCGGCTACAGCTTTATAATTACGCATTAAACATTGTTAATTCTCTATTCTATTAAACAATTCTTCATTATATTTAAATTTTGACAGAAAAAGACATAACAGAAAAAAATCTTGAAGCTTTTATTTTGTTTAAGTTCTGATTGAATAATTTGTTCTGTTCATAGTGTTTGTGTTCTTTTTTTAGTCCTCGGTGGTATGTTTTAAATTTCAGTCATAATGTACAGGGAGTTTTTGAGGAAGCAGATTTGATAATTTTTTTACAAAAAATCAAGTTTTAGGATTGAAGATTTTTTTCAGATTTAGTTTAAAACGGATTCCAAATTCATTGTTGTTTTTTTTAAGGTCTTTTGCATAATCTGGCAGATTATTATTTGAAATTGTTATTCGGTAGCCGTAGAAAAAATCTATTAAAACATAATTTTTGATATTTTGTTTCCAGCCAATTTGAGGAAATAAATTTATGATTGTATCGCTAGATTCTTCTTTGGAACTTATATAATTTATGAAATCTGTGGAAATTCCAAAGCCTAAATAAAGCCAGTTTAATTTTTTGTTGAATGGATACAGATAGCTGTCTAAGCCAATTCCTACAGTGGTAATAATTACATCATAATCAACGGGCCATACTGTCATGTGGGAAAACTTTCCTTTTATTGACCAAAAATCAGTTAAAAGATGTTCGTATGAAAAACCAAGCCCCCAGCCGTTATTCTTTAGGCCTGTAAGTGTATAAGAAGTATCCAGGGAAAAAATGCTGTTTTCAATAAATGACGAATTTTTTAAAATTTCAGAAGAAGAATCGGTCTGGGTTATCTTTTCAATGGAATGAAGCGATGGGAGCATAAAAAATAAAAAGAAAAAGAAGAAGCATTTTTTCACAGAAATAATTATATCATTTCATTTACTTCCCAACAAATAGGGATTTGTTTAACGATGGCAGAAAAAGAGCGAAAATTGCGTAAAATTCGCTTTTCCCTGGAGCCAAAACAGAATTACTGGAGAACAAATGACCTGTTTTTTAAATAAAAATATAAAATCCCGGTCAAAAAACTGGGTTACCATACTAAATTCAATTGGAATGCGGCAGAAAAGGATAATTGGTCCTAAAAATATTAATTTGTGGGAAGAGAAGAATTTTTAGCTGATTTTAGCCTGAAGTTGCTGTAAACTTACAAATCTTGTAGATAAAATCATAAGTGCTGCCATTAGCTACGGAATTTATATGGGATTTAGGAAATTAAAACAAATATGATAGTGTTTTGATTTTTCCAAATCTCCCCAGAGCAAAAAAAGGGGGGTGTCCAATAAGTTTTCATTACGGTGGTTGAGTTTATCGAAACCACCACATTTAGTGTGATGGTCATTTCGACAGGCTCAATGACCACTGCAATTTATACTTTTGGGACATCCCCTTTACAATCACGAAAAGAATTACCAGTTGTCAGACATATCGTCTGGATCGTGGTTTTCTGTATCGTAAAGATCTGTTACACAGCGAAGAGCATCCAAATAAAGATAATAAGAACCGCGAGCAAGCATTGGGTTACAATCTACACGGAAACCAATAACCTTAAGTCCTGGTCTATCGCCATAATAAGCACTGTGCTGAACGATACCATGTTCTCCATCTGGACTTGGAGGAACTACAGCAGTAAGCTTTTTCCAGCCGCTAAAACCAAGTGAACCCATGAAAAGTTCATAATCACGACCAAAATAATCTTCTACAAGAACATAAAGTTCATGACCCTGGTTTCTACCACAAACCCACATTGAAATGGTCTTTGTAACACCAAGAATAGCAATAGGTCGCTGAGCTGTAATGTAGAATGAATTTACTCCACGTCGGAAAAATTCAACCTTTACACCAAGCACCATTACATCTTCATCTTCTTTTCCTTCATCTTCCTTCAAAGGTTCCTTCATTTCAGGATTACCTTCAAAAAGGCGAGATGAAATGACACCATAGTCTGGAGACATATGAACAAACCACGAACCTTCGCGTTCGAATTTATCCAATGAAATCTCATGAAGAGCCTGCATTGCAGAATCATTACCAATTGTTTCTGGATTAGGTTCTTCTACAATGCTGTTCTGAGCTGATACTGCACACGCAAAAGCTGCTGAAATTGCAGCTGCAATAAGAAACTTTTTCATTATTTAGCCTCCGATGAAGCTGATGTTTTATTTGTGCTGCTGTTTGGAACTGCAGAACCTGTTTCAGCACCACTGAAATCTGTATCCTTCAATTCATATCCATCAAATACATATGAAAGTGAATTAGACATATATTTCAACTGATCAAAATAAACTGTGAAGTCATCAACATATTCAGCAGCATCGCTTCTAATTCTAAAGCCAACCAAAGTCATGTTTTTTGGACCAGAACGAAGTTTTGAATGCTGTGGAATCCAACCTGGAATAGAGACAACAAAGTTTTTCCAACCGTTGAAAGCAAGGTTTCCTGCTGGAAGAACGTGTACACGACCATTAGCATCACGAACCATTACATCAAGGTAATAAAGATAGTTTGCACCCCAAACCCAGAAGTCAAGATGGTCAACATTTCCAATGAAAGGAATTTCAAAGTTCTTTCCATCTTTTGTAGGAATGATTTCAATCCAGTTATCGCCCTTGCGGTTGAATGCAGCCTGAATACCAAATACTTTAGGATCAGGATCACCTTCTCTACGGAATGGCTTCAATGAATTAGGAATACCATCGAAGTATCCAAACTTTGGATAGCCTTCAGCAATAAAACGACTTGCATTAACAACCCATTTCCATTCCTGTTCAGTATCGTAATTGTCAATTACAAATGTCTCTACACTCTTTGAACTCGGCTGGCTGAAAGCTGGAATGCTGAGCGCAAAAAGAAGAGCAAGATTTACAAAGACCTTTAAGACCTTTTTCATGTAAAACTCCTTCTAAAATATTACATCCCGAAAATCACGGAACGCATCAGTATCATTATCGGAACAAATATTAATAATTAATAGTATTATAATTATATTTAAGCAATGTTTGTTTGTCAAATTGTTTATATAGCAAACACGCCAAAAAAAAGACAAGAAAACAAGTAAAATCAAATCTTAATGACAAAAACAGAAAGCAAGAGAATTCAACAAAACTTTGATTGAACTGCTATTTTCGTTTAAGACATTTGTTTTTGGTGAAAATCTGAGATCGGGAGTTTTTCCGCTCATATTCGTCCCGAGTTATTTCCATTTCCAAAACAGACCATATTTCGTCGTTGAAGCGATACGTATCCTGAGCATCCACCTGAACATTCTTGAAACCAGCTGAAACATAGCAATAATATGCACTTGTATTCTTATCGAAAACACCTACAGTAACGCGATTTGCCTGCAGAAAGTTAAAGGCATAATCCAACGCCAATTTGACCATCTGCTTTCCATAACCTTGACCACGTACATCTGGATGAACAATAACCCACCCCAAACGAATAGACTGCTTATCGCCATTGGTATAACGCATTATAAAGTGCCCTGCAATTCCAAGCTCATCGTAACAAGTCATGGGATAAAAATTATCAGCTTCTACGCAATCGCCGTTCCAATCATAATACTTGTTGTTCATATCTGCCGGAGAGATGGGATATGAATCATATCGGTCCGAGCTCCACATGCGGAAAGATTGTTCGTCATTGCACCAGTTAACTATAGAATTTGCGTCACATGGTTTATAAGGTCTAAGTCTAAGCATAAATCCCTCATAATCATAATACCATGGGTTTTACAATTTTAAAAGAACAAGTTACTTGACCGTAAGCTGTCCTTCCTTGAATTGAGCAAATTTCGTATATCCCTGGCCTTCAAGCATTGCAAACTGCGGTCCCATTTTCTTTGCCTTTCTGATAATGGAAACAGAATAATCACTTCTAAGGGACTGGCTGGCTTTCAGAACTTCTGTAAATGGAGTTTCTTCTCCATACAAAAGGGCACACTTTTCCTTTGCATCCGGAATCTGATAATTCTGCTCAAGAAGAATTGCACAGATGCGTTCAAAACCGATCGAAAAACCAACAGCAGGAACACTTTGCCCAAGAAATTTTCCAATCATATTATCGTAGCGACCACCGCCACCTACAGCACCACTAAAATCTGGACAGGCAATTTCAAAAACCATTCCCGTGTAATACCCTTGGCCACGAACGAGATTTGGACAATACGAAACTGAATATCTGCCTTCGCTTGCCAGCAAAGAAGTTTCCATCACATATTTCAAATCATCTGCAATTCCTGAATCAGAACATCTTGCAGCAACAGCATCCAGGGTAAGATCATCACTTGAAATAAACGAAACAAGGGCCGAAATAGCATTTTCAGGAAACTGCTTTTCTTTGAGTTCAGCTTCAACGCCAGAAGGCCCGATCTTGTCGAGTTTATCAAATGTAATGCAAACAGAATCAAGAGTGTTTGAAGCAAAACCCATAGTTTCAAGCATATTGCGCAGAATTCGGCGGTCATTGATATTTATTGTAAAATTCTTAAATCCAATATTCAGCATGGCACGTGCCGTAACGTCAATAAGCTCAACTTCGGCATTGCAGCTGGAATCTCCCAGAATATCTATATCACACTGAACGAATTCGCGAAGACGACCTTTTTGAGGACGTTCTGCACGATAAACACGGTCGGTCTGAATGACCTTAAATGGAAACTGAAGCTTTTCTTTGTTGGCTGCAAAAAATCTGGACAATGGAAGCGTAAGGTCATAGCGAAGCCCCATATCAGAAAGGGTCTTTTCACTAGGATTAGATGAAAGTGCGCTATCCAACTTTTCTCCACGTTTAAGAACTTTAAAAACAAGATTCAGGTTATCTCCCCCATCAGACTTGTCTATATTCTCTGAATCTTCAAGAATCGGCGTTGAAATACGCTCAAAGCCGGAAGCTCTATAAGTTTCAAGGATTTTTCCCTGAATATAATCGCGGATTCTCTGCTCCTGTGGCAAAATATCTTTCATGCCTTTCAACGCATTTACTTTCATTCTTTACCTCACAATGGTTATCAGGTACTGCAATATTACAGAAATTGCATCGATTATACAATAAATTCAATTTTCCAAAGACCATAGCCAAAGAAAAACTGCTATATTTGTCTGGCCATAAATGCAAATCTGCAAAAAGACTTTCATGTTTTATCCATAAAATTATTCATGAAAAAAAATGAATATCCTATTCTTCACGCACAAAAAAGTCGTGAAACTGAACGCCATCCCCATCTTCCACATCTTTCGAAAGAACAGCTCCCTCTACATAATCAAGGAATTCCGGTCCAATTCCCACAGATAAAACCTTTTCGGTACGAAGCACAGAAACGTCAGATTCACAAACCTTATGTCCTTTCTTCAATGACTTCATATAATGCAGACTTCTATTGGTCCGTCCATAATTCGCTTTTTCCGCAGGAGCAAGAGTTTTTTTGCCATTCCCGATGCAATCCATCACCTTTTGATATCCATAGCTTTCTGAAAGCTGAGAAATGGCAACCTGAAGCCCCTTTTCAATTCCATATCTGTTCATGCATGATTTCGTCTGATGAACACAATGAACCATCAGGGCAAACTGTTCCCCTTCAAGAGCAACAGGATCATCAAGACCACTCGTTCTGCGGCTTATAGTAATGTGCTTTTCTATCATGGTACCTCCCAATGCTACGCTCAGGGAAGGCACCAGCACGGGATCAAGACTATGGTCACTCACTCCACATGGAACGCCAAAAATAGAGGAAAGATTTTTTATGAGGGAAAGATTATACTCTTCTTCCGGTGCAGGATAACTTGTGATGCAATGAAGCAAAGTAACTCCTTCTTTGCCAAGTATATCTAAAGCTTTTTCAATGTCACTTAAGGTCGATACTCCGCTTGATACTATTACATCAACCATTTTGCCACCTGCTTCTTTTTGTTTTTTTCTAAAATCAGCAAGCGCATTCAGCATAGGATAATGATTCAGTTCAGGAGAGGCGATTTTCACTGCATCTGGCCCGATGGAAAGAAGCTCCCGAAGGCTTTGAAGCCCAAAGGGAGAGCAAATGAACTTCACTTTTTTTTGGTGTGCATAATCAAGCATGGCTCTGTAAAAATCAACAGAACATTCCAGTTCCTCAAATCGCTGATAAAGAGGGACATTACCTGCAGGAAGAGTGACGAAACCTGTTTTGGGATGAAGTATTTCCCTGGCATAGACCCATTGAAATTTTACTGCATCGGCACCTGCTTCGGCGGCACAATCCACAAGTTGTTTTGCTTTTTCTATGCTTCCTTGATGACTGGTACCAATTTCTGCAATGACAAAGCTCATAAACGCCCCTATTCCTTTACGGCAGCAAGAGCCTTATAGCGATTGCTGTAAATACAAACAGATGTGGAAGGCAAAAAACCATCCTGAAATTTATACCAGACAGTTCCATCAGCGCCAGAAGAGCGTCCCTCAACCATCAGAACCTCATTTTTGCGGCAATGACCAGAGGCATCAGAATCCCAGCCAACATTTTTTCTGTAGGTTGCATAAGGATCTGTAACAAGTGCCCAGGATACGTCCGGCGCCAGGGAAAGAGTTCCTTTATCATCCAATGGAATCTGCGACGTTTTGCTGCAGCTTACAAATGCAGCTGAAACAACCAGAACACAAATGAAATATGAAGCCAAATAAAATTTATTTTTCATAACGGGTCTTTATGTATTCCATTACCTGTGGATAAAGGGAAAGATCAGAATCAACAAACGCAAGGCTTGGAATCTCAGAAGGCTTAACCCACTTATATTCGGTATGTTCAGTAAGTTCATATTTCTTTTCAATACCATCATGCTCAAGTTCCACAGCATAAGCATTCACATAGCAAAGCTTTTGTTTATGAGTGAAGGATGTTTCACCTATTTTTTCCCCTGGAACGGCAACGCATCCAAATTCTTCCCTCATTTCCCGGACAATGGCCATATTTGCATCTTCACCAGGATCAATTTTTCCACCAGGAAATTCCCAGCGATTTCCCATATCCCCAACCGGGTTTCTATGGGCAACAAGAATCAAACCATTTTTGTAAACAATACATGCAATCGATGAACTCATAGACTAAAAGAAAAGCACTCCTGGAATTATGAAATGAATCAGCGAAATCACCACACAAACAAGTCCAAGGATTTTCTTGAAATCAACAAAAACTACCTGAAGAAACCCTGGAAGCGAAGATGTTTCTCCTTCGTTAAAATATTCCAGAAGAAGCGAAACACCGCAGCAAACACCAGCCAGAACAGGAAACAGATCACCAAAAACCACAATTCCATCAACTGGACTAAAAAGCTTTACAAACGAAATAAAAAGGGCAAGCCCACCGAAAACCAAAAGAAAAAGGCTGTCGTCCGTTACAGAACCTGGTCCAAAGAAAAACTTTCGAAACCCAGGTTTCTTTGCCGCATCCGTTGTTTCAGCTTCATTTTCAGAATCAATGGCATAATCAGCAGACTCCTCCTTTGTGCCTTCTGAAAGGTAAAGATAAAGTCCAACAAAAAGATTCACAAGAATCGAAAGAACATAAAACTGAATCATAGAAACTCCCCTTTGTATTACTGGCGGACAACTTTTGCGAAAAGAACCTTTTCTTCATCGCCAGATTTAATTTCTGCGCTTACACTTATTATATCATAGTCAGAAAATCTTGTCCCTACAAATAATTCATCACCAGTAAATATATCAGAAACTGTCTTCTCATCGCATATTATTCCAGAAGATTCGTAGGCTTTGAATACAACCTGAACAGCAGCACCGTCCTTTAAAGCTTTAGATTTGTCTCTGAGCGCCTCAAATTTTACACGGGGATAAACTGTTTCATCAATGGAAATGGCGGAAAACTGAACTGAAGTACCAGCGATTTTATGCTGCACATTCGTCTGCAAAAAGCGTATTCCAAAAGAAAAGGCACAAACCACCACAAGCGAAAGGAAAAGAAACCTGGTGCTTTTCTTTTCGAACATGAATTTGAAGAACCCTTTCTTCTGGAATTTTCCGCCGTTCTCATAAAATTCCTGAACAATCTGAGGAGCTTTCGAAAGCCGCTCTTCCCTATTGTAGTAATAGTGAAATTTTCCTTGAGCCTCATCTTCAGGATCCCTTGATTCTTCAATCTGATCGAAAAGCATGTTCACTCCTAAGAAACGGATTCTATGATGTTGTCAGTTCGCCACCATACAACTTTTACGTTTTCCTTGTCTGCAAGAATTGCCGAAATTATGCCTTCAGGAGAAAGGGAAAGAGAATAGAACAGTGTATTTTTGTGATCGACAACGAAATTTCGCTTTATCACATACTGAGTTTCTGGATGAACCATTTGAACGGCAAAACCTTCCAAAGTCTTTGTGGCAAAAAACAACCAGCCATTCTTTGTGGAACCTATAAAATCATACGGCATCCTGTATATAATCTTATTGAAATCCTCAGACACAACTTCCTCAGAAGCTGGAATGTCAACAAAGGAACTGTAAGTGCCGTTCTCCACATCCATCGGATGAACAACGCTCGAAATAAAATCAATAGAAGAAAGAGCCTTTGATTCAGCATCATAGGACGGAAGATAATAATCAGCCTTTACATAAAGCCTGTGCCTATAGGAATCAGGAACTGCATTTTCAATAGTGATGTGATAATCTTCCGTCTGCCCTTCATCTTTTGACAAAAGGGGAACATCCTTTGATCCAACAAATATCTTATATTTGAGGAACCCGTTGGATGAAAACCAGAACACTCTCAACCCATCGGTTACAGTGCAGACCACAACCAGCTCATCGTTTTCTGTAACATAAACATTCTTTATGAAAGGAAAAGGAGTGCCTCCAGGCCCCTGCTGCCCAATGTAATCCAAAGTAGAGCCATCACTGGAAACTCGAAGAATCACATGACTGTACAAAAGATTCTCCTTGTCATCCATTTCGCGACGATCCCGTGGCACCAGGCAGGAAAGATACATATACTTGCGTTTATCCACAGCAATATTACCGCAGAACTGAAATGGAAAATTCACAGGATGCCAAATGCTTGCAGTTGAATGCTCAGGAATTCCAGCTTTTGCTCCAGAATAGTGATCAACTCCATAATAAAGGGAAAGAATATCACCATAGGAATTGAATGACATAATCTTCTGGCTTTCTCCATTTACGATATAGAAAAAACCATCCCTCATGGCAAGAGAAGAACAGATTGTACCTACATCAGTAATATCAAATAAATTCATCTGGTTTTCGAAATTCCCATAATTGAGGGAAAACAAAACATCAGCATCCACCGTCTGTACGGAATCGTTTTTTGAGCAGAAAGAAATGGAACAGATTGCGACAAAAACAAAAGCAATCTTTGTAAAACGAAAAATCTTAGCCATATTCTTGAAGAATAAATTTTACTTTGGTAATTGTCAATAAAACACATGACAGAAAGTTTTATTCTTTACTATAGATAAAAAAAAACGTATACTGTAAGAATGTTAGATAAAGTTTTGACCCTCATATTCGGTTCTCAAAATGAACGCGATGTAAAAAGACTTAAACCTTTGCTTGCACTTGTCAATGCAAAGGAAGAATGGGCAGCATCTCTTGCCCCTGAAGATTTTCCAAAACAGACAGCAATCCTTAAGGAACGCATTTCAAAAGGCGAAACCCTTGATGACATTCTGCCGGAAGCTTTCGCCCTTGCCAGAGAAGCTGCATGGCGTGTTCGCGAAGAAAGAGCTTTCGACGTGCAGATTATGGGTGCCATTGTCCTTCATTCGGGACGAATCACAGAAATGAAGACAGGTGAAGGTAAAACACTTGTTGCTGTAATTGCAGCATACCTTAATGCCCTTTCTGGAAAAGGAGTTCATATAGTTACTGTAAACGATTACCTTGCAGAACGCGATGCAAACACAATGCGCCCTGTATTCTCTTACCTGGGCGTTACAGTTGGCTCAATCCTTTCGAACATGGATAAGGAGGCCCGCAAAAACTCCTATAACTGCGACATCACATACGGCACAAACAACGAATTCGGATTCGACTACCTCCGCGACAACATGCAGATTGACATCCGCAATAAGGTTCAGCGTGGATTCAATTACTGTATTGTGGATGAAATCGACTCCATCTTGATTGATGAAGCGCGAACTCCTCTTATTATTTCTGGACAGGGCGAAGATGACACTTTTAAATATCAGGAAGTTGACAAGTATGTCGGCCAGCTCACCGAAGTTGAAAAAGACCCTAAAACAGGCGAATATCCCGATGAAGTAGAAATGGAAGCAAAAGACCGTGCAAACATCAAAGGTGACTATAAGCTTGACGAAAAGTCAAAACGAGTTTCCTTTACCGATGCCGGAATGAACAAAATCGATGCCATTCTCCATCAGCACAATTTGATTTCACCAGATTCTTCTGTTTTTGATGAACAGAATTTCGAATATGTTCACTACTTCACACAAGCTGTTCGCGCCCACACTTTGTATAGTGTAGATGTTGACTATCTTGTAAAGGACGGACAAGTTCAGATTGTAGATGAATTTACTGGTCGTGTTCTTGAAGGTCGCCGTTATGGAGACGGACTTCACCAGGCTATTGAAGCAAAGGAACACCTTCGTATTGCTCAAAGAAACCGAACTCTGGCAACAATCACTTTCCAGAACTTCTTCCGCATGTACTCAAAACTTTCGGGCATGACAGGTACGGCACAGACAGAACAGGTGGAATTCAACAAAATCTACAATCTAGATGTTGTTGCCATCCCAACAAACCGCCCTGTGGCCCGCATCGATGAAAACGATGAAGTTTATCTAAATGAAAAAGAAAAATGGGAAGCAATCTGCGAAGAAATCTCAAAGGCACATGAAAAAGGCCAGCCGGTTCTTGTAGGTACAGTTTCTGTTGAAAAATCAGAATTACTTTCTGCCCTTCTTACAAGAAAAGGCATTCGTCATGAAGTTTTAAACGCAAAAAACCATGCCCGGGAAGCCATGATCATTGCAGAAGCTGGTGCAAAAGGCGCCGTAACTATCGCGACAAACATGGCTGGTCGTGGTACCGATATCAAGCTTGGGGGAAACCCGGAATTCAGAGCTAGAAAACGCGCTGGAACAGAAGCTACTGCAGAACAGTACGAAGCAGCATACAAGATTGAAAAGGAACAGTGGCAGAAGGACTGCGAAGAAGTCAAAGCTTGCGGCGGTCTTTATGTAATCGGTTCAGAACGACATGAATCTCGCCGTATCGACAACCAGCTTCGCGGACGTTCTGGCCGACAGGGGGACCCTGGACGAAGTAAATTCTTCATTTCCATGGACGACTCCCTGATGCGTCTTTTTGGTGGCGAACGGATGAAAGCCATCATGTCAAGAATCGGTATGGAACCTGGTGAACCTATCAATCATCCATGGTTGAATAAAGGTATTCAGAAAGCTCAGCAGAAGGTTGAAGACCGCAACTTTGAAATCCGTAAGCACTTACTTGACTACGATGATGTTCTTAATGAACAGCGAACAATCATCTATAAGCAGAGGGACGAAATCCTTACTGACAATGACCTGGCAGAACGCATCATGTCAAATGCCGAATACACTGTGGAAAGCCTTATGGATGAATACAAGGGAAGAAATTCCAATCTGAGCGAACTTCAGAGCAAGCTCAAATCAACCTTTGCGCTGGAACTTAGCGAAGAACAGTTGAATCAGGATGCAATTTATGCTGCACTCCAGAATGACCTTACAGAAAAGGAAACTCTTGTAGGAAAAGAAAACCTGAACATGTTCATCAGGTACCAGTACATTCAGGCAATCGATAAAAAATGGCTTGACCAGCTTGAAACACTGGAAGGACTTCGTGAAGCCGTTGCTCTTCGCTCATACGGATCAAAGAACCCTCTTACAGAATACAAGAATGACGGCTTCGATCTTTTCGACCAGATGCTTGAATCTATCAGAAATACAGTCATGTCACTTGTATTTAAGGTAAGAATCCAGCTTAACCCGCAGGCCGAAGAACAGCGTCGCATTGCAGCAGAAAGAACTGCCCGCAATATGAACGCACAGCATTCACAAGCAGAGGGAACATTTGCAAACCAGTCATCTGCAATGAACGCAGATGCAGCAAGAAGACAGGCTGCCAATGGCGTAATGCAGCGCAATTCTCAGGGACAAAACGTAACTGTTCGACGTTCAACTCCAAAAATTGGCCGCAACGATCCTTGTCCATGCGGAAGCGGAAAGAAATACAAGCAGTGCTGCGGAAGAAATTCCTAAAACTCTTGCAGTTAAAATAAAAGGGCTGTCCCAAAAGTAATGAGCGCTACACTCAATGTGGTGGTTTCGATAAACTCAACCACCGTAATGCAAAAGTATATTTCATGGTGGTTGTGCTCATATTAGCCACCATCTCATTAACAGTCTGGTTATTTACCCCTTTCCATGACTGTTAATGCAAATACTTTCAGGGCAGCCTCTTTTTTATTTGAATAGCTTTATTTTACCTGCACAGGTCCTCGTCTTGACCAAGGCCAGAATCGATATACAGCAGTGCCAAGAATGCGTTTTTTGCTCACGCACTGCGGTTCCATATTTGAATCGTAAAGTACTGAGTAAGGATCATTTTTATCAAGTGGTACGGTTTTCTGTTCATAAGAATGGCGCATATCAAGTGAGTTGAAACGATTATCGCCCATCATAAAATATTCATCATTTGATATGTACACTGGATTCCCTTCTTCGTCATTAGCGGGAAAAACAGGCATATTGCGCTGATCAAGAATCTGTGTATAGAACGAAAGATATGCCAGGGAAACTCCGTCATTGTTAGAATGAACTTCAGAACCACCTTGCGCATAAGTTTCCAGGCAATCAAGAATCTGAAGAGCCATTTTTTCTTTAATCATTACGTTTAGTTTGAAATTTGCGAATGAATATGGGTCAGACTCAAAAATCTTATAATCCACTTTCATCCACGAATTCATAAATGCATTGAACCACTGATTTCCATTATCACAGGCATAAAGATTTAGTGCATAATTAAATGGATCCATTTCGAACTGATCTACAGTAAAATCCTGTTTAAAAGCTCTGTTTTCTTTAGGAATCAGGTTAAGATTACCTTTTCGTGAAAGATACAAAGAATCAAATCTTCTTACATAGCTTTGAAACCTGGCTTTTGCAGATTCCAGATCATAGTCACGACGAGCCTTTTCAACATCAATCATGGCTTCATAAGCCGTCTGGGAAAGCGGAATAGTCTGGATGGAAGGTTTCAAAACATTTGGAACTTCATTCAAATTCCAGCATCCATACTTTGAATCAAACACAACAGGCTCAAAATCAGTTTTTTCGGCAGTGCGAGCATAAAGCACACCATCTTGCATTACAAGCTGTTCACCAGGAACCCCACAAACACGTTTTACTAGCGGATCAGCTTTGGGATTTCCTTCGTCATCTACATTCATGTTTACAAGCGTGAAAGTAAGCATATAGACGATTTGCGAAACAACACTTTTCACCTCACTTTTTCGGTCCATTCCATAATGGGGATTTCTAAAAACAACAACATCTCCCCTGTCATATTTTTTGTTAGATGGAATACCCACATCAGAAAGAGGGAAAACAGGACCACTTGCAGTTTTGAAAACCACAACTCTATCACCAATAAGGAAGGAAGGAACCATGGATTCAGATGGAATAATATACAGCTGAAGGAAGAAGATCTGAATCAACAAAACCATAAAAACAGCTTGAACCAAAGCATCGGCCCAATCAACAATTTCTGCTAATATTCGTTTTGCATCCCAAATAGAACGATCCAATCGATGAAGTTCTATTTCTTTTTTCCAGTCAGGGAAGAATTTAGGAAGATTTTTTTCATTTACAAAACGTAACACCACAATGGAAGATAAGAACAGCAAAAGCCAGAAAATCACAGTAACAAGATCTAGATAAAATGGAGTCTCATTAATTCCGCTTCTTCTGACTATAAAAGCAACCAGAAGCACATAAGAAATATACTGATAGAGCTTTCGCCCTATTCTAAAGCTCTTAAAATCATTCTTCAAAAATCCTTTATAAACAAGAAAATATGAAGTCAGCAACGAAAATGCGATTCCCAAAGGAAAGGAAAGCAACGAAATATCTGGAGAAAAACTGATTGAACAAAAAGAAAAAATGACGGCACAAGCCAAACTGCAAATTGCAAAAATTACTATCTTATTCATTATTTAAATATAGCACAAAATTTTGATTTAGAACATGACATAACTGCTGCGGCTTGATTTTTTTAATGTCACTTACAATTCGGATCAATTGATCCCATTGCTTTGTGTAGGACAAAACGGAAAAATCCCTAAAGGGGCCAAAAGGTGCGTCTGATTCAAGAAGCAATCTGTTCAGAGGAATTAGTTCAATGCAAGCCAAAGCCTTTTTTGAATTCTGAAGAAGATTTGCCCCAAAGGAAAAATATGAATTGGATAGATGCTTCATGATGAAGGAAAGATCATTTGGTCCACCTCCAAAGCCATGAAAAAGAACAGATGGAAGTTGGCCTAGAGGGCTAAGAAAATCATTCAAATAACTGAAAGCTTTTCTTATATGAAGCACAACAGGTTTTTCATATTTTCCTGCAAGTAAAAGCTGACTTTCAAAAACATCCATCTGATTTTTCATTGTACGTTTCAACTCATCCGTATAAAAATCAAGTCCGCATTCACCAATGATTTGGATTTTCTTCTGTTCTAAAAGATGTTGAAGCTGCAACAGCTTTTTTTTGTTTTGGATTTCATCAAAGCTAACATGAAAAGGATGAATGGCACATGCAGAGTATATGCCCATGTTCTTATGCTCAATAAAAAAGGAATGAACTTTTTCGAGTTGCTCACCGTCTGTGGCACAATCAATTGCAGAAAAACCCTTACTTTCAATCAGGGAATTAAAAACAGGCAACTCTTCAGGGCCAAGGGATTCAAGAATGTCATAAAGATGAAAATGTGCGTCGCAAAACGAAGAAAAAGCTAACATAAAATTCATATTATCCGAAAATAAAG
Organism: Treponema sp.; assembly: GCA_016297405.1. Lineage (GTDB taxonomy): Bacteria > Spirochaetota > Spirochaetia > Treponematales > Treponemataceae > Treponema_D. Next base: position 43,983 of record JAEDGP010000003.1, read on the forward strand.
TTGTAAGCAATTTATCTTTTTTTATTATTCAAGATCATTGGTCAATTTCTGGAGGACTATATGAAAAGTTATTCACTTAAAAGCTTAGGCAACAAAAACGACTACATGACAATAATCAAGGAAACTAAAGACGGTTACGTAATTCGAATTGTAAGAGACTTGGACGGCTATGAAGAAAAAACTACAGATTTTCTTGGAAAGGAATTATTCGAAAGCTGCATCCGAACAGGTTATCTTACTGAAATTGCAGAACCAGTTAAAGTTGCCGTAAACGCATAGACTATGCAAATAAACTAAAAAGAGCCCAACACCTGGTGCAGAAATCAAAAACTATGCAAAAAAATAAAATGATAAAAATCTAAAAATCAGCTGAAATATTTTTTTGCAAGATCCATTGCAGCATCAATTCTCTGCTTTTTATCCTGAACCGGCAAAAGCCAGTTGATCTTTACGCCTTTCTTTTCCATGCCACGAAACCATGTTTCCTGTCTTTTTGCAAACTGTCTGATGGCAACAAAAAGTTTTTCATAAAGTTCTTCTTTTGTCTTTATCTTTCCTTGCAGGAATAACGAACAATACCGATATTCAAGGCCTAGTTTTTCAAGCCGTTCCCAACTTGCACCTTTTTCATGGAGGAGTGCAACTTCTTCAATCATTCCTTGTTCAAGGCGTTCCTTAAGTCGAATGCTGATGTTCTGACGAACCAAATCTCGCTGAAAAGTTGTTCCAATAATCAGAGGTCTGATATCCGGACGTGAAACTGTATTATTGCAGTGTTGTTCCTTCCCCATATCTTTCATGTATAATGCAATTTCAATGGCACGAACTACCCTTTCACGAATCAGAAGATCGCTTTTGTTATGAAGATCCGGCTTCAATCCAATCAGCATGGCATCAAGCTCATCCAGTGATTTTCCATCCAATTCTTTTCTAAGCTCCAGATTTTCGGGAACAGTCACCAGATCATAACCGCGGACAACAGCATCCAGATACATTCCAGTTCCACCAACAATGACAGGAAGCTTTCCTCTCTCAATAATCTGGGGAAAAACTTTGTAGAAATCCTGCTGATAGTTAAAAACGTTGTATTCCTGGGAAAGATTTGCCACATCAATAAGGTGATATGGAACAGATCTGCCATTGACGGTAAATTCGCACAAATCTTTACCAGACCCAATATCCAGGCCAACGTAGGTTTGCCGGGAATCTGCAGAGATAATTTCACCGTTAAGATTCAATGCCAAATGCACGCCAATACTGGTTTTTCCAACCGCCGTTGGACCAAGCACAACAATACAATTATATTCGCCCATAGAATTATCTGTTTCCAACCGCTAAAGGACACGGCAAATTGCACACTTAAGATATTCGCTTTTCGGATAGCCAAGCAACACAGGATGATCTGGACCTGCGCCACGTTTTTCAAGAATCTGAACCTTCTTATGGCTGTCTGCAGCTGCATGCATAATCATGTCATAGAAAATCGTTGAATCAAAAAAATGAGAGCATGAACATGTAACAAGAATACCGCCATCATTCAAAAGGCGCATTGCTCTAAGATTTATTTCTTTGTAACCACCATAGGCTTTCTGAATGGCCTTTGCACTTTTTGTAAATGCAGGTGGATCAAGAATAATTACGTCAAATTTTTCACCATCAGCTTCATACTTCTTCAGCAAATCAAAAACATCTGCGCAAACGGCTTTCATTACAGACGTGGCATTATTCATCTGAATGTTCTTGTTCACCATCTGCACAGCTTCTTCAGAAATATCAACAGATGTTACATCTCTGGCTCCTGCCTTGAACGCATTCAAGCCAAAAGCACCAGTATGAGTAAATGTATCCAGCACTTTCTTTCCATGACAGAAATCTGCTGCAATGCGACGATTGTCCTTCTGGTCAAGGAAATAACCAGTTTTCTGACCGTTCGCAATATCAACACAAAGCTTGATGCCGTTTTCTTCTATAGTTATAACACTATCCTTTTCACTTCCTATCCAGCCAGAATGGATTGGAAGGCCTTCCTTTTCACGCACATCGGCATCGTCCCTTTCATAAATTGCATAAGGCTTACAATGCTTTTTCAACGCATCAAGAATCTCCTTCTTGAACACATCACAGGCCATTGCAAGGAACTGAACCACAAGATAGACACGGCCGAACATGTCGCAATATCTTTCACAGATAAAACCTGGAATAAAATCGGCTTCCGCAAAAACAAGGCGATAGGAATCCTTTTCACCGTAATGGGTTTTTCTGATATTTACCGCATCACAAATTCTTTTTTCCCAAAACGATGCTGTATTTTCAAACACCCGGTCTGCATGATCGTTGGAAATAAGACGAACGGTAATTTTGGAATTTTTGTTGATTATGCCGGTTCCCAGAAAACCGCCGGCTTTTGTAAAAACTTCTACAGCACAACCGTTTTCCACATCACATTCTTCCAAAGAAAGAACCTTCCATTCTTCCTTCTCATCATTTCTATATTTTACATGTGAAATTTCATTGTCAAAAACCCATGGGAACCCCTGAAGGATTTCCTTTTCTTCTTTACTCTTCAAAAAAACTCTTGGAAACATCATAGCCTCGAATTATAATTATTTTATCTTCTATTTTCAATAAATGACTTTGCTTGTACCATAAGTTCACCACCATTTTTGAAAACACAGGTCCTTATGCCCAATGAGGATGCGGCATTGCAGTTCTCAATCTTGTCATCAACGAAAAACGCATCTTCTGGGGAAACTCCTTCCGCATCCAGAATCATTGAAAAGAACAACGGGTCTGGTTTTGCCACCCCCATGTGATGACTTGCATAAGTCATATCGAATAATGCATAATCCCCGCGACTTATGTGATTGTCATAGTGGCTTTCAATTGTATTCGTGCCGCAAACAAGTCTTACATCCCCAACCGTTTTCAAATAATCGATTACTTCTACAGTTTCCCTTATCAATACCGGGTGAAACAATAGCCTGAACCAATCAGTACAAACGTTTTTTCCACTGTTAGCAGAAAATTCCTTCCAGAATAAGGCAGTATCAATTCTTCCAATTTCCAATGCCTTAAGCATATCCTGTTCTGTTCCCTTTTTGCAAAAGTCATAGAATTCCTTTACGCTGATTCCAATTCTTTCAGCTACTTCCTGATCCAAAACTTTTCCTGCAGTGTTTGTTACAACACCACCCATATCAAAAATAAAAAGCATATTTGGATATTACAGAAATATTGATTTTGAGCCAACATCGCATTAAAATATTATCATGAAAATTATCAAATTATTTGCCTTAGGCTGTCTGTTTCTTACATCCTCTTTTTCTTACGCCAAAGACAGACCTATCATCAAAAATCTTATGGCAACCAGCGGCAAAGGCACAAAAATCAACATATCCTGGACGGTTCCAGAAAAACCTGATCCTAAAATCACAAAGCTTTTTCTATATAGAACCACAAAACCTGCAGGTTCATTTTTTGACCTGGAATCTGAAAAACCCATCGCAACGCTAGATGCTGACTGTTGCGGTTTTACCGATTCCGTAAAGGATTATCGTGACTACTACTATGCGGTTTTGGCCGAAGTAAACGGTAAGCCTTATGACATCATACTCCCATCTATCAATTCCACGGTAAATTCAGTTCATCTGAAAATTGAACAAAAGGAAGAATTGCCGGTCAAGAAGGAAATTCCAGAAAAACTCTACACAGATGGCAACATAAGGGAAACGCCCCTTCCTTTCCTTGACCTGGTAAGCAGTATGAAAGGAAAAAAGATTTCCATGAAAGAATCAACTATTTCATATGCAAGGGAACTTGCCGGCAACAGCCAAAAGACAAAAAAACGCCTGACTCCTTATGTTTTTGAACAGGATCTGATTTCTCCAGATGGAGGAGACGATTTTCTTTTGTTTGAAATATTAAGAACCACGTTCATACAGAAAAAATATGCTTCCTGCATAGATGAACTTATAAAACTTTTGGGAACAAACAGATCTGCCGAAGTAACACAGCGGGCAGGATTTTATCTTGCCCAGTCATACTACTTTTCAAAAGACTACAAAAGCGCTGTTCAAAACTTTCTGAAAGTTTACGACACTTTTCCAAAGCTTTCAAAAAAGTGGATTGATTCCAGTCTTGAATACATGGAAACAATGGAATAAAGCTTTTCCTGAATGACCATCAATGTCAAACCACAAAATCAATAGATACTGCGTATTAAATCAATGAATGACGGCGTTCTTTTGTCCACAAATTCAGCTGCTGTAACTTTCATGCTTTTTGGTTGATTGATCGCATTTCCGTTCACATCGGCAGTCGGTGCTGTGTCGCTTACAACCGTGATTTCTGCGCTTTGTTCCATTGACTGCATTTCATCAGGCTTTGGCATTGAAAGCAAAACAATTTCATCGCCTGTATTTACCTTATCATAAAAGCCGTCATATTCCAAAAGTCCTTCAGAAACTTCTTCTCCAACAGTAGTTATAGTCAGATTACCAAGCACATCAGATTCTTTATAAACGATTCCGCCGCTGCTTCCAGAAGTTTCTATCGAACCTTTTTTTACAACATCGAACAACGCACCATTTACAAGGTTTTCGGATTTCCCCATATCCACAAGAAGTCGTTTTCCTTCACGGTTCAAAATCTTTCCCCTTACAGGAAGCCGCTCCAGGATAGCTTTTCTGAAGCGACGGAAAATATTTGAATAACGATTATTGCCGGTGGCATAATAGGAATCAGAATGGATTTTATAGCCAGATCGTCCCGAATACATGGCAAAATCAAGTGTAACGTCCCGGCTACCTTCATCAAAGCTAATTATTACAAAATAGTCGGTTTTTGAGCTTCTTGCCTTCTGATAAGCTTCGCCAAAACCGGCAACCGGTTCAGCATAAGTACAAACACTGGCATAAGCGATTCCAGAAAAAATCTCCGATGCAAATTCAGCACTTACCCTATTGTTTTGCGGATGAGGCTGACTTACAGTTGAAGGGGTATAATAAACACCAAGCTTCCATCTGGTTTTATCCAAATAGAAAGGTTGAACATTCCATTTATTTGCAAGCGAATCTTTCAGCAGCGAATCGTAGGCTTCAATAGTATAATCCATCTGCTGCTGTTCAAAATCCTTTTTCTGTTCATTTTGAGCAGAAAAGCTTTCTCCAGCAGAAATTATTGCATCAGACGTATCGTCGGATATGATTCTTTCCCTTAGGAATAATAGCTGATCAAGATAAAGTTCATGCATTCCATTCAATTCAAGCATATCAGCATAGGCTTTCCTTGCCTCTTCATTTGAAGGGTTTATCTTCAAAGCCTGCTGATATTGGAATGTAGCCCCTGTGCTGTCATATCGACGGCTGCATTCACGAGCCTCTTGAACATGATAATCAGCCCAGGCTTTTCTTCTGCCATCTTCCAAAGGTACATATTTTGAAACAAGGGACTCCAAAGCTGATCTCATTATTTCGTCGGAAGGATCTACATCAAGCCCGCCAGACCATGTATTGATCGCAGCATCAATTTCATTTTCTGCACACTGTGAAAGACCTTTCAAATACCAGGCAGAAGAGAGTTCCCTATTGCGTCCGATTCTGAAATCACAAATGGATATTACTTCAGGATAAAAACCTTTAGCAAAGCGGATTTTTGCCAAAAAATCATAAGCTTTGTCATAATCTCCGTTTATTTCAAGTGCAATTCGAACATGCTTTTCTGCAGCATCCAGATCGTTTTGCATGGCATAAATAACAGCGGCAAGATAATGAACTTCACATTCACCTGAATAGTAGCCCAAAGCCTGTGTTACATATTTTCTTGCCAGATCAGTTTTACCAAGTTCACAGGAAACCACTGCAAGGCTAAGCAAAGCCTTACGATTATCCCTCTGGCGACTCAAAGCTTCCATGTACATTTTTTCAGCACCAGTTACACGGCCATCAAAAAGATCTAATTCCGCAAGCCCAAATCGAGCATCAACGTTATTTGGATAAGATCGAAGCACATCTTCAAAGACTTTTCTTGCATCGGCAAAACGTTCAAGAGCAATGAAAGTCATTCCTCTAAGATTGAAAATAGAACTTTCATTTTTTGCGTATTTTTGAGCCTCTTCAAGCTGGCTTAAAACCAGTTCGTACTCGCCAAGTTGATAGGAACATTTAGCCAGATGAAACCAGGCGTCTGCATACACTGGATTAAGCTGAACCGCTTCCATATATTTTTGAGATGCCATGTACCATTGCTCATTATTTTCTTCAGTAAGGCCTTCATCATAAAGTTCTACAGCCGATTTTCCCAGCGCAAAACCTGAAGATGACAGGGCAAAAAAAACGGCTGCTGCAATGAATTTAATCTTTTTTTTCATTTCCATCATTCTTATCACTCGCCTTTTTTATCACTTTTATCATATTTATACGGTGACCTTCCATGTCTTGAACGATAAAATCAAAGTCGTTCCATGAAGTCTTTTCGAACTTAACAGGAATTTTTCCAAAAAGATCGAAGACGAAGCCTCCAAGGGAATCAAAATCCTGAGCTGGAAAAACAGTTTCCAGTTTTTCATTTACTTCATCAAGATCAACTCTGGCATCACATAGCCAGATATTATTGCCCACAGGAAGAATATCTTCATGTTCATTGTCGAATTCATCCTGAATATCGCCAACAATCTCTTCTATGATGTCTTCCATAGTTATAATTCCAGCGATTCCACCATATTCATCAATTGCAATGGCAATATGAAGATGGCGACGCTTGAATTCTCTAAGCAAGCTGTCGATTCTTTTTGATTCAGGCACAAAATATGCCTTTCGAATAATCTTTTCAAGCTCAAATGATTCAGGATCTCTGCAGGTGAATATCAAATCCTTCACATATAGAACGCCTACAACATTATCTATCGATTCAGAATAAACTGGAAAACGGGAATGCCCGCTTTTCGAAACTTTTTCCAAAAGTTCATCGATTGGAGTATCAACAGAAATGAAGTCAACATCAATACGCGGTACCATCACTTCTTTTACAGAAGTTTCAGAAAGCTCTTCAACTCCCTGAATCATGTCTTTTTTTTCTTCATTTAGAATTTTCTGCTGCTCCGCGCTAATTTCTTCTAACCCGCGATTTTTCTTATGCTTTTTTCCAGTAAACCACATAACACTACTCTGTCCAAATAATTTCATCTGCAAGTTCCTCAAGAATCTTTTCCTGAAGGACAAGCATCTCACACGAAGGTTCCACATCCTTTTCGATGTGCTCTTCCCCATGATCCATTCCGTTCAGATGAAGCACCCCATGTATCAAAAGCCGTTTAAACTCAGTATTTTTGTCTACCTCAAAATATTCGGCGTTTTTAGGCAATGTATCCAAACTTATGACAATATCGCCGGCACTATACCACTGGCCTTCGTCATCTTCATATTCTTCCCCTGTTTCAAATGATAAAACATCTGTAGGAGCATCAATGTTACGATATTCTTTATTCAAATTTTGAATAAAGACGTCATCACAAAAAAGAATTGAAAGCTCCTCTCCATCATAACCTGCTTTCTGAAGAATCTTTTCCACAAACTCTTCTATCCTGGAAAACCATACAGGTTCATTCATTCCTTCCTGCATGGAAACCAACACTCTATTAGCCATATATACTCTCCTTCATAAAACCACAAAAGCGATTGAAACGTAAAATATTTTCAATCGCCTGAAACAAAATAACTTATCTGGATGATTTCTTTGCCGCTTTTATCTTCACGCCATCAACAGTGCCATCATCGGTCCTATCTTTTAACTGAACTTTCCCATCTGATATTTCAGATGTTTTTTCTTCGTCCTGATTTTCTTCAGCTTTCTGCTCGTCTTTTTGATCAGGATACTCGATTCTGTTATGGTAATAACCGAGCAAAAGTTTTACGAAAGCTTTGCGCATAATCGTGGTATCCTGAAAAGTAAGAGGACAGTTATCCAGCTGATGAGATTCCATTTTTGCAGTTATGAGTTTTCTGATAAATTTATCAAGACGCTCTTCGTTTGGATTTTCCAAAGTGCGGCAGGCTGCTTCAACTGTATCTGCACACATGACAACCGCTGATTCCTTTGTAGAAGGTGGATTTCCAAAATACGAATAATCAGCTGGATTCACATCCGGATCCTTTTGCTTTGCCTCTTCCAAGAAATAGGCAATGACACTGTTTCCGTGATGTTCTTCGATTATATCGATTACAGCCTGAGGTAGATGAAGCTGATGAGCCTTTTCAACACCTTTGCGTACATGACTGCGAATCACGGAAACTGAAAGCGAAGGATTCAGTGAATCATGCTTGTTGACGCCGTTTATCTGATTTTCTACAAAATATTCGCTATGTTCCATTTTGCCTATGTCATGATAATATGCTCCAACTCTGGCAAGCAAAGCATTTGCCCCTATATCACGACATGCAACTTCCGCAAGCTGCGCAACCATCTGGGAATGCTGATAAGTACCGCTTGCCGTAATAAGCATTTTTCTCATCAACGGGTTGTTCAAATCGCTTAAATCCATAAGCCGGAACACCGACGCTGTATTCAAAATGAATTCCACCGGCGTCAAAAGCCCTAAAGCCAGTATTCCCGAAAGGAAACCGTTTGCTGCAACACCACCTAAAAGAACTGGCAATGTTGAAAAACTTTCATTGAAGATTACCGAGTCGATTATTATAATAACCATATTCATTGCGGCAAGTACAATGGAAGCAAAAACCATGTCGATTCGGCGCTCAATTTTGCGCACAATTACTGTTGCGGCCAGACATGAAGTAATAGTAAAAATGAACGGCACAATTCCCCATCCCGTTGCCGCAAAAACGCCAAAAGACAAAAGAAGACTGAAAAAAGCAGAACTAAGCTGCCCAAACAAAACAGCATCTATAAGAACAAAAAGTGATGTGGGGATGATAATTACTATCATAAGCGGGGAATTAAAAGCCGGCAGTTTTTGTCCAAAGCTTGCCACGAAAAAAACGATTGCAAAACAAATAAGCTGAAATATCAGTTCAGACAGTGAGACTTTCTTTTCCAAAGGTGCAACAGCAAAAATCACAAACCAGAGGACAATCAAAATCAAAACAAAAAGCTCTATATCAGCAAAAGTCCTTGCATCAAAATAGACTGGAGAATCCGCCATCTTCTGAAGTTTTCTATAGGCTTCTTCTGTTACTGGGAAACCGGATTTTACAATTTTTTCGCCTTTTTTTACCGAAATCTCGCTTTTCGAATCTGCGGGGATATCCCTTGGAGCCACAATGTTTCTGAACATTACCTGACCGATTTCAATATCATCTATATCGAAGGAATCCACAGTCTGACTGCTGGAAACGCTGAAAAAATTGATTGCTGAAACTGCAAGGAATGCACAAATCAGCAGCACAATATACTTGTACTGTTTCTTTATGAAAATCAAAAGCGATTCAAAAATTCTTTTGACATCAATTCCTTTTTTCTTACTGGATTTTGTCCTGCTCATATTCATATGCCTTTACAATTTTCTTTACAAGTGGATTGCGAACTACATCTTCCGCAGTCAGACGAATCATTCCGATTTCGTTTATTCCCGAAAGAAGATTGGTTGCGTGAATCAATCCCGAAGGAACTCGTTTTGGAAGATCAATCTGGGTAATATCCCCTGTAATGAACACTTTCGATCCTTCGCCCATTCGGGTAAGGAACATCTTCATCTGCTCACAGGTAGTATTTTGAGCCTCATCAAGAATAATCACACTGTTATTCAAGGTGCGGCCTCTCATATACGCAAGAGGAGCAACTTCTATTACTTCCGATTCCACAAGACGGCGAACTGTATCCCGACTGAGAATCATGCCCATCGCATCATACAACGGGCGAAGGTACGGATTTATTTTCTGTTCAAGATCTCCTGGAAGAAAGCCCAGGCTTTCACCTGCCTCTACAATTGGTCTTGAAAGAATTAGCCTTGATTTCTGATGGCTCAAAACAAGCCTCAACGCTTCTGCAACAGCCAGAAAGGTTTTACCGCTTCCAGCAGCTCCGTAGCAAAAAACCATGTCATGGCTACGCATAGACTGAATATAATCGGCTTGATGTTGTGTATGCGGATAAACTTTTCTGATGCATCCTGGAACAGTAATGGACGTATTTTCCATATCTGCCTTTTTTTCCATATTGAGCACAGAAGTTATTATGTCGCTTGAATTTTTTCCGCCGTCATTTACTTCATCAATAATTCGGTCAACAATAAACTGGAACTCCTGGCGCAAATTTTCATCATCTGTATCAATGGAAAGCTCATTTCCTTTTGTATATACAGGAATGCCAAGATGGTCTTCAATGAGTTTTAGATTCGTGTCGTTTGTTCCACAAACACAGGTCAAAACTTCCTGGTCAGGAACAACTATAATATATTCAGAATTCAAATCAGTTAATTGTAAAGTTCACCGTTTATTAAGTCAAGAGAAGCAGCTGGACTTCACATTCCTCCCTATTTGAGTTTCCATTCACCATACTCATCAATGATTTCAGTCTTCATGGCAGCCATAGGCCTCCACAAAACTGAAATTGTCATATATGGACTAAAGTCATAGGATTTCTTTCCATTTTCAGTAAGCAGTCTTGGCTCCACCTTGAAGGATAAGTTGAAATCCCAGTCATGCATTTCGTGAGTAATGTCGAACTTCATGCTTTTAAGCTTAAATCCCGAAGCTTTTCGCAAATCTTCATCATCAAATCTGAATGAATTGAGCAAATCAACAAACAGGTTGGTTTCGCCAGGAAGATTATTTTCGTTTCCAAAATACCTGTAAATTACAGAATTTTTTGAAGTTGATGTAAATGAAAACGTCAAAAATTCATTGATTTTGAATGAAATCGTAGGTGAAAAAGTAAAATAACTGCTGGTAGGCTTGAGTAAATCAGCAACAACACTTGTAGAAAGTCCAAGTCCTAAACTTACACGATTTTTCCAGGTATATAAAGTTTTTGTTGAAGGCGCATAGGACAATGAAAAAGAATACGGAAGAAATTCCTGTTTATCCCTTTGAACCCATCCTGTGGAAGAATCAAAATCATAACCATAGGTATAGCTCATTGTGTAAGCAGCCTGCAAAGCCTGCCAGCTCAAGGAAATCTTCATTGCATCATGATGAGAATCTTCAATGTTATAATTGTATGATTCAGAAAGCTTAAGCGTATTATTGAAAAGGCTCAGGGAAAGATTCTGTTTAAAAGGCTGCTTTACCCAAGTGTCATCAGTGCTTGATTTGCGCTTGATACCTGATTCAAATGTAGCTGAAACAAAAGGAAAACCGAATTTCAGCGTTCCATAATACTGGTCAGGCTGTGGCGGAAGTGTTGTCGTAAGTATCAGACTTTGGGTGAACAAATTGTCACGCTGATTTGAAGCAAAAGTAAAATCCAGCGAATTAAGGGTAATGGATTTTTCATCACTCCAGTCTGTAGTATTATACTCCCATTCAGGGTTATCTGCATCACCGATAAATTCGGTTCGCACGACCTTAATCGTTGATCTCCATGTGATACCAGTATCTTTGATTGATTTTATATACGCAAAAGGTTTAAATGATACAGAATTTGTATTAGTAAGGTCACGCTTTTGTGCTGCATAGTCAGTTTTTCTCAAGGATTTTGCTGCTTCTTCTGTATATGCACCTTTTCCCTGTTCCAGCACATCATTTGAAGACCAGATGTACGGATGCTCCTGAAAAACCGGATCAAAATTCCAGTTGTTTGATACAGAAAAAAAGCTTCCACCATAACTGAAGGAATTATTAAGTGTCACAGGTATTTTAAGCGTATACATGGAAGATCTGATCTGTTTCCAGTCAAAATCTTCTGGCTTGGAAAGACCTTCAGAAGGATAAGCAAGCTGAGTGGTAATATTGGGCTTAATGGTATATTTCATGGAAAAATCAATTCCTGGAATGGTAACTATAGAAACAGAAGGTACAGAAATTGAAGGCAAAGCATCGGTGGTGAAAAGCGGATGAACTTCCGCTTCTTTTTCGGAAGATCCATCATCGTTGGACTGCACTGTGCCATCTGCATTTTCTGAAGAAACTGCATTCAACTCTTCAATAGTTTCTTTTCCTTTCAAATCATCTTTCCTGTCATCATTTTTATTGTCCGTTTCCTTAACCAGACTTTCTGGAACGACCATTGGAGTTGCAAAAGAAATTTTTTCATTATTTTTCTTTGTTACAGTTTTAGAGGATGAATAATCAAAAATAGTCCCTCCAAATGATGCAGAAAACGTAACAGGTGTAATCTGGGAAGGATAATAGAACTTGCGCTGGGACGAATAAGTTTTCCATGAAGCCTCATCCGCTGATTTTATGTCAAAGCTGCTGAAATCGGTTGTTGCAGTTGAAGAAAACGCTACAGACGAAGAAAGATTCAACGAAAGTGACGAAAGAAACGGTTTGATTGCAGACGGAAGAGGAACCCCATAAGAGCCGCTCAAATTCCAGGTGAAGGAAGAAACTTCAGAAATCGAATCGTCATTTTCCTCTTTATTGGCAGAATCAATCAAATAGCTGATCCAGTCCATAGATTCCTGTCTGTCAGAAAAATCATCGTTGAAAAATGGATCTGAATAAGCTGGCAGCGACAAAGTCAAACTAAATGGCTTTGAAATGCTCATTTTAAAATTCGTGCCATACCGGAACGGAAGTTCAATTCCAAGGAAATTAGATTTCTGGTAATATTTTTCTCCAGAAGGAGCATAGGGAATATAATCGGAACCGTTTCTGAAAACAGTATTTGTAAAGCCAAGGTTCACTCCAAAATCCAAAGACGAAACAACCGAATTAGGCTTAAGCACACCAGAAATTCCTGTGGTTATTCCAACATTCGAATAGTAATCGGCAGTAAGCTTTACATATTTTGAAGTATCCCCGGAAAAATCTTTATCAAGATTATGCAAAACAAGCCCTTCAAGTTCCTGTTCCTTCAATGACGAAGGCTTTATGAAATTGAACAAGGCCTTAAGCTTTTCTGTATTTTCACTGTCTGAACCGGAAGATTTCGTGCCAGAAGTATCCAGAGGTTTTCTACCCAAAAGATAGGTAGTTGTCTGGATAAAATAACCTTCTCTGGCCCTATAGCCAAATACAGGATTAAAAACCAGTTCGTCCTTTGGATAATAGAATGCCGGAAAATAGAATACTGGAACTGGTCCCACAAACAAAAGCGCATTAACAAAGGCAAACTCGCCACCTGGCAAAAGCCAGATTCTGCTGGCTTTGATTTTCCAGTGAGGATCTTCATCATCACAGAAAGTAAGCACGCCATCCTTGAACGCAATTGTATTTGATTCGCTTCGCCCAAAAATATCACTAGCTACTATAAGAGTTGAACCAGCAGGCAAATTTATGGCATCAGTTTTTGTCTGAACAACCCGGCCATCATCAAAAATACCTTCCAGTGTGGAAGTATTGAACATCAATGAAGTGGCGGTAACATTCATTCCACCCGAACTGGAAGTTGTCTGTTCCAAAGAAACGTTTCCAACCGCATACATCATTTCAGAAACCCGATCATATTTTATTTCGTCAGCAGAAATTACGTTTTTAGACCCGCCTTTTTCAACGCTGACTTTTACATCTCCAGACAATAAAATTACATCATTGCCGGTTTCCTTATCTTTTTCGTATTGTGTGGAACGGGCGTTCTCAATTGTAATGACAGTCCTGTTTTTTTCCTGAGCAAAAACGTTTAATGGCCAGAAAAACAGAAAAAGAGAAAACAAAACTATCGAAACACAAAAACTTTTTTTCATACAAGGTAGAAAACTATCGCCCGTTTTTTTCCAGAATTTCACGAACAAATTTTCCGGTCCAGCTTTCGCCAATTTTTGAAACCTCTTCAGGGGTTCCGCGTGCAATTATATTGCCTCCACGATATCCGCCTTCAGGTCCAATATCAATAAGATAATCGGCTTGAAGAATAACATCAAGATTATGCTCTATCATCAAGACCGTATTTCCCTGGTTTACAAGACGCTGAATCACTCCCATAAGACATTTTACGTCTGCAAAGTGAAGCCCTGTAGTAGGTTCATCCATTATATACAAAGTTTTTCCAGTTGAAACCCTGGCAAGTTCATTCGCAAGTTTTACACGCTGGGCTTCACCACCACTTAAAGTAAGGGCATTCTGTCCCAGCTGAATGTATCCCAGGCCAACCGATTTCAGAGTTTCAAGTTTTCTGGAAATATGAGGAATAGCCGCAAAGAATTCGCATGCTTCTTCTATAGACATATTCAGAACGTCATTAATGCTCTTGCCCTTGTACAAGACAGAAAGGGTTTCTTTATTGAACCGCTTTCCACCGCACACTTCGCACTGCACATAAACATCAGGCAAAAAGTTCATCTCAATTACATTTTCGCCAGCTCCCTGACAGGCTTCACAGCGGCCACCTTTCACATTAAAACTAAAGCGTCCTTTTTGATATCCATTCGCCTTGCTTTCAGGGAGACTTGCAAAAAGATCGCGGATCCCATCAAAGACCCCCACATAAGTTGCAGGGTTGCTTCTAGGAGAGCGGCCGATTGGGCTTTGGTCAATATTAATCACTTTATCGATATATTCCAGCCCTTCAATAGATTCGTATGCGCCAACAGGAAGCTTTGACCTCATAAGGGAGTTTGAAACCGCAGGAAAGATTACATCGCTCATAAGCGTGGATTTTCCACTGCCGCTCACACCCGTAATGCAGGTAAAAGTTCCCAAAGGAATATCTGCGCTTACATTCTTAAGGTTATGCTCAGTTACACCCGTTATCCGCAAAAAATTGCCGTTGCCCTTTCGCCTTGCCAAAGGGATTTCCATCTTGAGCTTCCCACTAAGATAGCGGCCGGTTGCGCTTTCTTCTATTTTCATGACTTCTTCAGGAGTGCCAGCTGCAACAACATTACCGCCATGCACACCAGCGCCAGGACCTATATCAACCAGATAATCGGCAGTCCTTAAAGTCTGCTCATCATGTTCAACAACAACAACAGTATTTCCCTGATTTCTAAGATGAACAAGAGTATCGATAAGGCGCTGGTTATCTCTTTGATGAAGCCCAATACTTGGTTCATCCAGAATATACATGACTCCGCAAAGAGCAGAGCCTATCTGAGTTGCAAGACGGATTCGCTGAGCTTCACCGCCGCTCAAAGTTTCCGCAGCCCTTTCAAGGGTCAGATAATCAAGACCAACATCTTTCAAAAAATTCAAACGGGCCTTAATTTCCTTCAATACCTGCTTTGCGATCTTCATCTGGGTTTCAGTCAGCTCAAGTTTTTCAAAAAACTCTATACTTTCCAGAACACTCAAAGTGGTAAGCTCATAAAGATTCTTTCCGCCAACAGTTACACCTAAAGCTTCCTGTCGCAGACGGCGGCCCTGACATGCCGTACAACAGCTTTTTGCCATAAATTTTTCCAGATTAGTCTTCATGGAATCGCCCCAGGCTTCATTATAACGGCGCTTCATATCGTTCATGATTCCAGGCCAAACCTGATCATAAACTGAATACCCCACTCCGCTTTGCTTTTCGTATTCCCAATGAATCGAGGTCTGACCAGACCCATTTATAAGCACATCCCGCTGCTTTTCAGAAAGATCCCGTATAGGCGTATCAAGAGAAAAGCCATAAACATCTGCAATAGCTTTGAATCTGCAGTAATTCCATGCTGAAGTTGGATTATAGGGCGCGAATCCGTGATCATTAAAACTCTTTGAATCATCTGGAACAATCAGATTCAAATCGAATTCCATTTTTTCCCCAAGCCCTGTACATTCAGGACAAGCCCCAAAAGGATTATTAAAAGAAAAAAGGCGTGGCTGAAGTTCAGGAATAGAGATACCACAATCAGGGCAAGCGTTTTTCTGGCTGA
Source organism: Treponema sp. (assembly GCA_016297405.1). Lineage (GTDB taxonomy): Bacteria > Spirochaetota > Spirochaetia > Treponematales > Treponemataceae > Treponema_D. The sequence continues at coordinate 59,893 of JAEDGP010000003.1, forward strand.
AAAAAATCTCTTCCTCAACATCACCAGTCTTTTTTGTTACGATGATTACGCCATTTGCACAAGATAAAGCAGTTTCAACAGAATCAGAAACACGCTTTCTGATCAAGCCAGAATACATATTCTGCAAAGCACATTCAGTGCCTTCATCCAAGCCGTTATTTTCATGTTCCAGCTTTATTCGATCCACAACAATTTCAATTGTGTGCTTTTTCTGCTTATCAAGTTTAATTGAATCCTCAAGGCTTGCCATAACCCCATCAATTCTGGCACGCACAAAACCTGAAGTTTTTGCATCATCAATAATCTTTTGATGCTCACCCTTTTTTCCGCGGATAACAGGAGCTAGAATCTGGATCTTAGTTTCAGAAGGCCAGCTCATAATGGTATCGATAATCTGGTCAACACTCTGCTCGCTGATTTCACGTCCGCAAGACGGACAATGAGCCTTGCCACAACGGGAAAAAAGCAGGCGATAGTAATCATAAATTTCAGTAATTGTGCCAACAGTTGAACGAGGATTCTTGTTTGTAGACTTCTGTTCAATAGAAATGGCAGGAGAAAGTCCTTCAATCAAATCAACATCAGGCTTATCCATACTCCCCAAAAATTGCCTGGCATAAGAAGAAAGGCTTTCCATATAACGACGCTGCCCTTCTGCAAAAAGAGTATCAAAGGCAAGGGAACTTTTTCCAGATCCTGAAAGGCCAGAAATCACAACAAGACGATTGCGAGGAATCTCCACATCAATATTTTTAAGGTTGTGAACTCGGGCACCTCGAATCTTAATCTTTCCATCAGAAAACAAATCACTCATAACATTAGTATAGTATTTTTTTCCAATGAAAACAATTAATCGGATAAAAACCAAAAAGGAATCTTAAAAGAACATCAGGCATTCTTTGCAATCTCACAAAGCTTTTCAAATTCATCAATTACAAAATCGGCACTTTCCATAATATGCAGGCGAGTCTTTTCATCTTTTTTCAAAAGGCACTCAGTAAAAACTGTAGTAAAGCCAAGTTTTTTAGCTCCCAAAAGCTCATCATGACCGCCGTCCCCTACAAAAAGGCAATCAGATGCATCAAGCCCCATCTTTTTAAGGGCCGCCAGATAAATTGTCTCATCAGGCTTAACGCTTTTTACAATCCCAGAAAAAGTTACATAGTCAAAGTAATCCTTAAGGGGCGACTTTTCCCAATTTTCATAATCAAAGTTATCCGCATTACTGATCAGGGAAATCACAAAACCCATTTTTTTTAATTTTTTAAGCATCAAAATTGCCTTTGGATCAATATTGGTCTGGCAAAGTTCCATACGACGGGAGCGGCAACGCACAACATTATCTTTCTGCACATCTGTAAAATGAAGGCCACAAAGTTTCTCGTATTCATCCACTATTGCGCGCTTAGTTTCGAACTCCCCAACATTCCTGCGGCGGCAAAAAACACTTTCTTCAAAAACACTTTCAAAATCATTGCGAGAAAGCCCCACAGCCTGAAACTCCGTATCAGATTCCTGAAAAACCGGAGAAATTAAAGTCCAAAACAAATCAAAACATACAGCTTTTTTCATAATTCAATGCTACACGCAGAAAGTTTTTTGAGCAAGACATTTTTCCAGGGCAGAGCCCCGCCCTGCGCCTCAAACCTTCGGTTTTCGGCTACCCTACCCAGCGGGCCCACAAAGGAAGACAGGCATTTCTGGCCCGCAACGCCCAAATCTTCCATAAAAACTATTTCTGAACGCCACTTTATCAATATTAATTTCTGTGTAACCTCAGTATTCAACACTTTTATGTTTTTTAATTCTGTAGCGAGCGAGCTATGCAGAATGGCGGGAAAAAAGACGCTAAACAAAAAAAAAGACTTCCGTTCTGGAAGTCTTTAGTGGGCAGTGAGAGGATCGAACTCCCGACATTCTGGGTGTAAACCAGACGCTCGTACCAGCTGAGCTAACTGCCCGTATTGGGTTACCATCGTTTAGATAGCGAAAACTTCCAAAACGGAAGCCTTTAGTGGGCAGTGAGAGGATCGAACTCCCGACATTCTGGGTGTAAACCAGACGCTCGTACCAGCTGAGCTAACTGCCCGTATCGCGTTGCGATGTGTCTAATATATCAAAAACAAACACATTTTGTCAACAGCCAAAGATTAAATTTTCAAAAAAAAATACCTTTTTAAGCTGCTTTGCATACTAGCTGCTAAGCAGCCATCATTTACCAAAAAGGCTGTCTTATTTGTGACAAATCTTTGTCTGACATTCCTTGTAGATTGCTGAAGTCTTGGCAACAACCTCTGCAGGAATTTCCTTAATATTTGGATCGCCTGCAAGGTTATTGTCCTTAAGCCAATCGCGAACAAACTGCTTGTCGTAAGAAGCTGGACTTCCGCCTGCTTCGTATTTTGAAAGATCCCAGAAACGGCTTGAGTCTGGAGTAAGAACTTCATCACCAAGAACAAGTTCACCGTTTTCATCAAGACCGAACTCAAATTTTGTATCAGCGATGATGATTCCATTCTTATAAGCGTGTTCGTAACACTTCTTGTAAATTGCAAGAGCAGTCTTTTCGATTTTTGTACCAAGTTCTTCACCAAGGTCATTCTTCATATATTCAAGGGTTACGTTGATGTCATGACCTTCCTGAGCCTTTGTTGATGGAGTTACGATTGGCTCATCAAGCTTTTCTGCCTGCTTATATTCCTTGTCGAAAGAATGACCAAGGAATGGTTCACCCTTCTTATAAGCTTCGTACATAGATCCGAACATGTAACCGCGGACGATTACTTCATAAGGAACCATCTTAAGCTTTTTAACAAGAATTGTGCGTCCTTCATATTCTGGTTTCTGAAACTCTGCCGGCATATCTTTCAAATCAGAAGAAATCATATGGTTTTTGCAAATATCTTTAGTATAGTCAAACCAGAAATTTGCAAGAGAATTCAACACCTTGCCCTTATCTGTAATCATTGTTGGAAGAATTACATCAAATGCACTGATACGGTCTGTTGTAACGATGACCATACGTCCGTCTTCAAGATCATAAACTTCGCGAACCTTGCCGCTAGCATATTTTTTCATAAAAACCTCTATTATCACGCTGATTCACAGCGCAGAATTAAAATTTATCGTTGCCATCTTCGTTTTCTACAATTTTCACTGTAGCTCTTGATTCATCCAAAAACTCATCATCCTCATCATCAATATCATAGTTATGAAGAGCCTTTACTGTATCTTCAGCACGATTTCCAAGAATGATAGCAATAGGATGAAGGAAAGATACGTTTTCGCAGATGATTTTAAGCACAACCATTACCGGCACCGCAAGAATCATTCCCACAAATCCCCACATCCACCCCCAGAAAGTCAGGCTTACAAGAATTACATAAGGTGAAACATCAAGGCTCTTTCCTTCTATTCTAGGCTCAACAATATTTCCTAAAATCATATTGATGGCGCCCATTGCACAAAATACAAAAATGATCGGGAAAGGATCTGGCCAGAACTGCAATGCTGTAAAAAGCGTAGTAATCACTACAGATGCAATGGATCCAAAAGTTGGAATAAAGTTCAGAACAAAGGCAAAGAATCCCCACATGATTGCAAAATCAACATGCATTACGTAACAGCTTACAAAAACAAGGAATCCAGTTGCAAATGAAATGAAAAATTTGATGGAAAGAAAGCGAACTACATCATTAACAATTTTATTGGTAATGATGAGAACCCTGTTCGACAAAGTTTTCTTGAACATATGTCCAACTTTTTCTTTTGTAAAATTGATTTCCAGCAAAAGGAATACAACAAAAAGGAATACAACGCCAACAACTTTTGAAATATTGATTACATCATTTGAGAAAGTAAGCGTAAAATCCCTTACCCAGTTTCGCACACCTTCCTGTTGCCAAATGTTTTCGATAAATGAACGACGCTCATCAAAAGGGAGCCCCAGACGAATCGCAACTTCCTTATACATCGAAAGAAACTTGGACTCATAGTTTCCATACTGGGAAATCATCGTATTTATGCTGCTGAATATGATGGTAGAAAAAAGCACCAGGAAAACTACAAAAAGCAGAGACACCAAAATTACACAAAGAATCCACGGACACTTCAGTTTTTGATGAATTCCACTTACCAATGGCAAAAATGCACAGGAAAGGATAATAGAAATGATTACGGGCAACACAACAGATGACGCAACCTTCATTATCATTCCACAAAGGATAACCGCAATACCAAGCAAAAGGTAAAAAATCCCTTTTTCATAATTTCTTTCTTTCATCATACCCTCATGTCAAAGCCCGCAGCCTTCATTGACTGCAGACTTTTTTTATACAAGCTATTTTTTTGCTTTCGGAGTAATCTTTTCAAATCCGCAGAAAGGAACCAGCACTTCCGGAATTGTTACAGAACCATCCGCATTTTGATAGTTTTCAAGAATTGCAAGCATTGCACGTCCTACAGCAATTGCGGTTCCGTTCAATGTATGAACATATTTGTTCTTTCCATCATCATCCTTGAATTTTATATTCAAACGGCGAGCCTGATAATCAGTACAGTTGGAAGTTGAAGTAACTTCACCATATTCACCACCATTGCGGCCAGGCATCCATGCTTCAAGATCCCATTTACGGTATGCCGGAGCACCAAGATCCCCAGAACATGTGTCAACTACATGGAAAGGAAGTCCAAGACCGCTAAAGATTTCCTCTTCGATTTCGCGAAGTTTGTGGTGAAGTTCATCAGACTGTTCAGGGGTTGAATATACGAACATTTCAACCTTATCGAACTGATGAACGCGGTAAAGACCTTTAGAGAACTGCCCGGCAGCTCCAGCTTCACGGCGGAAACAGTGGGAAAGTCCACCATACATAAGAGGAAGCTTAGCCTTATCAAGAATTTCTCCTGAATGATAGCCACCAAGAGTGATTTCTGCAGTTGCTACAAGACAAGTTCCTTCTTCTTCAATTGCATATACATTAGATTCGTTTCCACGAGGATTAAAACCGATTCCCTTAAGGATTTCTTCACGGGCAACATCAGGTGTAATGAAAAGTTCAAAACCGTGCTTTCGAAGAATATTCAAAGCATACTGAATCAAAGCCTGTTCAAGGAAAACAGCTTCATTCTTAAGGTAATAGAATTTTGGACCTGATACTTTTGTACCGCGGTCAAAATCAAGAAGATCCAGATCTTCTGCAATCTGAACATGATCCTTTGGCTCAAAGTCAAACTTGCGTGGTGTTCCAACAACTTTTACCTCAAGGTTTTCTGTATCAAGCTTACCAATCGGAGTTTCGGGATGAAGCATATTTGGAATCTGACGTGCAGCTTCCTCCAGCTTTTCTTCCACTTCAGCAAGTTCCTTGTCCATTGCTGAAAGCTCTTCCTTAATTTTTTTACCAGCCTCAATCAATTCAGCGCGTTTTGCATCATCAAGTTTCTGTTTCATGGACTTTGCATTTTCATTGCGTTTCTGCTGAAGATCCTGCTGTTTTGTTATCAAAGCAGTTCTTTTGTCAAAAAGTTCAACAACAACATCAGCATCAGCTTCCATGTTACGGTTCTTGATGACTTCTTTTACTTCTGCAAGATTATCTTTTATAAATTTATAGTCTAACATTTTTTCCTCGTTATATTTTTATTGCAATTCAAATGACATAGTTACATTTGCTGTTACATTAATTTTACCAACTTCAATTGGAGTGGAAGCATCGTTCACAGCCATCTTAGACGTGTACACACAACGATCCGCAGAGGGATTCCCTATTTCATCAATGGAAATCACAGGACCAAGTTTGCAGCCACTGGCTCCAGCAAGCAAAGATGCAGCATCCTGAGCCTGCTTTATGGCAGCGGATCTTGCCTGACGAACAGCTGTCTGCTTATCAGAAACACCAAAGGAAAGCGAATCAAGTCCATTGGCACCGGCCGAAACAGCAGCATCCACCAGCTCTCCCAAAAGCGACAGATTTCGCACAGTTACACGAATCTGATTCTTCGAAACATACTGACCTTTTCTAAGAACACCATTCTGCCAGGATTTTTCCTGAGTGATGGAAATTTCTGAAGTCATAATATCACTCTGGCTTACACCAGTTGCTTTAATCGCATCAATTACTTTTGTCATAATTGCAGCATTGTCTGGAACAACTCTTTTAGATTCCCAACCAGATTTTGTCACTGAAAAATCAAGTGTTGCAAAATCAGGTTTTACGGCAACAGTACCAGATCCACTGACTGTAATCACCCGTTTCTGATCCGAGTTCTTATTTGTTCTACAAGACATGCACAATGCACAAACCATTACAAGAAAAACTACAATACCTAAATTTTTCTTCATTTATTTACCCCCAATATCCTTTTGGTTATCTAATATTTATATAAAAGCGTTTAAGAAAAATGCTTCTTTTGTTAGCCTGATTCCACAACGGACTTGCAGGATAGCTTCTCACAAGCAAATCATAAGAGTCAATCGCGCCCTTGATATTCTGAACGTCACTCTTTGCTTCAAGAATCTGTCCTTGAAGATACAACGCTTCATCAATTCTGGACGAAGATTTTTCAAAGAAAGCGTTTATGCTGTCCAATGCACCAGCATAGTTCTTTCCATCATAAAGTTTCTTGGCCTGAAGCAAAAGTGCATCAGAGGAAAGATTTGCAGTCTTCACTTTACTTTCTTTGGGTTCATCAATATCAATCACCTTATTGCCATCATCTGCGCCATCTTTGCCAGAAAGTGCAGAAGATGAGCTTTGCTTTTGATTCGAAGAGGCAATCTTTTGCCCAGGCATATTTTTGCCTGAAGACGAATTCTGAATAACAGTCTTTATATCAGAATCCTCTGCTTTTGTATTTGCAGAAGAATTTCCTGATATTCCAGATTCATCTTTTTTAGTCTCCATTTCTGAAATTCTTTCTTCGGCACGTCTTTGTGCAGCAAGCCTCTCATACTCTTTCTGCCGTTTGATTGTATCGGCAGATATCGTTGCTTTTGGAGGCACAACTTGAGCATAAGAAGGAGCTAATACATGTTTTTGTCCATTGGATTTAGAATCAACTACTTCTACTTCCAGATAATCATCGATATATTCACCGGTGAGCACATCGCTTTTAAAGAAATGCAGATAATATTTTCCAGGAATCTTTGCCATCAAAGAGAACAACTGTTCATTTCCACCGAGTTTTCGGCCATAAAAAACAAAATTCTGGTTTTTCGTATCAAGATTTCCATCAGAATCTACACATCCCTGATAAATCCATCCCTGTCCAGGATATCCAACATCAAGAATCTGGAATTTATTTACGGAAATCGACCTGGAAGGTTTTATATCCTTTACATCCAGAAGATGACTTTCTTCTTCATAATCATCATCTTCATCCTCTTCTGAACCAGAAGATTCTTCGCTTCCATCTGTTTCATTTTCTTCATTAGAATCACCATCCAAACCTTCTGTGTCATCAGATTGATCAATATCAAGTTTTTCACCTTGATCAGACACATCCCCATCTTCTTCATCAACAGCTTCAGATTCACCAGATTCA
>JAEDGP010000098.1 GCA_016297405.1 Treponema sp.
AGTTTGCATTACGGTGGTTGAGTTTATCGAAACCACCACATTTAGTGTAGCAGTTATTACTTGTTGGACAGCCTCTTTTTGTTTTATCCTATACAGGAATTAGAACTGGTATTTGCATCCAATCTGTGCAAAACTGTTGCGTTCCCATCCGTCAAATTCGCTTTCTTCGTTATTTGTCCAGATGTAAAGACCGCTAAGTGTAAGATTGAAGTCATCTTTAAGGTTGAAAGTAACTGATGGCATTACAAGAACATCGCCACGTTCGATTCCCCATATACCCTTGATGTCAAGCTTAATCTTTTCGTGATTAAATGTGTCTGTTACGTTTACGATAAGCTTGTTGTTCCATGCAGAATCTTTTGCATTGTAGTCAACGTCAAATTCTTTGTAAGAAGCTTTGAACTTGCTGCTCAATGAATCCAAAGGAGTGCCGGCAAATGGACTGAATTCTGAATCTTCGATTTTATCGTAGTTCAAAACGAATCTACCGTTTTCCTGAATGTTGATGTTGATGTTTGTGTGTGGAACATCAAAGTCAAAACCTGCAACCCATGAAATACTGTTGTTGTGAACCCATGGATCATCACCGTCAATATCATCAGTAAGTGTATAAGCTGCTTCCCATCTTGTGTTCAAAGGTCCAGCAATGAATGCTGCTTCAAGACCAAATACATGAACTTTGTCATATTCAAGTTCTGGTAATTCTGCTTCATAACGGTCAAGTTCTGTTTTAGCCATGCCGATTACAGTATCTGTAAGTGCTGCATATTCAGGTCCAAGACTTGTACCGCGGTCTCCTTCTGGAATTGCAAGGATAGAATCAAGAGTTTTGTTCATTACTCCAGCAGCTGTAGCGTTGTATAGCTTTTTTACATTTGCGCTAGGCTGTTTGTTGTGTCCGTAGTAGTAGCTTACGCCAAGGTCAACGCTTCCGATTGTGAATGTTGAGCGGGCACCAAACTGGCCATATTTAAGCTGATATGTATCAGGGTAAAGGCTGTTTGAATCAAAGCTGCTTGCGTTCATAAGTGCTCCAATTGTTGTTGGAGTTACTGTTCCGCCAGCCATGCTTGAGCTGATAGGTGTGGTGAGCATTTCTTCAACTGTGCTTGTAAGCTTTCTTGAAGCCTTTGGAATCCATAAACCACTTGAAGCAAGACGGTCAGCTGTCATCATAGGAGCATAGATTGCTTCGAATCGAAGATTTGTTGGTGTACTGTATACTGCGCGGAACATTGTTTCAGCAATGCGGCGATCCAGATAGTCTGGAATGATGTAATCTGTGTAGTCATTTGCATTGAAGTTATCAAGAACGTGAATCTTGTCGCCTTTACCCCAAACTACGCGCATCTTTCCGGCTTCAAGCTGGAAGTCGCCCATATAAGCGCAGGCTGTGAATTCGTCAAGAATGTCCCATTTGTAGTCGCCCAAAGAATACTTGTTGAGCTTGATTTTCATGTTCAGGTCAGTGTTTGGACCAGAGTATTTAAGGTCAAGTTTTCCGTTTGGGTTGATTTCTGATTTCATTTCGCCAAAGAAAGGGCGGTCTTCATATTCAAATCGACCTTGTTTATCCATTCCAGTTATGTCGCTTGCTTCGAAATAAGCTCTTGCTGTTACTTCAGCGCTTCCGTTTATTGAAAAAGATGGTTCTGAAGCTGTGTCAAAAGAATCAAAGCCGTCGTCCCAATCCTGTGCAAAACCGCAGGCTGCTACAGTAAGGGCTGCGGCACCTGCAATCATTTTTTTTGTAATTTTCATATTTACTCCCCTTAAAAAGTCAGGAAGATTGTTTCAACAATCGACTGCCTTTTTACGCTGTTCCGTAATGTAATGAGGAACAGCAGTTCGATAATAAGTTTGCAACGCAAACTTTAAGTAAGATAAAGCCGCGCTATTTTAGCGGTTTTATCTTACGCCCCCTTAAAAGTCATAGAATAATATAACATGATTTTTTTCAATGTAAAACAATTTATAAAACATAACAAAAATTATTTGTGGAATCTTAGTGTACTTATTGTAAAATATCATTATATTCATAACAACGTTTAAAAAAATACAATATGAAAATCAAAATATAAATGGAATTAGGAGTGGAAATGAGTGTTCTTGAATCTTTATAAAAAGAGGTTTACAAAAAAACGTTTGTAAGTTGTACTTGTGACAGCCCTTTTTTTTTGTTCATATAAATGGTAGATTATAGATATGTTAAGTTATTTCTTCAGAAAAAATTTCAGCGATGGTTGGGATAATGTTCAGCTTTTTTTTGCGCCAAACATTATTCTGGATTTGTGCATGATAGTGTGCGGCTTTTTGATTACTTTGGGAGTGAATATTTCCGGAAGCTACAGAGATTTGAGTCTTGCTATCCTGATTTCTTTCATTTTTGTTGTAATGCTGGCATTTTCTATCCATTCAATAATGTCATTGGCGTGGGCACAGACCGCCCGGCACATCTGTGAATCAGAACCGGTAAGCCTTAAGGAATATTTTGATAACCTGAAATCTTGTATTAAAGACGGCATAAAATTTGGCATGTTCAATTTTTTTGCATCCGTTGCAACATTCACAGGTTTCTGGTTCTATTTTGATAATTTCTTTAGGACAAGGGACGTGACAGGCTTGTTTGCAGGATGCATTTTTATGTGGATTGCGGTGTGCATATTTATGGCTGCGGCATGGTATCCTTCGCTTAGAGCCTATATGAGAAATGGTTTTTGGAAGTCAATGAAAAAATGTTTTATCGTTTTGTTCGATAATCTGGCAGTTAATATAGTTTTGCTGTTTTACAGTGTGATTCTTTTTACGCTTTCCATAATCCTTTTGGGATGTGCCCCTGGTATGTGTGGCTTGGAAATGGCTCGTGTGAACGCGATGCGGCTTTTCATGAAAAAGTACGATTATCTGGAAGAGTTGGATAAAAATAATGTACCTTCGTATGATCCTTCCAGAAGAGTTATACCATGGAATAAAATCCTGGAAGAGGATTACGATATGCTTGGAGACAGAAATTTCAAATCTTTCCTAAAGCCATGGAAAGATTAAAAAAATTCTTTGCTGTGCCGTTTTTGATCATTTGAGTCGTTAAACAAAAAAGGTGTGCCACATATTATTGCAGCACACCTTTTTTTGTGTAATTTATTTATTTTGCCATTAAAAGAGTTTTAGAATCAAGCTTTACATTGATGTCAGAAACTTCTTTTCCTTCGCATTTAAGAACCGCCAATGAAACTACGTTCTGAGCTGCTCCGATGTGGGCAACCGTAGAGAACATTGGAAGAAGAGCATTATCCAATGAATCTTTAAGTTTGTCACTTTCGTTTGTTGAGCTGAACCATGCTGTCATTTTTTCTGCCTTTACGAAGTCGGCAACAGCTTTTACGTCAGCTTCGCTTACTTTTGACATGTCAGCACCATCAATAATCAAAGAAGCGATGTTGATGCCACCGTCTTTCATGGCTTTGATTGTGTTGATAACCTTTGGCAATGTGAAGTTTTCCTGGTTAAAGTTAAGAATTGTTCTGTTGCTGACAATTGCGTCGCTAAGTGCTCCGATGTTATCGATATTCTTCTTTTTTCCGATTTCAGCAAGTATGCTGTCATACCAGGAAATTACATTTGAAGAATGCTGATCAAATGAAACGTGAATTACGTGCTTATCATGGATCAACGCATCAAGACCAAACTGAACCAAAACTGAAGTCTTACCAAGACCTTTCTTTGCAGTAATAATACCCATTTCTCCGTCTTTCAAACCGCCATTTGTAGCGTTGTCAAAGTATCTTACTGGGCTAAAATCGATTAAATCCTGTTTTACCATAGTAGTGCTCCTTAAAAAGTTGTATTTATTAATAATTATTTTATCTACTATTAATGATAAGGCGGAATTTGGGAAAAGTCCATCATTATTTTTTTTGTTAAATAAAAACACCGGAATGAAGAGGTTCATTCCGGTGTTTTTTAGCAGTTTAATTAAACAGCATTAGCTTTTAATTATTTGTTTCCTGCTTTTTTCTGTTCCTGATAAGCCTTTGAAAGTTCGTCAGCGATTGCGTTAGGAACTTTACCGTACTTCAAGAATTCCATTGTGAATTCACCCTTACCCTGTGTTGAAGAACGGAGGATAGTAGAGAATCCGAACATTTCAGAAAGTGGTACTTCAGCATTTACTACTGTTGTACCATTTTCATCTGTTGATTCACCAATGATACCACGGCGCTGGTTGATAAGGCCAAAGATATTTCCCTGGAATTCGTTAGGAGCAGCAATCTGTACTTTCATGATTGGTTCAAGAATAGAAGGTTTTGCCTTCATGTAACCTTCACGGAAAGCACCAATAGCAGCAGTCTGGAATGCGTTATCGTTAGAGTCTACTGGGTGTGACTGACCATCATTAATAGTTATGCGAACACCTACGATAGGAGCACCAATCAATGAACCTTCCTTCATAGCGCGCTGGAATCCCTTGTCACAAGATGGGATGAATTCATTAGGAATAGCACCACCCTTGATTGCGTCTACGAATTCGTAGTCTTTGTCTTCGATTGGTTCCATGAATCCTGCTACACGACCGTACTGTCCAGAACCACCAGACTGTTTCTTGTGTGTGTAGTTGAAGTCAGCCTTCTGACCAATTGATTCACGGTAAGCTACCTGTGGAGCACCTGTTTCAACATCACAGTTGTATTCACGACGCATACGTTCAACGTATACTTCAAGGTGCAATTCACCCATACCGCGGATGATTGTTTCAGCAGATTCTGGATCTACATGTACACGGAAAGTTGGGTCTTCTTTTGTGAAGCGGTTCAATGCCTTAGACATCTGCATAGAAGCCTGCTTGTCCTTTGGTTTGATAGACAAAGAGATTACAGGTTCTGGAACGTACATTGAAGCCATTGAGTAGTTTACGCCACCATTTACGAATGTATCACCAGAAGCGCAGTCTACACCGAAGAGAGCAACGATATCGCCTGCGCAACCTTCGTTGATATCTTCCATTGCAGCAGAGTTCATGCGAACAAGACGTCCAACCTTGAACTTTTTCTTATTGCGTGTGTTATAGAGTTCTTCACCCTTCTTAATTTTACCCTGGTATATGCGAGTATATGTAAGCTGACCGTACTGACCATCATCAAGTTTGAAACCGAGTGCAACACATGGCTTGTTATCAACTGATTCAAGTTCTACTTCAGCTTCGTTGTTGTCCAAGTCAAGGGCAACGTTCTTTACTTCGTTTGGAGCTGGGAGATAGCGAACAACTGCATCAAGCAATGGCTGGATACCTTTGTTTACGTGTGCTGAACCACAGAATACACCTACAAACTGTTCAGCAAGAGTTCCCTTACGGATAGCAGCGATGACCTTTTCTTCAGCGATATCGTCATATCCCTTTTCCATGATTTCTTCCATGAGTTCATCATCGAACATTGAAGCTGCATCAAGAAGTTCTTCACGGAATTTGTCTGCATCAGCCTTCATGTGTGCTGGAATTTCTGCATAGCGAAGATTTTCACCGTTTGGACCATCGAAGTAAATTGCCTTCATTGATACCAAATCGATTACACCTTCAAGTTTGTCTTCCAAACCGATTGGAAGTTCCATCATGTGAGAGTTAAGACCAAGCTTTTCTGCTACCTGGCGACATACGCGAACTGGATTAGCACCCTGGCGGTCACATTTGTTTACAAATGCAACGCGAGGTACATGGTAACGTTTGAGCTGGCGGTCTACAGTAATTGACTGTGACTGAACACCTGCTACGGCACAAAGAATCATGATAGCGCCGTCAAGAACGCGAAGTGAGCGTTCTACTTCTACAGTAAAGTCTACGTGACCTGGTGTGTCGATAAGGTTGATTGTTGTGTCTTTCCACTGAACCTGTGTAGCTGCTGACTGGATTGTGATACCACGTTCACGTTCCA
>JAEDGP010000099.1 GCA_016297405.1 Treponema sp.
TGCGGATTTGTTCGCCTTTTCGCGCGGGCTTCCGTTCAGAACCGTCTTATGGTAACCAATTTACAGTTCCACTTCCTGGGAACAGAAAAGCGCAATGCCTTCTTCCGGGAACCTGTCTTTTACAGCCTTTATAATTGCCTTTGCTTTCAGCGCATTTTCTTTAGAAACATAGGCAAACATGACAAAATTCTGCTGAGGCCAGGTTGAATTGCCAAGTTTTTTTGAATGCCGGCCTCGCCCCTGCACTGTAGGAATCACTGTATACTCGATTTCAGGAATTTCTTCTTCCAGCAATTCAGTAATATCTTCCTGCACTGATTGATTTGAAATTATTTCCAGTCTATACATATCTACTCCCGGTTTTCTTCAAGCAATGAATAATCAATCTTAAATCGTTTTACTGTGGATTTCTTCTTCCCTTTCATCACAATGGAATAAAGCACAGGAATTACAAGCAAAGTTACAAACGTAGAAGAAGTCAAACCACCAACAACCGCAACTCCAATAGGCTGAACCATCCCACTCATTCCCTCTGTTGCAAAGCACATTGGAAGCATACCCAAAATCGTGGTGAAAGTGGTCATCAAAACCGGGCGTAAACGGCTGGTTCCTGCTTCCAGACAAGCATCAAACATAGGAATATCCCTGTCCCGCAAAAGATTCGTATAATCAACAAGAATGATACCATTGTTTACCACAATTCCAACCAGCATGATCATGCCAACCATGGCCATAATCGAAAGCGGCTGATCCAAAAACTTGTAGAGGAACGCAACGCCAATAATCAGGAACGGAATTGTCGCAATATTTATGAGCGGTGCCCTGAATGATTCATAAGTAGAAGCCATTACACCAAATACAAGCAGAATCGCAAGGGCAATGATCGAAGTATACACCTTCATCTGCTTATTGATGTTACCCCAGGATCCTTCATAAGAAACGGTCACACCTTCAGGAATGATGAACGAGCTGGCAATTCCCTGGCGAATGGAATCTTCCACCAGATTGGCATTTCTATCGCCAATGATACTCGCAGTTACATGCACTGTTCTTGTCTGATTTTCACGGCTAATCGTTACAGGGCCAAGACCTCGTTTGAGTTTTGCAAAATTCGAAACCGCAACCTTGCCATTTGAACCTTTCACATACATGGATTCCAGATCAATTACCTGCCGGCGATCTTCTGGTCTATACATTACACTCACATCATAATCTTTACCACCTGCATGATATGTGGTGGAAGTCACGCCATTAATTGCGTAATTGATTTCATAAGCTACTGTATTTACATCCACGCCCAAATCCGCAGCTCGCTCTCTGTCAATTTCGATTTCAACTTGAGGAAGGCCTTGTTCCGTACCAACCTGGATATCGCCCAAATCCGCAATTCCTTTCATTACATCTTCAACTTTTTCCGCCACATCCAAAGCTGCTTCCAGATCATCGGATCGAATCACAAGATCAATATCTGCACCAGTCATCTGCCCCCTCATGCCGGCACTAAAATTGAATCTGGCCCCGGAAAAATCTGCAAAATGAGCACGCAATTTCTGCTGAATAGTCTGAGCATTATCGATCTGCTGAGAAGTTGGCGGCAACCGCACCTGGATGGAAGCTTTATAGCTGGAGCGTGCACCATAGCCGCCCGAACCGATGCTTGTGGTAATATTGTTGTATCCTTTCACTTCCTCGCGAATTATTTTTTCCATTTCAAGGGTAACTTTCTTTGTCTCGGCCAACGGTGTACCAATAGGCATGACGATATTCAGCGCTACAGAATCATCGTGGCCGTTTGGCATCATATTTACTTTTAACGTAGGCAAAATCGCTATGGAAACAGCCAGCAAACATACGGCCGCCACAAGGGTTACCAGCTTATTTTTCAGCGCAAGATACAGGAGCTTTTTGTAGCCTGTTGTAATCTTATCTAAAACCCATTCAAAACCACCGTAAATTCCTTTTAAGACAGGATTTCTAACCGGTTTTTCATTTCGGTTTGTAAGGGGCAGGAACTTTCCAGCTAAAACCGGAACCAGGAAAATTGCTACAAAAAGCGAAGAAAGCAAAGAAATTACAATCGTAAAGATAATGCCTTTGAACATCTGTCCCATCATTTCCAGTTCCCTGATAAATAAAAGGAACGGAACAAAAACACAAATCGTAGTCAAGTTTCCAGAAATTACAGAAACCACCATTTCCTGAGATCCAAGAATTGCCGCAACCTTTGGTTTTGCCCCACGACTCCGGTATGTATAGATGTTATCAATCATTACAATCGACGCATCTACGATCATTCCAACGCCAAGAATCAAACCTGTCATTGTCATCATGTTCAACGTGATTCCTGCAAAGTTCATGCACAGCAAAGTAATCAGAATCGAAAGCGGAATCGAAATAGCAATGATAATTGTGGATTTAAAATTCTGCAAAAAGATGAACAGAATCACAACTGCCAGAATCAACCCCATATATGCAGATTCAACAAGAGTATTTATTGTTTCATTAATCGAAGTGGCCTGATCCAAAATCACTTCCAGATTTACGTCACTTGGCAAGTTTTTTTCGATAGCTGCAAGTTTTTCATGAACAGCTTTAGAAACCATAGCTGTATTCGAACCAGACTGCTTTGTTACAGAAACATAAACTCCAGGTTCGCCATTTATATAAACTTCGCTATCTGCGTCTTCATGGCCCATATAGGCGCGGCCCACATCACTTAAACGAACATCATATCCGTTCACTCTGGAAATAACTACATTGTTTATCTGATCAATCGTAGAAAACTCGCCGGTAGTGCGGATGACATAATCCTTTTGACCTTCATTAAGCTTTCCGCCACCCAATTCCAGGTTCTGCTTAGAAAGCGCCGATGAAATTTGAGAAACCGTAAAACCATACGCAGCAAGCCGATTCTGTTCCAGTTCTACCCGCACTATTTTTTTGCGTCCACCCATAACATTTGCTTCAGCAACGCCTGAAGCCTGTTCCAGAACATCAATTATGTTGTCTTCCGCTAGCTGTCTTATATCATTTGCGCTACGATTTCCACGCACGGCAATTCGCATAATCGGCATGGAATTTCCGCTTCGCCTGAAAATCGTAGGCGTTCCAGCTTCATCTGGAAGATTGCGCTTGACCCTATCAAGCTTATCGCGAATATCATTTACCGCAGACTCCAGATCTGTTCCGTAATCAAATTCCAGACTGATATTTGAAGAGCCTTCCTGGGAGGTGGAAGTAATTTGCTTTACACCATTAACAGAAACAAGGCCGCTTTCAAGCACTTTTGTGATGGATTTTTCCACTGATTCAGGGCCAGCCTTAGGATAGGTCGTAGAAACAGAAACATAAGGATTTTCTACATCTGGAAAAAGGCCAACCGCAACTTTCTGAAGCGTAAAAATCGCCACAAATCCAAGAAGTGCAAAAACAAGCAGAACAAAAACAGGATGATCAAGGATTTTTTTTGAAAGTCCCATTATTCGCTCCTTGGCATGGCAATATCAATGACTTTTGCCCCTTCAGAAAGGGAAAGCACACCTTCCACAACAACCCGCTCACCAGGCATCAGATTATCAGTAACCTGAACCATGGAATCAACCGTTTTGCCGATTTTTACGCTGCGTTTCGAAACTGTCATATCATCATTCACTACAAACAGATACACGTTATCTTCGTCCTGTACCAGACCATCTTTAGAAACCACAACGCATCCTGCATATTTTGAAGTATAAAGCTTGATTTTTGCGAACATACCGGCATTTACTCTTGAATCCTTCTTATCAAAGTTCAAAAGGATTTCCTTTGTTCGGCTCAATTTGTCCACCACAGGGGAAACTTTGCTTACAGTAGCCTTGAACACCACATCAGGATATGCTTCCAGCTGAATTTCAGCTTTCAATCCAGGCTTCAGTTCTGCCACATACCGTTCGGGAACATTCGCTTTTACCTGCAGATTCTCAATATCGCCTATCATTGTAATCACTGTTCCAGTAGAAACTTTTGTGCCAACCTTCAGCGGAGAAGAAAGAATACTTCCACTTATGGGCGCTTCAATAGGACTTAATGCAAACCTTGTACCTGGCTCGCTTGGATCGATTTTTCCGATCACATCTCCCTTCTTTACATGACTTCCAAGCATTACATCAACTGAAGCAATTTTTCCGCCCATAGATGGAAAAATCTCTATTGAACTTTGGGTTTCCACCTCACCGTTGGTTATCACATAATCGTTCAAGGTTTCAACCTTTGCTTCTGCACTTCGAACAGTAAAGGTGATATTCCCACCACGGCCACCTTTTCCCGGCCCGCCAAATCCAGCTCCACCAGCAGGCTTTGTTTTATTTATGACAAAAATTGCAATGGCGGTAACCATCAAAATTGCTGCAACAATTATTATTTTCTTCTTCATATTCATATCCTCGTTTCTATCTGTCAAATCCTAAAGTTCCAAACGGAAGCCCCAGAAGGTTTTCCAAATCCAAAATGGAACAAATCAAATTATAGGCTTGCTCCTTCAATGCAACCCCGGCTTCCATCACAGAATCCGAAGAACGCTGCAGACTCTGTAAATCGGTTTTTCCGTAATTGTAGGCAGTCCGGGTCATATCATAAGTTTCATCCGCAAGTTCTACGTTCGCTTTTAGGGAATCTATCAAGGAGATACCGTGATTTATTTCCCTTACATAATTATCTTTATTCACCTGCACACTAATCAAAACTTTTTCCAGATTTTTTTCTGCATTCAAAAGGTTTTGTTTTGAATCCGCAGCAGAAACAGCTCCAGTTGACCATGGAAGCCAGCCATCCAATGGAATTCTTACACCCAATGAAAGCTTGTTTGAAGTTTGCCATTCATCATTTGAATCTGACCTGCTTTTTCCATAAGAATAACCTGCAATGATACTTGGACCAAGTGCTGAAAACCTTGCAGCCAGCAAACTGTTCTTTTTGCTTTCAACAGCATTTTTTGCAATTTCTACATCCGGTGCAGCCTCAACTTCCACTTTGTCCAAATATATTTTTTTAATTTTCAGTACGTCATCAAGAGATCCTGCAATTTCCAGCTGCTGCCCTATATCCATGCCCAAAAGCTGTTTAAACGATGCCATTTTATTTTGAAAAGACACCTGCGCCTTTTCATAATCCGGAGTTTTCTGCTGATAGTTTACCCGGCTAGTCATAACATCAAGTTCGCTCATCTGGCCGCTTTTGAATTTTTCCTGATTACGTTCATACTGGGTTTTCGCAGTCTCCAGATTTCTTTTTTGCAATGCAAGGTTTTCATTTTCAAAAAGCAGTTCATAAAATTTTTTGCGAACCGTAAGCTCAACATTCCTTACAGTCTGTTTATATGCCAACTGTTTTGATTCAAAATCGAGTTGTGCTCCTTTTATCGATGTAGCCAGATTCGCAGAAAGCTTCATATTTATGGATCCAGTAACCGAATAATCTTTTTTATCATTTTCAAAATCGTCGCTGATATTACCGTTTATTTCTGCCGTTGGACTTATGCTGTTCCATGAAGTGTTGTTTTTAAGTTTGCTTAATTCCAGATCATTTCTGCTGATTTTTATATCCAGATTGTTTTCCTTTGCGTATAAAACTGCATCTTCTATGGAAAAAACTTTTTTCTCTGTCTGCCCACAAACTGGCATTGTGGCAATCAAAAGCGCAATTATCAACGGGATTTTTGTTATACGCATTGAGCCTCCTACACGATCAAAGTCTATTGCCTTGAACTGGATTTATTTTTTCCTGCTATCATATAAACAAATGATACTTCAAATAGTAACATTTCTAGGAATAAAAAAATGCAAATCGCGGTTTGCAATTTTATTCGCCTTTTCGCGCGGGCTTCCGTTCAGAACCGTCTTATGGCATGCATGGCTGA
>JAEDGP010000032.1 GCA_016297405.1 Treponema sp.
TTGCGGTGGTTGAACTATGCATTGCGGTGGTTGAACTATGCATTGCGGTGGTTGAGGCTATGGAATCCTCTGCAAGCTTTGTGGCCATCACGTATTGAACTTTTATAATTGAAAGAAAAATTTTTATGGTGTAATCTGTTCGTGGAAGAGAGTGATGAACATAAAAAAAATAAAAACAATTTTCAATTCTAATTTTAACATTTACACGTCAATCATTTCATTTGTAATTGCCGCTTTGTATGTAGCTAGAGGATTCACCGAAGGGTTTCACTTTGGAATAATAATGGTAGCGTGCATGAACTTGATTTATGTTCCGGTTGTGCTTATCTTCAGGCGGAATGGATTTTCAATTTTTTATTTGATTTATGCTGCAATCCTGATTTTTCTTATTTCATTTGAAGAAACCAAGCTTTTCAATAATTACACGGCCTTATTAATGTTTTGTATCGTGATGATGATTCGTCCTGAATTAGAAGTGTTTGCAGTCATTCTTTACTTTGTTTCTGTGAGTATTGCATTTACGATTGATGGTGAAACTCTGATTCACTTTTTCATTCATATTGTTCGAAGTATCTGGTTTTTTGCCATTGTTTCGTATGTTTTGAATGATCGCTTTGAAAGAAAAAAGCTCGTGCTGTTCGATGATGAAAAAAAGATTCTTGATCAGTTGATAGACGGAAAAAAATACCAGAAGGAAGTTGAAGGTTTTAGTGAAAACACTATATATCGCAAGCTGAAGGCCGCTCGTGAACGTAATGGTAATTTAACAAGAGAGCAGCTGCTGGATATGTATCGTAAAGAAATAGAGAGGCATTTCTGAGTTTTTTTTGATGGTGATTTTTTGGTGACCGTTTGCGAATCAATTCTTTTTGAATTTCTTGATTGTTGTTGTATGTTGAACTTGTACGTTTTTGTACAAGAGAGGTGTATATGCAGTTAAAATTTTATTATTGTCCGTATTGCGGAAAAATCATTGCGTTGGTAAAAGATTCAGGCATTCCTACGGTTTGTTGTGGTAAGACTATGATGGAACTTATTCCTGGCACGTCAGATGGGGCGATGGAAAAACATGTGCCTGTTATAAAAGTGACTGGGAATGTTGTTTCTGTTACGGTTGGTGCAAAAATACATCCTGCAGAAGCCGAGCATTACATTGAATGGATTTTACTTCAAACAAATAAAGGCATTCAGCAGAAATGGCTTAGTCCAGGAAATGCGCCCAATGTTGATTTTGCAATCATGACTGGTGAAAGAGTTGAAGCAGCCTATGAATTCTGTAATCTCCACAAACTATGGAAAGCGGATTACGCTGCTTCAAAATCCGCGTCATAACTTTTAGATTTGTTCCCTCCCGGTCGTCTCGTAAGCAAAAAAAACAGACACTTGTAAAAAGTGTCTGCTAAAAAGTGACCCAGATGTGAGTCGAACACACTACCTGTCGCTTAGGAGGCGACCGCTCTATCCAAGTGAGCTACAGGGTCAAACAAAATAAAGTAGTGGTCTTCGACGTAGTCGAACACACTACCTGTGGTTAGGTGAGCACAAAAAAAAGCGAGCCGTGCGGAGCTTTTTTATTGTGCGCCTAAATAGAAAAAAAACACGGAGTGTTTTTTTCAAGCCCCGACCGCTCTATCCAAGTGAGCTACAGGGTCAATACACTTAGATTTTATAAAAAATCTCTGGTTCTCGCAAGCGGTTTTGATGTAAGACGTTGCATTCATTAAAAATCGTAGTATACGCCACGCTTTGCAAGGGAAAAAAATCCGTCTTTTGAAACATCAAAGTCTTCTTTGCCGTCATTGTAATGACAAAGAATCATTTTTGCCTTAATTGAAGGATCAAGAGTTTTGAGTTCATCATAACTTGCATGAACGGCATTGGTTCCAAACTGGCAGTCATGAAAAATATATTCGATGTCAAAAGACGAACAAAGCCATTCAAGAAGTTCGGGATCATAAACAGAATCGCTTGTGAAAATGATTCTGCTGTCAATTAAAGCGCCCACTGAATAAAACGCGCTCTTCCATGAATCTTTCTTTGTAAAAATGTGTTTTGTTCTAAAAAGTTTTAGATTTATGGAGCCTATGTTCGTTTCGAAGAACGGGCGTGGCGCGCCTTTTATTTTTTTAGGCTTTATCTGGGTGAAATAATCATCAAAAGTGACTTTTGGATTCATACCAGGCTCGCATCTTCGACCGCAAGCACCTTTAAGTGAGTTGTTCCAAAGAGATTTTTTAAAGCAATCCTCAATGATGATATTAGGCTTTTGGTGTTTCATGTACATTCCAGAAAGAGCAATCTCTTCCAGACCACCAATGTGATCTCCATGAGCGTGAGTAATCAACAGATTTTGAACGTCAGAGATTGAAGAATTGAATAAAGCGAATGAAAACGGACACAATAGACCGCAGTCAATCAGTATGTGGTCATTGCCTTTTATTACAAGTACATTGTTCTGAAAATTCTTTTTTGAAAATGCCCCTCCGGTTCCCAAAAAAAACAGGCTTGTTTGTCCACCTGTTGACATCTCAATTTTTTCATTAAACTCACGAATTTCCATTGACGAGAGTATATCACCTTCGAAGATTTTTGTCATAGGGGTGGGAATCCTATGATATAATATGGGAGTTCTTGTAACCATAATTTTAAGAGAGGTTTTTTCATGAAAAAATTTTTGGCATTGCTAGCTGTTGCTGCATCTTTTCTGTTTACATCTTGTGTTGAGATAGTACAGATGGTGTATATGGAAAATGGAAAAATGAAGACCGGTGTGCGTCTTGTGGTAAATCAATCTTTGATGCAAATGTGTGGCATGGATGAAAATCCTTTTGATTTTTTGGATTCCACCCTTGTTGAAAAAATGGAACAAAAAGGCGTTGCTGTAGAAATGATCAATAATGATTCAGATATTGGATTTGGATTAGCGTTTGATGTAGATGCAGATATTGATGATTTTGATACGAATGGTACATTAAAATTGGATGATTTTATCCCTAAAATCAAATCAAATATCACAGGTGGCGTTCTTGAAATGTCTATGGGATTAATGGGTACTTTTTGTGAATCTGCTAAAAAAGAGTCCTCCGACAGTGAATCTCAAATGTATGCAAAAATGATGTATGATTCGATGAAATACAAAATGTATGTGGGAAAATCAGTGTGCAAAAATATTGGCAATGCTTATCTTGTGGATGGAAAGGGCAAAAAATATCCTTCAGATGTCTATAGTGTGGGCGATTCATATTGTATTGAATCTTCATTTTCAAAATTTATGGACAATGATATCAAAAAGCTTGTGATCACATATTATTGATTTGTTCGCTGTTAAAATTTGCGCCAGTTGAAAAAGGTTTGAGCAATTCTGGAAGAGTGTACACATCTTCTACGCCGTTCACAAGGATGCCGCTCATTCCCATTTCAAGCGGCAATCGAATATCCATGTCATAGCGGTCACCAACAGAAACTGTCTGGCTGGCAGAAACCCCAAGAATTTCCAGCGCTTTCATGAAAGGTTCTTTTGCAGGCTTTGATTTATGACATGTATCCAGTCCAATAATTTCTGGAATCAGCTGATCGATACCAATAGCCTGAAGCGTTTTGCGCGCAGGTAGAACAGGATTGTTTGTAACGCATATAAGGCGGAAAAACTTTGCCAGCTCCCTGATGGTCAAAATCATTTTTTCGTCCTTTTGTAAAAAACTTCCAGGTTCCAGCAGATCCTGGCGCATCTTTATGGAATCTTCGATAGATACGCCGAAGTTTATGAATGTATTTCCCAAACTTATTTTTTTTCCGCCATTTTCTGCGCTCCATTTTCTGCGGTATTCAGAAATTTTCATGCGCGCCTGACTTTCGCTTATACCCTGTTTTTTTGCCCAAAAACGAATCTGGGCATCCACCTGTTCAAAGGCATATTCTGCGCTTGTGTATAAAGTTGAATCAATGTCAAAAATAATGGCCTTGATGCTGCTGCCTTTTTCCAGATTGTAAATTGCCGGCTTTGAAGGCAAAGGTTTTGAATATTCCACACAGGTGGAAGAATGCACCATTTTGTCCGCAGCTTCGCTGATCGAGGCGTAATTTCCAAGTCCAACGTTTGCCAGAATCGCATCGCCAATAAGTTCTGCATCGGCACAGTTTTGAATCATTAGGGTAGTCTGTGATTTTTGTGCTTTTAGCTTTAACCACTGGGTGTTTTTTGCCTGACCGCCAGTTATAGAAAGGCGCTGGGGAAAGCTCAGATTGTTTTCTCTGGCAATCTTTTTTAGATATTGGATTCCGTGATTGAAATTTGTAAGGATACCGTTCAGTATGTACCAGCCCTGACTGTTTTTATCTTCCATGGAAGCCCTGATAAGCTCTTCGTAATCAATTTTTCTGCCAGTAGAATTTTCATATTCTTTTTTATAGGAAGAAAAAAGGCTTCCGCTTTCAGGAATCAAAACGCTCAGGTTCCAGAGCCCTGGAATCACACTTGGTAAAGTCCTTATCATGGAATCAAAAACCGGATTTGATACGCACAAATTTAAACCTTCGCTGGATCCGGCTCTGTCGCAGACTGTGCCGCTTTTTAGCGTGTTTGTTCCAATTAAAGCCACCACAAAATCAGGTGCGCCATAAAAAACTGGAATGTTGTTTGCATCGTACCCGGCCAACGTGCCAGGGGCCGTAAATGGGGGAAGCTTGTCTGCATCAATGCTAAACGCTGATGCATTTTCTTCGTTCCAGTAAGCGGCCTGAAACCTGCTTTCTGGAAGCACGGTTTTTGCATTTCCAGTTAGTTTCCAGATAAGAAATTCCGGGCCGGAAAAAATCCATTTTGAATTATTGTATTCTTCATTAAAAAAATATTTGAACGCCGCAATTTGAGGCAGAAAAAGGGATTTTGTTTGTGGAAATGTTTGTCCCTGGATTTTTTTTAGCTGCTCACATTTTCCGTCATTCCAAAGAATTGTTCTGCCGCTTTCGCTTGCGATGGTAGGTCCGTTTCCGGAAACGCAGATTGCATCATAGGAAAGGGAAAGCCGTTTCTTTGCTGATTCAAAAGCAGTAAGCCATTCATTTGCAGCAAAATCTCCGCCGGTAAGTTCAATTTTTGTATATGCGGTCAGTTTTCCAGTCGGATCCACAATGCCTGCTTTAAGCGAAGTTGTCCCAATATCAATGCAAAGAATGTGCTCGTTCATGGCATTATTTTACAGATAAAGGGCGCAAGTGTCGAGTTTTGCTTTTTTGTTTTTTTGTGGCCAGTTTTTTTTGCAAGACGCCTTCCGGGTTCCGCTACGCTCAGCCTCCTCGCTCATTCCCTTTGCTCATTCGCTGTGGTGGCCGCCAAAGGCGCCCTTCACGCTTGGGCCGGTGCCTTTTCAGATTTACAGTGCAGCGGCTATAATTTAAGCCTTGTGGGATTTTCTGGCAAAATGAAAATGTATGACAGTAAAATCAATGTGTATTTTTTAGGAAAAGTGTAGTATCATAATGTTGATTGGAGTTTGTATGGCGAATAAAGACATTAAGATTCATGACGAAAATGACAAGACTATTTATGAATGCAAGCTTGAAACGGAGCGTCCTGAAGAATTTTCGGTAGGCAAGTTTTTAAGGCGGCTTTTTGTTGTTGCCCTTGTAGTTGCCTGTGCTGTAGCAATCGGCTATCTTCTTGCAGTTCGCAGAGTTTTGTGGTAGAAAGCCGCATTTGTTAAACAAAAAAGGGACTGACCATAAAAATGGTTGCAGCCCCTTTTTTTATGCTTTTGTTAAAAAGCTTGCGGTTTTTAAGGCCGGCTCATTGTTATTCAGATTTTGCGTTTTCGCCGCTTTCCTGCTGAGCCTTGATAATCTTTTCGATAATGTTGCGGTTATCAAGAAGATCGCCGATTGACTGGTTGTGGTGGATGCGGGTGATAACGTTTGCGAACAAAGCAGAAACATCAGTAGAGATGTACCATTCCTTGTTGAGCAGTTCTTCATGGTAAACGGCATTTGTACCGATTACGCGATAGAACAAGCCCTGTTTGTAAGCTTCGTCAAAGAGTTCTGTAGCGTTTCCAGTAAAGAATGGAAGACTGATTGCAGCGATAACTTTAGTAGCTCCATTCTCTTTCAGGAAAGACATGGCCTTAAGCAAAGTTCCGCCAGTTCCAAGCATATCGTCAGCAAGGAATGCAACCTTTCCTTTTACATCGCCCAAAAGCTTAACGCTCTTGATGTTTGTATCTTTTGCATTCTGAGTAACTACAGAATAGTCGCGCTCTTTGTAGATCATTGCCAATGGAAGCTTAAGACCAGAAGCGTAGAACTTGTTGCGGTCAATGGCACCAGTGTCTGGCGAAACTACAACGATGTCTTCTGTTTTACCTGTAAGGTCAACAATCTTTCCCAATTCACGGATGATCTGGTAAGAAGCGTGAAGGTTTTCAAGGTTGATTGTGCTGAATGCGTTTACGATTTCACGGCTATGGATGTCGAGAGTTATGATGCGTGAAACGCCAAGCATTTCGTATACGTGTCCAAGCATTGCAGCTGTAAGACCTTCGCGGCCCTTTTTCTTGTGCTGACGGCTGTATGGATAAACTGGAACAACCAAAGTGATCTTAGCAGCGCCGGCCTGGCGAACTGCATCGATTGTGTTCAAAAGACACATCAAGTGATCGTTTACAGAAAGAGAAAGCTTGTTTTTGCCACCGTTAAGACTGATTTCTTCATGGTTTTCTACATCCTGGAAGATGAAAACGTCTTTTCCGCGGATTGATTCATTGATTTCAGTCTTGAATTCACCATTTGCAAAATAAGTGAATGTTGCATCTACTTTGAAAGATGGAGCGCGATACTTGTCTACAGCACCGTGGATTACTAAATCGGATGTCTCAAGATCATTTGTAAGGTTAATCTTGTTGATAAGTTCAGCCTTATCAAGGTTGTAACGCTTTGAAATGGCATCGTTCTTGAGAGTAAAACGATGTTTGTAGTTGTGTTTGAGATGTGTGATTACTGCATCTGCGAAGGATTCTCCACCTGGGCATGCAATAACCGCTAAATCAGTTGGCTCAGAGTATGGCATATTTCATAACCTCTTATAATTGTTTACGGTATGAAAATATTACCATATTTCGCCCTTTTTTATCAATTGAATGAAGCCGATGTTTTTATTTTCTGTGCTTTTCTGGTATCTGCTGAATGCAGATGTCGCATAGTTTTTTATATGATGTCTGAAGCTGTCCGAATTCTGCTGCTTCGTAAATACCTTTAATTTCATTGAAACAAGCGTAAGCTTCGTCGTATTGCTTTTGCTTAAGGTACATGTGGCCTAATTCGTACTTTGCTTCGATGTAGATATTTGTGTCCATGCCAAAGCGTTTTATTACAGTGTTGAAGTAGGCTTCAGATGCGGAATAATTACCGGATCCCATTGCATCCTGGCCCATCTGGATAAGCTGAGTATATGTTGCATCTTCTGGAATTTTAGGAGCTGATTTGCAGGCAGCGGTCAAAGAAATAAGTGCTGCGATTGAAACGATTTTGATTGTGTTTTTGATTTTCATATTTTCTATTGTATAGGCAGATTGGCATTTATTCAAGAATGGCAGAAGTTGAATAAGGCTGCAAAATGCAGAAGATTTAAAATTCATAAAAAAGTTGCGATATTACTAATCCCCATCTATAATATATTGACACTATTTTAGTGTTTATTTGGAGGAATAAATGAAAAAGTCTTTAGTTGCAACAGTTGCATGTGCTGTTGCTGTTTCGCTTGGAATGACAAGTTGTAAAAAAGAAGGAATCCACATTGGTGTAATTCAGCACGTAGAACATGATGCCCTTAATGCGTCATATAAAGGATTTGTTGATGCATTGAAGGATGCTGGTTATGAAGATGGAAAGAATATTCATATTGACTATGAGAATGCGCAGAATGATCAGTCAAACAATGTAACGATTGCTGATAAATTTGCTAATGATAATGTTGATTTGATTCTTGCGATCGCAACTCCATCTGCTGCTGCAGCCGCTGCCAGAACAGAAGAGATCCCTATTCTTGTAACAGCAGTAACAGATCCTGCAGATGCAAAGATTGTTGAATCAAACGAAAAACCTGGCAGAAATGTTTCAGGTACTTCAGATTTGACTCCTGTTAAGCAGCAGATGCAGCTTCTGAAAAAGCTTATTCCTGGAGCAAAGAAAGTTGGTATGCTCTACTGCTCTGGAGAATCAAATTCGTTCTTCCAGGTAGGACTTGCAAAGAAAGAATGTGATGCCCTTGGACTTTCTTATGTTGATGCTACAGTTTCAAATTCCAACGAAATCCAGCAGGTTGTTGAAGATCTTTGCCACAAAGTTGATGCAATCTATGCGCCAACAGACAATATGATTGCATCTGCAATGAAAAATGTTTCTCAGGTTGCAACAGAAAATAAGATTCCTGTAATTGTTGGAGAAAAGGGAATGGTTGATAACGGTGGTCTTGCAACATACGGAATCAATTACTATGACCTTGGTGTTTTGACTGGAAAGATGGCTGTAAGAATTCTTAAAGGCGAAAGCAAACCTGCTGATATGCCAATTGAATATCTTGAAAAGTTCGACTTGTCAATCAACTATGAAACAGCTGAAAAGCTTGGAATCGAAATTCCTGAAGAATTGAAATAGTTTATAAAATTTAGCCAGCAGATTTTTCGTTTTTTTCTGAAAGATCTGCTGGTAATTTTTTGTTTGGAGTTAAAAATATATGTCTGTTTTGCTTTCTATGGAGGGAGCTGTTGCTCAAGGTCTTTTATGGGGACTCATGGCCTTGGGTGTTTATCTTACGTTCAGAATCCTGAATGTTGCTGATATGACTGTAGACGGAAGTTTTGCCTGTGGCGGCGCCGTTACCGCTGCTTTGATTGCTTCTGGAATGAATCCGTGGTTAACTTTCTTTTTTGTGTTTATTGCGGGGCTCCTTGCTGGTCTTGTTACAGGCCTTATGAACACTAAGCTAAAAATCAATATTTTGCTTGCAAGTATCCTTACCCAGCTTGCGCTTTATTCGATAAATCTACGAATTATGGGTAGACCAAATGTTGGTATTGAAAAGAAAAATTCTATAGTTAGTGATATATTATTTGTTTTTAAAAAGGTTATTCCTGGTAACGCTGTTCGCCAGAACCTTCAGATTTTGTGCTTTGGTGTTCTTGTTGTTGCTTTAATCATAGCTGTTCTTTACTGGTTTTTCGGAACTGAATTTGGAAGTGCAATTCGTGCTACCGGCAACAATGAGCACATGGTACGAGCGTTGGGGGTAAGTACAGATACTACAAAACTTGCAGGTCTTATGATTTCAAATGGATTGGTTGCAATGAGTGGAGCACTTGTTGCTCAGACACAGCTTTATGCTGATGTTAATATGGGAGCAGGTACAATCGTAATTGGCCTTGCTTCCATTATCATTGGTGAAGTGTTCTTTGGAAATCACTTTGGCTTCTGGTGGGTTTTGATGAGTGCTGTAGCTGGATCGGTGCTTTACAGAATAGTAATTGCATTCGTTCTTCAGCTTGGACTTAAGGCATCAGATATGAAGCTTCTTACTGCAATTGTAGTTGCAATAGCATTGAGTGTTCCTGTTATGAAGCGTCGTTTGATCCGGTTGCGTAATTCATTGCCTGGAGCAACTTTGCGAGATGAAGAAAATACTCGCCATGTTCAGCTTAAGAAACATGATGGTGAACAGTAAGGACTGGGAATATGCTTAAACTTTTTAATATTACAAAAACCTATAATCCTGGAACAGTCACAGAAAAGAAAGCTATCCGGGGTATTGATCTTGAAATTGAAGATGGTGACTTTATTACTGTAATTGGTGGAAACGGTGCTGGAAAATCAACTTTGCTGAATATAATTGCCGGCGTCCACTATACAGATACTGGATCAATAGTCCTTGATGGCATGGATTTGACACATAAGCCGGAATTCAAGCGCGCAAAATATCTTGGTCGCGTTTTTCAGGATCCGATGATGGGTACTGCGGCAAACATGGAAATTGAAGAAAACCTTGCCATGGCTATGCGTCGTGGGAAAAGTCGTGGGCTTTCCTGGCACATTCAGCCATCAGAAAGAGAGCTTTACAGAGAAAAACTTGCTCTTTTGGATTTGGGGCTTGAAAATCGTATGAATGCCAAAGTTGGGCTTCTTTCTGGAGGTCAGCGACAGGCGCTCACTTTGCTTATGGCAACGCTACAAAAGCCAAAGTTATTGCTTTTGGATGAACATACCGCCGCATTGGATCCAAAGACAGCTAAGAAAGTACTGGATTTGACAGAAGAGTTTGTACTTAAGGATAATCTTACCGCTTTCATGGTAACCCACAATATGCGTGATGCAATCCGTTATGGAAACCGCCTTATCATGATGATGGATGGCAAGGTTGTTTATGATGTTCGTGGTGACGAGAAGAAAAATCTGCAGGTAAGCGATTTGCTTGCAAAATTCAGTGTTGCTGGGGAAGTAAACGACAGGATGCTTTTGAGCTGATTGATTTGCAAAAAAAGGCGTCGTGAAAAGGAACACAATTCATTTTTGTTGATTCCTGATGCACGGCGCCTTTTTTATTTGGTGAAGGAATTAGAACTTGGAAAGTTTTTCCTTAAGTTCAGCAACTTTTGCATCCTTTTCTTCACCTTCGTCCATGTCGATGAGTTTGAAAGCTTCGTCAAGGAAAGCTTCTTCGTCGGCAGAAAGATTTTTTGCTTCAAGTTTTGCACAAATCTTTTTTACAGAAGAAGCGATGTTAGCCTTTTTTTCTGCTTCTGTTTCGCCAGAAATGCCAACACCCTGACATGTTTCTAAATATTCATTCAAAAGTGCAGATTTGCTTTTGCTGCATCCTGTAAGAAAGAGTGCAGATAGGATTGCAGATACAGCAACAATTTTTGTAATTCTTTTCATGGAAAAATCTCCTTAATCAATATTATCATTATATAACAAATCTTGGATTTAGCAATTTATTTATTTTGGAACCTGTAAAAATTGCAATTTTTAGAATTGTCCACTTGATTTTACTCTTTGAGCAACTTTTTCGATTCTCTCCAGCTGGTCTGGAGAAAAAGCCCCAATGCCGATTTCTTCAGCTCTTGTCAGACAATCGCTAATAAGGAATTTGTTGCCGGATTTTTCTGCTTCTTCAATCAAGTCTGTAAGTTTGGCAGCAGCTTCTTTTAGCAAAGGAGCGGTGTCTGTTTGAACGAACTCAAGAAGTTCTTCGCTTTTTATAATGCCTCTGGAATCAAGTTCTCCAACGAGATTGTTCAATGCGTATGAAGTGCTGGTGATTCTTGGCACTGCACCACGGTTTCCGGCAACAATTGCATCTACGGCTTCCTGTGTGCATTGATGAAGGGCAGACTTAATGTTTTCTGTTACGTTTTCTTCTTTTTCGATTTCTGCGCAGATTGAAAGCAGCCGGGTTTCTTTATCTTTTTCTGAAAGGTTGTTATCCAAAAAAACGCCAATAAATCTGTCGATGGTTGTTGGTGCTTTTTCCTGTTGATCTGCAGCCGCTGGTACTGATTCTTGTTTTTTAGAGCAGGAAGCTGCAAGGGCAATCAACGTAATTGTAAGAATTATTCTGATTATTTTTTTCATTCTTAAATACTATCATATTTTAGGCGTTTGTGGCGATAAAATCATTTGTTTATGGAAAATCATTGACAATCTGTATAAAGCCGCTATTTTATTGAATGATGGCAAGCTTGAAATTTCCTGTAACGGTTAATGAAAGTGAATGCGGTTATTTTAAAAATCGCAATTCCAGAAATCTGTGTACTCAGTATGGGTGGTTTTGCGAATCAAAAAATCCTTCACTGACTGAAAAATGTTTTTTTGAAAAGTTGTTGGGCGAAGGTTTTAGACGCAGCGGTGAATTTTTTTATTTGAACCGCTGTGCTGGTTGTGACCAGTGCATGCCAATTCGCATTCCTGTGGAAAAGTTTATTCCATCAAAAAGCCAGAAAGTGGTCTGGCGAAAAAATCAGGATCTGGAAGTGCGTCTTGAAAAGGATCCTGCACATTTTATCAGTGAGCGGAAGGTGTTTTTGTTCAGGGAATATGATTATTATCATAATGGTAAGCGTAATTCCATGGAAAAAGCCGAAGAACTGCTTAAGAATCTGAATTATGGGTACAGTGGTACTTGGAATCTGGAATTCTATTCGGATGGAAATCTCATAGGTGTGTCTGTTCTGGATTATGGAGAAGACGAAGATGGAAAAATAGTTTCGGTTTCTTCCAATTATTTTTATTATGATATTACCAAACCTGTCTTAAAACGAAGTCTTGGTGTTTTTAGTGTTTTGAAAGAGCTGGAACTTTGCCGCCAGAAAGGGGTCGGGTATTATTATCTGGGACTTTATCTTAGGGACTGCCGGAAGATGAATTATAAGATCAATTATCAGCCTTATGAGATTAAGGTAAGAGGAAAGTGGTTTTTTATGCCGCCTGATGTGGAGGCATGCATCGATAAAAATGATGTGATTCATTTACCCATGCCTGGTGAAGTGTATGATCATCCGGACGTGTGTTTTGTCACTGATGATATGCCGCTGCAGCTGCTTTATTCTGCTTATATGCAGGGAATTTTCCCCTGGTTCAATGAATGTGATGGGCAGCCGGTTATATGGCAATGTCCAGAAAAGCGGTTTGTGATTGATCCGAAAAACATTCATATTTCAGCTTCGTTGAAAAAGTTTTTGAAGAAAAATCCGTTTACTTATACTGTGGACAAATGTTTTGATCTGGTGGTGGAGCAGTGTTCGCTGCAGAATAGAAAAAATCAAAGTGGCACTTGGATTGGTCCAAAAATAAAAAGAGCTTATGGCTTGTTTCATAAGGCTGGCTTTGCCCACAGCGTGGAAGTATGGCTGGATGAAAAGCTTGCGGGCGGTTTTTATGGTGAATTGATAGGAAGCGTTTTTTTTGGTGAATCAATGTTTACGATTGAAAGCAACAGCTCCAAGAGCGCTTTTGTGCTGTTTGCCAAAGCTTTTGAAAAGGCTGGTGGCAAAATGATCGATTGCCAGGCATATACGGAAAATATGGCGCGATATGGGGCGGTTGAAATTGAGAGAAATGATTTTTTGGCTAGGCTAAAGAAATTGCTTAAAGATCCTGCCATATCAATGCCAAAGTTCTAAAGGAGCTTGGGAGAGCAGGATCACATTCCCAGGCGCGGCGAGCGCAGCGAGACCAAAACCAATGGCGCTGCGCATGTGACATCTGCCCTGCAGCGACTGAAAGCCATTGCAGCTTTTGGAAAAAGCGCAAGTGGATATAACACGCCAGGCGAAGCAAAGGTAAGTACATGTATATGCGCATAAAATAACTGGCGGAAAGCCCGGTACATAGAAAAATAAGGGATGCATGCCAAAAGCTGCAAAGGCGGTAAGGAGCTGGGGGAGGGCAGGGGCACATTCGCAGGCGCGGCGAGCGCAGCGAGACCAAAACCAATGGCGCTGCGCATGTGACATCTGCCCTACAGCGACTGGAAGCCATTGCAGCTTTTGGAAAAAGCGAATTATTTTGTTATAATTTTGGGGAATTCGCCAGCTGACGAACAGGAGAATGATACATGAACAAATCTATGCAGAACACCACTTTGTGTTACATCGAAAACCGTTCCCGCTACCTTATGCTGCACCGAACCAAAAAGCAAAATGATTACAATCATGATAAATGGATTGGCATTGGCGGCAAATTCGAAGAGGGTGAAAGCCCTGAAGATTGTGTTTTGCGTGAAGTCAGGGAAGAAACCGGTTTGGAACTGGAAAAACTTGAGTACAGGGGAATTGTAACGTTTGTCAGCGACAATAATTTTACAGAATTCATGCATGTTTTCTGGAGCGATTGTTTCAGGGGAAATCTGATTGATTGCGATGAAGGGGAACTTGAATGGGTAGAAAAAAGCCGCATGAATGATTTGCCCCATTGGAAAGGCGATGAGATTTTTCTGGATCTTTTAGATAAAAAAGTGCCATTTTTTTCCCTTAAGCTTGTTTATGAAAATGGAGTTCTGCAAAAAGCTGTGCTGAACGGCAGTGTTTTATCATTTCAATAGGCAATCAAACTTGAAAATTGCAAAATAAAGCGCAAAAGCCCCGAAAAAATCAAAGCCAGGTTTGCGCCTTAAAAATTATGCAAGAGGGGATGCAGGAGTGTCGTCGGCAATATCCCATTCCTGATCGATTTCATCCTCTGTCAGTGCTACAATTCCGTTGATTGTGCAAAATACGAAATATGTTGGGCCATGAGCTACTTTTTTGAATGCGCTGATAATCATGGCGGTCTGGCAGTCAGTGCGGTGTTTTAGTATTTTACCCACAAATTTTTCGTCTTCCGAAAATTTTGGATATGTTTTTTGTGGTTCCTTTTCTTTTTTAAAAAATCCCATTTTGTTCTCCTGAAAAATTGCGAAATTTTTTTTCGTTTAGATTCTAATTATACTCAAGGTAAGGAAAAATCGCAAAGAATCTTGTATAATGTAGAAAAATAGAAAATCGGCTTTTTGAGGTTTTTGATGATTAAGGTATTGTATGCGGGAAGCCCTGATGCGGCTGCGAAAACTTTTGAAATTTTGAATGAAAAAGCTATGGAAAATGGCTTTGAGATTGCAGGTGTGCTCACAAATCCGCCTTCAGCAAAAGGGCGTCATAAAGAACTTGTGCCTACTGCCGTGGGCCTTGCTGCAAGAAAGGCTGGGATTCCGGTTCTTGAGCCGGAAAAACTTGATGGTTCAGCCAGGGATGCGGTAGCTGCTCTGCAGCCGGATATGCTTGTATGTTTTGCCTATGGTCACATTTTTGGACCAAAATTTATGGAGCTTTTCAGGTTTGGCGGAATAAATCTGCATCCGTCGGCTTTGCCCCAGTTCAGGGGATGTACGCCAGTTAATGCAGCTATTCTTGAAGGACTTGAAAAAACTGCATTCAGCGTTCAGAAGGTAAGCGCAAAAATGGATGAAGGTAACATTTTGGCTCAAGTAGAAGTTTGCCTGGACGGAACAGAAAATGCTGCAGGTCTTTTGAATGATGCAGCGGAAAAGGGCGCTGATTTGATATGCGGTATTTTGAATGATACTTCTAAAAATAATGCTGTAGCTGAAGGCTGTGTTCAATCTGGAGAAGCAAGCTATACTGGCATGATTACTAAGGAAATGGCAAGAATCGATTGGAACTGTTCAGCAAAGGAAATCGACTGCATGATTCGTGGTTATGCTGGTGATCCTGGCGCATGGACAACAGAAGGTCTTGGCGCTGGTAATGCCGCTGCTGGAGCGAATAATTCAGGTTCTGGCGCTTCTTCCGGCGCCGTTTTGAAAATCCTTTGCGGTTATGGCTGCAACGAAATTGGTGAGGCCATTTTTAAGGCTAACGAAAATATTTATAACGGCGCCGGCAACGCCCTGGCCGCTCTTTCGGCATTTTCCGGGGCAGTTCCAGGAACTGTATGTCATTTTGAAAAGTCCCGGGGGATTTTTGTAAAATGCGGCCAGGGCTTTGTGTGCATCACAGAACTTCAGCGGCAAGGCAAAAATGCAATGAAGTACAAGGATTTTATGAATGGTGCCAGAAATTTTGTGGGGAGTGTGCTTTCGTAGATTATCTGCGAAATAAAGGTGCATTTTTGCCATAAACCCCTAGGGTTTGGGAACTGCGTTACCGGGCGTAAAGGCGCGCTTTGCGCGTTCCGGAGCGCAGCGGAGGAATGGAGCTGCGTAAGACAGCGGAACCTTGAAGCACGGGACGGCAGCAGGCTTTGCCTGGTGCCGGAACGCCCTGATGGAATTTAATGGTGTGAAAGGTTTTTGCAAATTGATAAACATTGTGGAAAATGGTATTCTATCGTTATGAATAAGAAAGTTCAGAGTATTGTTGATAAAATTAAAAAAGTTCGTTTTTCTCGTGGTGATGTTCACAGTTATTTTGAAAAGATGCAGGGAAACGGTAAAACATTAGGTATTACTGTTGTAGCTGCTTTTCTGGTAATGATTTTTGTTTGTGCAGTTGTTTTCTTTTTGAATGTAAAAGGTCCTGAGCAGGTAATGGTACCTCAGGTTTGCGGAAAAAAACTTGCAAATGCAATTATTGAAATGGGTGAAAAAGAGCTTTATCCAACTCTTGCTACAAGGGATGTAACTGATCCTGCTTTGGATGGTATTATTCTTGAACAAAGTCCAAAGTACGGTTCCATCGTAAACGGTTATAGCCGGGTTTCTCTGGTTGTTGGACGTATTTCTGGGCCTGATCAGATTGACGATTATGTTGGAAAAAATATTGATGATGTAAGAAATGAATTTTATGCTCGTTTTGCAAAGCATGCCATTGCTCCAATTACTGTTGGGCAGCCTTCGTATAAAGTGAGCGATAAGCCTTTTGGTACAATTCTTGAGCAGTATCCAAAGCCTGGTACTTTGATTTCTGAATCTGTGGAACTTAATCTGATTGTAAGCAAAGGACCTGAAGGGGATTCTGTTCATCCTGTAAACTTTGTTGGAAAATCTGTTGATTACATGCTGGGCATGCTGGATAAGTGCCTTGTTGTTTATGACTTTACCGGTCATATTGCAACTGATAAGGAAAAACCTGGTACTGGTGTTTCTCAGACTAAGTTTGAAGAATGGTTTGTTCCAGCTTATACCAGAGTTAAGGTTGATGTGGCTTTACCAAGTTCAAATATTAAAAATGGAAAGGAAACTGACAACAGAAGATATGGTATTTTTGAAGCGACTCTTGCCCGATTCCCGGCTCCGCAGCCAATGGTTTTTGAAGCCGAAACTGACGGCACCAGAACTGTGCTTGCAAGATTCAGCCATACAGGTCGCAGTGTAACTATTCCTTATGCTGTGCCAAAGGATACAATTCTTACACTTTATGTTGCAGGTAAGCCTGTTCGTTCTGAAACTATAAACTGATTTTTGCTGACGCCCCGTAAGTTGTGGCACTTGCGGGGCTTTTTTTACTTTGGAGGAAATATGGCCGGCCCATTGATTTGTCTTACGCTTACTGGAAAAACTTTGAAAGAGGATGTTGAGCTGGTAAAAAAATACGCTTACTGCATCGATGTTGTTGAGTTGCGTGTGGATCATTTGAATGAAGATGAGCAGCTTGAAGTGCGAAAATTTCCTTCGATGATTAACGTTCCGTGTATTCTTACTATCCGCAGGGTTAATGATGGTGGACTTTTCAATTCCAGCGAATATTCCAGAACTGCGCTTTTTGCAAGAGCTTTGGCTTTTGCGGATCCAAATCCAGATAAAAACTTTGCGTATGTAGATTTTGAAGATGATTTTTGTATTCCAAGTCTTCAGGATGCAGCTCTTGCTTTTGGTGTAAAAATCATTCGTAGTTATCATTGCTTTGATGGACCTGTTCAGGGATTCAGGGAACGATTCATACAGATGAAGAAATCCAACTATGAAATCCCAAAGATTGCATTCATGCCAAAGACTTTGAGCGATGTTACTAATCTTTTTCGCGAATGTGAATGCATCAAGGATATGGATTTTATTGTATGTGCTATGGGTGATCTGGGTGTTCCTTCAAGAATACTTTCCTATAAGCTGAATTCATATTTGACTTATGTGTCGCCAAAGGAATGTCTTGGCAATATGGGAGGAATAGGTCATATAGATCCGCTTACCCTGACGGATTTGTATAACTTTAAGAATCTTTCCGATACGACTAAAATTTGTGCGGTAACAGGTTTTCCGCTTAAGGTCACCTCAAGTCCCCTGATTCATAATGCCGGATATCGTGCAAACAATATGAACAGGGTTTTCATTCCGCTGTGTTCTACTTCAATGGCTGAGTCCATTGAATTTGCCCAGCAGGTTGGAATTGAAGGAATGGCTGTTACTGTTCCATTCAAGGCTGATGTGATGGGGCTTTTGGATGGAATCGATGAAGAAGTGGCTGAAATAGGTGCCTGCAATACGGTTGTAAAATGCGAAGAAGGCTGGTATGGCCATAATACGGATGCTTCGGGTTTTATGCGCGCTTTAAGCGAATTCATTGGCGATAAAAAACTTCGCCACAGGAAGGTTGCTATTATTGGTGCAGGGGGGGCAAGTCATGCTGTTGCTTATGCTATTAAGGAAATGGGCGGTAAAGCTTGTATCTTTAATCGCACTGTTTCGACGGCAAAGGCTTTGGCAGAAAAGTTTGGATTTGACTATGCTCCTCTTGGCGAAGAGTCTGTTTCCAAGTTGGACAAATATGCTGACATTATTATTCAGACGACAAAGGTTGGCATGAATAGCGAGGAAAAGTCGTCAAAGGAAAACAATCCAATCTGGTTCTATCATTTTAAGGGAACTGAATATCTTATGGATATAGTATATGATCCGGAAATTACACCGGTTATGGCTATGGCGAAGCTTGCTGGTTGTAAGGTTTGCAACGGTTTTCCGATGTTGAAATATCAAGGTTATAGACAATTCAAATACTTTACAGGAGTAGACTATGAAGGAACTGACTCAGAGTGAGCAGAAGGTGCTTGCTGCAAGATCAGCTGTAGAAACCCTTGTTTCAAAAGGGCTGATTTTTAGTGGCATGAAGATTGGACTTGGAACTGGTTCTACAGCTTTGCCGGCAGTAAAGCGTCTTAGCGAATATATTGCTGACGGCACGTTGAAAGATGTGAAGGCTGTTCCAACAAGTTTTCAGACAGAAAATGCTTGTATTGATTGGGGTATTCCAGTTTTTTCTTTTAAGGATCGTGCTATTGATGGTGAACTTGATCTTGCAATTGACGGTGCCGATGAGCTTGATCTTGATTGCAACTGCATCAAAGGTGGTGGAGCTGCCCTTTTAAGGGAAAAAATCGTTGCTTATAATGCAAAGAAATTTGTTGTTGTAGCTGATTCTTCTAAAGCAGTTGATACTCTTGGTACAAAATTTCCACTTCCTGTTGAAATAATCGCTGAAGCTTATGTTCCTGTAAAGAAAGCTCTTGAAAAGCTTGGTGCAAAGGTTGTGATTCGCGAAGGTGTTCGCAAGTGTGGCCCTGTAATTACTGATAATGGGAACCAGATTGTGGATTGTCTTTGGGAACAGCCTGTTGATCCTGTAAAAATGGAAGATGTTATCAACGATATTACAGGTGTAGTGGAAGTTGGTTTTTTCACAAAAAATAAGCCGGCAGCGTTCATTGCAAAAGCTGACGGTTCAGTAGAAGTTCGCGGACTTTAATATATGTTTGCTCCTTTTCCAGAAGAACAGGCTTTGAAGGTTTGTCACAATATGATTCAAGAATTGAATGGCGGTTCTCTGGAATTAAGGCAGATCTCTGCGGTTAGCGCAGAACGAGGCGACCACGGCGTTATGATTGGTGCAGCAGTGTGCCAGGATGATAGTGGCCGTCTTTTTGTTTTAAAGGCTGTCAGCGGTATTTCGAAGGAATTTGTACGCTGCTCTGAACAGCGCACTAAAATAGAAAGTGAACTGGCTGAAGCTGGATTGGGTTTTGACTGGATTACAGAGGGCTGTGGCAATGATTTTTTGAAAAAGGAACTGATTGAAGTCTTTGTGCCTCCTGTTGTTTTGCCACAGCAGGTGAATCAGGCCCTTTCAAAAAATGATGGAATAATTCATGAATTGACTGACAGAATAAAGTCTTTGAAAGAAAGTCGCCGACGGTCTGACGGAAGTTTTTTTGATCAAGGGGATGAGGAAAAAAGACTTTGCGAAAAACGGCTTGGATTGTGCAATGAAAGCCTGCAGGCTGTTTACGGTTTGTATTCATTTAATTGTGCTGATGGAAAAGTTCGTTCATTGATGGAAATATGCGAAAGCTATGGACGTCTGCCACCAACAGGAACTGGCGATTGTTGCGCTCCAAAGCTGCTTCATTATGCATTTGGCAATCATTTTGTAGTTTTGAGCATGGCTGAAGTTTTTTTTGGGCAGTCAGCCAAAAGCAAGATAAGCGGAAAGTCCTATGGGCCTTGTGATGAACGTTGTGCCTTAATATTGCCAGCAATGCTTGGCATAAAAATAATCTATCGGGACAAGGATATTGTGGTTGTGGAAAAACCAGGCGGGCTCCTTTCAGTTCCTGGTCGAACGGAAGATAAGCAGGATTGCGTTGTTTCTAGAATTAAGCGGCTTTTTCCAAACTGCATCGAACAACCCTCTGTTCATCGACTGGATATGGAAACTTCCGGCCTGCTTGTTCTTGCGTTTACAAAAGAAGCTCATGATGGTCTTTGCGCTCAGTTTGAAAATAAATTTGTGCAGAAAAAATACAAAGCTCTTTTGGATGGGGATTTGAACGACGCAACAGGCAGAAGTGCACCTAATGGAATTGGTTTTGCGGATTTTGATCCCGCTTCTGAAAATCCGACTCCACTTTCAGATAAAGAAGCTGCTTGTGTAAAGAATTACCGGTTTCCAGAACCAAAGGAATGTCAGAAGCCATGGTGTAAGATTTTTGATGATGGAAAAAGCGGTGAAATGGAGCTTTATTTTAGGGTGGATTTGACCAATCGGCCAAAGCAAATTTGGGATACTTGCTACGGAAAAAAAGCTGTGACCAAATGGAAGATCAGTGGAACGAATGTTTGCAAAATGATTTGTGGCAAAAAAAAGATGTGCACACCTGTTGAGTTTATTCCTATAACCGGCCGGACTCATCAGCTTAGGCTGGCCAGTGCCAGCAAATTTGGTTTTGGGCTTCCCATTGTTGGGGACAGTTTGTATTGCGAAGGTGCCCAAGGTCCGCTGATGCTTCATTCCAGTTACTTGTGCTTTGTTCATCCTGTTACAGGGGTTAGAATGGAATTTGAATCTGACCCCTGGTGGGAAAAATGATTTTGCCGCAATAAGTTACATTTTTAACGAAAAACCTATTTTGGATTCAAGTCGAAGATATGGAAGGTTAAAAACAAGTTTCAGTGAGCTTTGAAGCAGTGTTTTTTCTAGTGCTGCATCTTTTAGTGTAAGTTCTGAACTGATTTTTGCACATAGATTCTTTTTGGCAAATGGATTCCATTGAATGCTTTGCTTTAGAAGACCTGAATCAGGACCCTTCTGCCTTTCAAAACTGTAGCTTGCGGCAAAGACTGGTTTGCTGTTATTTTTCCACCCGCATTTCAGTTGTATCTGATATTTCCCATTCCGTAGAATTTTTTCTTTTGATAATTTTGTGTGCTTTTTATAAATATCTTGGAATCTCTTTCCCAATGCAAGTCCTGCAGCCTGGGCGCTTGTTGAAAAAAAGAATTCTTTTGTGGCCAGTTCTAATCCCGCTTGAATTTTAGCTGAAGCCAAAGTGTCCCCCAAAATTTGAGCAGTGGATGGCAAAAGGTTTTGCTGGGATTCATTAGACTCACTTTGTTCTGTGTCGTCATCAATTTCATTTTTATCCCAAAGTTTTTCTTCTGCCAGGAAACAAAGTCCGACTTTAAGCCGGATGTTGTTATTGCAAAGAAAAGTAGTATATTGAGGGTTGATTTTTATCTGGCCAAAAGTTTTTAGCTGGCTGTTCATGGCCGTCCAGATGCTGTTCGAGTTTGTGCCAAAGGCGCCCAGGTTTAAAAGAAAAGGAGATAAGAGTAATGTTGTTTCCAGGCCGCAGGTAAAAGCAAATTTTTCCATGAAAATTGGATTTTGGAATATATTGAAGTTGATTTTTGTGCTGATGACCGGACTTAGAAAACTTACCTGATAGTTTTGGAAAAGCATTTGTTTTGGCGTAAAATAAGGAAAAAGGGCGTACCAGTCGTTGTCATCATGAAAAGTTTGGGTTGAGAAAATGGTGGAAGAAAAGGCCAGGTTTTTTCTAATCCCCATATGGTAGTTTGCCAGAACACTCAATCCTTTGCTTTTGTCTGTGTTAAAAAAACCGCAAAGTGAAAGGGTTAAAGGGCTTTTTGGAATTGATGGAGACATAAAAAGTGTGCCAAAGAGCCATTGCTGTTTTTTTGAAGAAGCGGCAGAAGGTAATGAAGAAAATATTGTTGAGGCGCCAACGGTTTTTGCTCCAAAAGCTGATATGGTGGAGCTGAATTGAGGATTCTTAAGTTTTGATATGCTTCCTGAGACAGAAAGGTTTCCCAATTTTAATGTAAGGGGAATCCCAAAATCCAAAGCATATAAGGAAATGCCCCAGGCTTTGTCTGTATCTTTGTTCTGCAAAACGCATGTATAAAAGCTTCCTTCTGCCTTGATCTTTTGATTTGAGTCTACGGAAAGGGAATCACCCTTTTTTGTAAAATTTTGATTTGCTCCTAAAGTAATTCGTTTTATGGGTTTTATTATGTTCTTTTTTTGCCCGGATTTTGCATAAAGTAGTGGACTTTGGCATAGAAAAACCAGAATCAAGTTCAAAAGAAAGACTGTTTTTATCATCATCTATTAATTCGCAGAAAAAAATCAAAAAATGAAAGTAAAATAATTTTTTTCTAAACAAAATTTTCAGAAGGCCGATATTTAGGGTATAAGACCGGTCTATGCCGGAAAATAGGGATGTAATTATGGAACAGAAAAGAACTTTATGGATTATTGCCGCTGTAGGAGTTTTCCTGCTTTTTGTTTTGGGTGCCGCAATGATCATTTATAAACCTGCTGCAAGTGCTACAACCACTTTGGCCAGTACATCGGCAAGATCATCCAACGGATGGTTTTCTCTTGAACCACAGTCTTCTTCGGTTCCCGTATATTCAAACGGAATGGATCATGGAGAAGATCTTAAGGATGATAATGTTTCTGATTACAATCAAATTTCTGCTCCTGATGAATCAGCTCTTGCAACAAACGTAAAAATTGATAATCTTACTGTTTATTCGGAAAATACAAATCTTTATTCAAAAAATACTTCTGCACCATCAGCGACAACAATCGATTTGATTTCTGCATCTGCGTCAAAAACATCAGATTCAAGCGTTCGTCCTGTTTCTGGAACTGCAAAGGAAGCTGTTAAGAAAGCAGAAGTAACAAAACCTGTTTCTGCAGTAGCCAAAAGTGCTTCAAAATCATCAGTAGTAAACACATCTGCCGCTTCTTCCTCAAAGTCAACAGTTGCGGTAAAAACTACCGGATATCAGACACCTAAAGTTTCATCTACAGTTATTAAAACTCAGTTCTGGGTTCAAGTTTCTTCGTTCAAAAGTCGAAAAAGTGCGGATGCAGCTCGGGAAGTTTTGGATAAAAATAGAATTTCTGCAGATGTGTTTACAATCACAAATGACAAAAATGAAGTGTTCTACAGGGTACGTGTAGGACCATATACAACAAAAACTGAAGCTGAGTATTGGCGGGAAAAGATTTCCAAAATCGATATGTTTGCAGGAACAGATAGCTTTGTGGCAAAAACAGAAGTGAACGCGTCTGCATTTTGATGCGTAAATAAAAAAAACGGCTGGATTGTAAAATCCAGCCGTTTTTTTGTTATAAGGTTTGTGCCAAAAGACTTGAAATGTTGAATGCAT
>JAEDGP010000100.1 GCA_016297405.1 Treponema sp.
CAATAAGTAATGAGTGTAGCGCTCATTGAGCCCTTCGACAGGCTCAGGAACCACCAGTCGAAATGACTGCTACACTAAATGTGGTGGTTTCGATAAACTCAACCACCGTAATGCAAACTTATTGGACAGCCTCTTGTTTTTTTTGGGGGCATCATCCCTGTATTAATGGCGCAGACAAACACTTTCATCTGCGCTTTCTTTTTATTTATCTGGCTGGATAAACATTGTACCAAAAGCTGGCACTGTCACCTTTGATTCAGTAGCTTCATCAGTCAAAAGATCTACGCCAGCTTTACCAACATCAAACTTTTTTTCAGTTGCAGAATAATTCAAAAGCACATAGACTACATCATCTCCAGATTTGTCTGTCTTTTTACAGGCAAAGAAATCACCTTTCATCACAAGTTTTGTAGTATAACCATTCCACAAAGCTTCATGCTCGCTTCTTACCTTCATAAGCTTTGAAGTAAAATCCACAAGCTCTTTTTCTGTTGATGAAAAACCTGTTATTTTTCCTGTAGAACGAGAACTATTATCCATTGCAGCACCATTACTGAAGAACTTAAAGTTTTCACCAGGAGCAGAAATTCCTGTTGTTGCACCCCATTCATCACCGTAATACAAAGTGATTGGACCTGTGTAACCTGCAAGGATGGCAAGACCAACTTTTGTTCGTTCCACAAAATTATTATTTCCAT
The DNA here is from genome assembly GCA_016297405.1 of Treponema sp. Taxonomy (GTDB): domain Bacteria; phylum Spirochaetota; class Spirochaetia; order Treponematales; family Treponemataceae; genus Treponema_D. The sequence goes on from JAEDGP010000100.1 coordinate 699, forward strand.
GTTTCCATGTCAAAAGATCACCAAAGCGAACCACATCATGATTCGTTATAAAGAGATTTGGCAGGTAGCTATCGGAATGTTCATAACCTTTCAAAAGGTAATCAGAATAGATGTTATTCACAGATTCGGCAAAATCCAAAGTATACGAATTCCATTCCTCGCGAGCAATGGAATTTACGATTTTGTATCTGGAAGGAAAATCAAAGCAGGAATTAAGTCCATGCCCTTCTACAACCTGTACCTGAATTGTAGACGCACTTCCCTGCCAGTCTTCGCCAACCATGTAGCCCAATGTGCCCCATTCTTCGCCGGCAGCAGCATTTTCAGCACAAACAGATTTTACGGCTGCACGGATTTCCTTCCAGTAATTGTGGCCACCTGTATAAGTTCCATTCCCAGAAGCTCCAGCCTGATAACACTGATCAAGACGCCAGCCGTCAATTTTATATTCTTTTATCCAATAGGTTGCAACTTCCTTAAAGAACTCAAGGCTTTGTGGATAATCACATCCAGCAGACTGCCCGTGACTACGAACTGGCAGGTTTCCGTTTGGCGACTTTTTTACACCTTTTGCATTCCAATGACCAAAAACACCATCAAGAATCACATAGATTCCTTTTTCATGACATTTTGTTACAAGCTCCTGAAACTTTTCTTTTGTGCCGAATTTTGGGTCAATGTTAAAAAAGTCATATGCATAATATCCGGTAGAATCCAATTTTTCATCACCGCTATTTCCAGAAGAAGAATCAAAGATTGGTGTCATCCAGATGGCATTGCAATTAAGACTTTCAATATAATCCAAAGAATTAATGATGCCCTGCAGATCTCCGCATGTCAAAGCATCATTTGGTCCCCAGGCTTTTGAATAACCAATGTTATGATCTCCATCCTGAAAGCATGAAACCATAATCTGAAAAATCCGAAGATTTGCACACTCCCTGGCATTTCCTTCATAAGGTTCGAACCCTTTCAATTTTCCGCCCATTCCACAGGCGGTAAGGGATAACATCAAGGCTGCAAAAGCAACAAAAACCACTCCACGAACTCTTCTTTTAAACAACATAAGAACCTCACAAATAAAAAAATGGCTGTCTGCAAGTTTTCCCACAAACCGAAAATTGAACTTATAGGAAAGAGCATCATTCAAAACATAGTGTCTTAGACTAAATCAATCTCCGCAGGTTAAACTTTACAAACAGCCTTTTTCTGACTTTATTTCAAAAAAAATTATTTCTTTACTTTTTCGCTTGGCTTCATTTTTGCTTCAGCCAGCATCTGCTGCATTCTTGCTTTTGCAACCGCAACATCGTTTACCATAAGAATTGGCTGACCTGTTGCATCAAGTGTATCACGCCACAAAGCTCCTTCTGGATCAACTGCATTGCGATGTGCTGTAGCAGCAGCGATTGGAATGTGAACGAACTTGTCATGAACAAGACCAATTACAATCTTTGTTTTACCAGCCATAGCAGCATGAACGGCATTGTTTCCAAGACGTTCACAATAGATAGAATCAGAAGCAGTTGTAACAGAAGCACGAATCTGGTAGCTAGGATCGATATACTTCAATTCAATTGGGAAATTTTTGCCCTTGAAATACTTTTTAATTTCATCACGAAGGAACACGCCAATATCAGCAAGACGAATGTTACCAGAAGCATCAGTCTGATTTGTTTTTTCCATAAGCTCCTGACCAGCACCTTCTGCAACAATAATTACAGCATGATGATGTTCACGAAGACGGTCTTCAAGATGTGCAAGAAGACCATTTGGACCTTCCAGATCAAATGGAACTTCAGGAATAAGACAGAAGTTTGCTTCATGGCTTGCAAGAGCTGCTGCTGTTGCAATAAATCCAGATTCGCGACCCATAAGCTTTACCAGACCAATACCGTTGATCTGGGAAACAGCTTCCATGTGAACAGCGGCAACAGATTCCTTTGCTCTCTGAACAGCAGTTTCAAAACCAAATGAACGGTCAATGAACTGAAGGTCATTATCTACAGTTTTTGGAATACCAACTACAGCACACTTAAGACCGCGCTTTTCTACTTCCATAGAAATATCCAAAGAACCACGCTGAGTTCCATCACCACCGATGATGAACATCATGTTGATTCCCATCTTTTCGATTGTATCAACGATTTCTGTAACGCGCTGACCACCGCCGCGGCTTGTTCCAATAAAAGAACCGCCGATTTTGTGGATCTCATCTACCTTTGCAGGTGTAAGTTCAACTGTTTCGTATCCTTCTTCAGGGAAGAATCCGTGATAACCAAACTGGAAGCCGCGGATATTGCGAACACCATAACGGTTCCACAAACAGCGAACAACAGCACGAATAACATCATTCAAACCAGGGCAAAGTCCACCACAAGTACAGATTCCAGCTTTTACATCTTTTGGATCGAAATAAATATATTCTCTTGGTCCGGCTTTCTGCATAAGATTTGAAGAATCCTGTGCATCAACCTTTGAAACATCATAAACATTGACTTTATTTCGTACAAATGAATCGTCGCGAACATAATTTGCGCTGCAGTCTCCTACAACGGTTGACAATTCAATTGGGGATTTTACTTTACAAGGTCCCAAAGTAGAAACGGTAAAGTCATATTTTTCTTCATTATTAGCCATTGTCAGCTCCTATAGTATATCATTTCAATACTATCGAATAATCAACTATTTTTCAATTATTTTCCCATTGGAAATTACTGATATTGAAGATATTTTATATACACTTAATTTCTTACTTGCCCAAAAGTTATATGGATATTATTTTATAGATATAAACTCACAATTATACAGGAGAAAAAAAATGACAGAAAAGACAGCAAAAACATTAAAAAAAGTCGGAATTCCATTGATTATCATTCTGGTAGTATTTGGAATGCTTTATTCCTGCACCGCAGGAAAATACAACAAATTCGTTTCGCTTAGAGAAGATGTAGACAGCAAGTGGGCTCAGGTAGAAAACGTTTATCAGACCCGTTATGACCTGATTCCAAATCTTGTGAATACAGTAAAAGGCGCTGCCGGACATGAAGAAAAAGTATTTACCGAAGTTGCCGAAGCCAGATCAAAAGCTGGTGGTGTAATTCAGCTTAGCGCAGAAGATCTGGAAGATGAAGAAAAACTGGCAAGATTCCAGAAAGCACAGGATTCTCTGGGAGGGGCATTGCAGCGACTTCTTTCTGTAAGCGAAAACTACCCTTCACTTCAGACAAATCAGAACTTTCTTGCTTTGCAGGATGAACTTGCAGCTATCGAAAACAACATCAAAATTGAACGCCGCAGATACAACGAAACTGCAAAAACATACAACACACAGATTCAGCTTTTCCCAGGAAACTTCATTGCAAACATGAGCGGATTCAGACCAAAGGCTTATTTTAAAGCAGCCGAAGAAGCCCAATCTGCACCAAAAGTAGAATTCTAGACATTACATCAATCTTTATATATAGAAGGTTTTAGATGAACACAAAAAGCATGATCAAGAAAATCAAGCTGAATGACGAAAGTTTCAGATTGATAAAAGAAGAAGTAGCAAAACAGGAATTACGATCCACAGGAGAAATCGCTTTGGCAATCACTCCTGAAAGCAATGATTATTCATTTTGGGAACTTATTGCATCAACCTACCTTTCCTCCGTCACTTTCATCATCATGCTCTTTAACGCATCCAAAATCACAAGATTTTGCCAGTCACTTTCCTGGGATAATCAAGACTGGTATGTGCCAGCTTTTTTTGGAATCATCATGATTCTTGTTCTTTTAGTTGGATTTTGGATTTCAAACATTCCTGCCATAGACCGCTTCATAATCCCAAAACAGGTGCAGCACAAATTCGTAACAGCCAGAGCTTTTCAGCATTTTGCACAATCGGGGGTTTACGAAACAAAAGAACACACCGGCATTTTGATTTTTGTTTCGTATCTTGAACATCAGGTAAGAATCATTGCCGATTCAGGAATTTCTGCAAAAGTGCCACAGGATTTATGGAATCTTATAGCCGACGATTTGGCTTCAAATCTAAAGGAAAACAATGTTACCGAAGGTTTCATTCAGGCTGTTCAAAAATGCGGTGATCTTCTGGCCGAAAATTTTCCGCCCCATGAAGAAAACCCAAATGAATTACCAGATGGACTTGTAATTCTTGGAGGAAGCAATGAATAAAAAGTTTTTTACAGCAATTTTTCTCTTCATGGTAACCGCAAGTATTTTTGCCCTAAAGGTTCCAAAACTGCAAGGCAGAGTAAATGACCACGCCGGTTTAATGAGTCTTAACGACAAGGCAGCTGTAGAAAAATACCTTGAAGATTTGGAAACCACCACTTCAATTCAAATTGCAGTTCTGACAGTTCCGTCTTTGGAAGACGAAAATCTTGAAGATTTTACAATACGAGTCTGCGAAGAATGGAAGCTTGGACAAAAAGACAAGGACAACGGCGCGCTGCTCTTTGTGGCATTCAAAGAAAAGAAAATCCGCATTGAAGTTGGATATGGACTGGAAGAAAAGCTGACCGCAACAAAATGCGGCATCATAATCAGAAACATACTCAAACCGCAATTCATGATGGGAAAATATTCCGATGGCCTTGTTGAAGCTGCACAGACAATGGGCGGAATTGCCAGCGACAACGCTGAATTAATTTCAAAAAAAATGGAAAAACGCAGCTCTGATGGCGTTTCAAATGCCCTAAAAGGCATTGTCATAATGTTTCTGTGGTTCGTATTCTGCTCCTGTCTGGCCAGCGGCAAAAAGAACCATTTTTTGCCATGGATCATATTTTCAAGTGCATACCGCTCAAGCCACCGCGGAACTTCCGACCGCATCTTTAGAGGGCCAGACCACTTTGGCGGAAGCGGCGGATTTGGAGGCGGCGGCTTTAGCGGTGGCGGTGGCGGCTTTGGCGGCGGCGGCGCTTCAGGCGGCTGGTAAAAACTGCATTTTAAAAAGAGGCTGTCCAATAAGTTTGCATTACGGTGGTTGAGTTTATCGAAACCACCACGGTTGGAGCGAGGGAGT
>JAEDGP010000101.1 GCA_016297405.1 Treponema sp.
TTCCACTGAACCTGTGTAGCTGCTGACTGGATTGTGATACCACGTTCACGTTCCAATTCCATGTTGTCCATAACAGCACCAACACCATCTTTACCACGAACTTCGTGGATAGCGTGAATCTTGTTACAGTAGAACAAGATACGTTCTGAAGTTGTTGTTTTACCTGAGTCAATGTGAGCACTGATACCGATATTTCTTACTTTTGAAATATCCCAAGCCATATTAATACCTCTTTAAAAAAAATTACAAGATTAGTTTTGTAATATTACAGTAATACAAGAAGTTGTTCAATAAGCAATGAGTGGGAAAATATTTGCTGGAACTTATTATTATCTGAGCTTTACGGGATGAAAATCGGGGAGTTCCCTGATGGTCTGATATCTCTGGTTTTTTGGGTGGAGATCCGGGCGAATTCCAAGTATGCGTTCGTTTTCTGCAGTTAATTGATCGATTATCATTTTCTGAAAGACGTTCATCAATGGGGAAGGGTCGCATTCTTTGTTTGCAAGGTTAAATGTCTGAAGTTCTTTAATAAGATAATAGCATGTTTCTATCGTGGAAACGCATTCTGGTTTGGGTTCTCTTTTGAAGGTGAATATTGATCGATACTCGCCATAGAAACTGAGTTTTGGAAGTTCCAGCAGTCCGGGTGTTTTTTCGATGATCTTTCTTGAACAGAACCAGGTAGCATCTATGATGATGGCAAGTATTTTTTTGTTGCCTATAGCCTTGGGGAATCCTTCTTTCTTTGCGTTCCAGGCATCTTCCCCAGGATAAAGCAGAACGGGGTAATATTGCGGATCGTTTAGCAGCGTGTTGAGACGCTTGTCGTTTGTGAAATCGATGCCCATTATGATTTCGGAATCTTTTAGGGTAATGCGGCTCAGGCGACCGGTTCCTGTTCGTTGCCGTTTTGCTTCTTTTGGATGCATGAGAAAAACGAATTTTATGCCAGAATCGATTTGTTTTGTGTATGCACAAAGGCAATTTGATTCTGGTCTAAAGCAGTCAGGACAACGGTAACTCATGATGGGATGGATTATAGCAAATTTCCTGAAAAAGGTTCTACTGCTGTTCTGTAAATGGGAGCAGGCCTTTTATGGAAATTTCGCCATTCATGGCCGCAAACATGGCTTCAAAAGTGTAGTTTGAATAGCTGTATCCAATGAGAATGTCAGAAGCCCAGGAAAGCTTGAATGCGTGGGTTGGGGTCATGATGGACATGACAATCACCCGCTTGTTCAAGTCTTTTAAGGTTTGTGCGATTTGGGAAGAGCGTTCATTTGCCACGCAGATAACTATGGTGTCATAGTCCTTTGCTGTTTTTACGATGTTTTCCTTCATCCATTGGGTTTCATTGGGACCAAGTTCATAGTTGTAGCGGAATTCTCCGGCACCTGGATATCGTTTTTTTCCTTCTTCAAAGAATTTTGGAAAGGAGCCTGCCAGAAGCACTCTTCCAGCTTTGTCTGCGTTGATTGGAATCTGGCTCTGGCTGAATAAGGTTATGGAGCGGCATGCCTGTTCAAGAAAGAATTTATGACCATCCTTGTCTGGGATGAACTGCCCGATTGTATTTGGGTTTGGATATAGAGGGGCAGGATCTTTGCCTTTGAAGTATTGCAGCTTGGCAAGAATGACTCTGTATGCTGCGTCCTGAATTCTGGCTCTGAATGCGGAGTCTTTTTTCATAGCAGCCAGGTTTGCGGTCCAGAGAGGGTCTTCCAGCTGGGCAGTTTTGGAAGAAAGAATGATGTCGTTTCCGGCAGTGATGGCCATGTGGAATGCGCTTGACAGAGATCCTGCGTAGGTAGTTGCGCCATTCATTGTCATGTCGTCGGTAATAATAAGTCCCTGATAGCCTAACTGTTTTCGAAGCAGATCTTGCAGAAAGTAGCTTGAAAGGGAAGCGGGGCATCCGCTTGGTTCTATTTTTGGAAAGGACAGATGGCCGCTCATTATGGCAGGAATCTTGAAATCAATCAGATGCTTGAAAGGAATTAGTTCCCTGTTCTTGAATGTGTCGAAATCAATTTCTATTTCCGGACGGTGTATGTGAGAGTCGAATCTGGTGTCTCCGTGGCCTGGAAAGTGCTTTGCTGTAGGAATGACACCTGCGGCCATGCTTCCTGAAGCCCATGCGATTCCAAGAATTCCGGCTTTTTCAGGGTCTTCGCCAAATGATCTGGTTCCGATGATTGTGGAATCCTGGTTTGTGAAGAGGTCTACGGTTGGGGCGAAATTCATATTGATGCCAAGGGCTTTTATTTCGCGGCTGATGTAGAATGCACTGTACCATGCGTCAGCCGGATAGCCTGAAGCGCCGATTGCCATATTGCCTGGTGTGTTTGCACATTCGCCTTTGACATGGCGAATCCAGCCGCCTTCCTGGTCGGTAGCCACAAAAAGAGGAATCTTGAATTTGCGGCTTGCGGCAGATTTTTGCAGTGCAGTTATTGATTTTGCTACAAGTTTAATATTTTCAGTGTTCCATCCAAAAACTTTTACACTTCCAAGACCTATGTTTCCTACCCATTGGAACAGAATGTCTTCGGGTTCGGCGCCGGCCCATCCAAACATGAGGATTTGGGAGTACAATTCTCTGTCGGACATTCTGCTGACCATTGCTGCAGCAAGTGTTTCGTTTGGATAGTTGCTCCAGAAATTTATATCTTCTGGAAGGGATTGGGAAGCGTCATAAAATCTGTCTTGTTCCTGGTAATTTTCCTGTAAATCTATGGAAATCTGAGAAAATGCAGCAGCGGTAAAAAGAAAGAGAAAAAATAGTGCCGCAAAAAGTCTTTTTTTGAACTCGGATTGTGATTTGAAGATGTCCTGGTAAGCTTTCATTAGTTTTCTCCATCAAGGTTTTGTATGTATTCCCAGGCGGAATGAGCAGCAATTGCTCCGTCTGCAGCGGCAGTTATGATTTGACGAAGAGGTTTTGATCGCACGTCACCGGCGCAATACAGCCCTGGAACAGGTGTTTCCATCTTTTCGTTTGTGATTATGTAGCCGCTTTTGTCTTTTGGAAGAATGTCAATCAGTTTGTTTTGAGGTTCCATTCCGACGAATATGAATACAGCATTTGTTTTCAGATTCTGGGTTTTTCCCGATTGTGTGTTTAGAATTGTTATTGAATCGACCACAGAAGGGCCGCTTTTGCTGCCATTTATGCTTTTTGCAACGCAGTTGTACATGATCTGTATGTTGTCCTTTGCATTTATTCGTTGTGCAGTTACATTTTGGCAGCGAAGTGTGTTCCGGCGGTGGATGATTGTAACTTGGGATGCAATTGAGGAAAGGTATAATGCTTCGGTGCAGGCAGAATCGCCGCCGCCTATTACAACTACTTCCTTTCCGCAAAAGAAAGGACCATCGCAAACTGCACAGTAAGAAACTCCTGCTCCGTACAGTTCTTTTTCTCCTGGAATATTCAGTGTTTTGTGCTGAGCTCCGGTTGCAAGTAATACAGCTTTTGCAAGTATTTCGCCTTTGTCTGTTTTTATATAGAAAAAGTCTTTCTTTTTGTCGATTGAAATTACCTGGAGCTGGATGATTTTTGCGCCAAAAGCTTTTGCTTGTTTTTCAAGGTTCTGCGAAAAGTCTGCTCCTGAAACTGCTGGAAAAAGGCCCGGATAGTTTTCCAGGTCGTAGATTTGGAGTGCCTGCCCTCCTGATTTTGATTGATCGGCAACAAGGATACTGAGTGCAGATCTGGCACCGTAGAGCGCTGCGCTAAGACCTGCTGCTCCGGAACCTATGATAAACAAATCCACTTTTTCCATGATTCAGATTATACCAATAAAAAACGTAAAAAAAAAGGAGCTGTTCGCTTTTTGGAACAGCTCCATATATATGAAACAGGCTGCGGCTTTGCCATGACCAGCCTGGAAGAGTTTATCGGTACGTTGACCGATAAAAAAAGGATTGCCCGTTGTAAAAACTTCAAGCAATCCTTTAAGAGGTGTGGATAGGAGTTGAACCTACCAATAGCGGTTTTGCAGACCGATCCCTTACCGCTTGGGTACCACACCGTGATTGGACAAATATATCAGAATAGAAAAATCTTGTCTAGTGGAGATATATGTTTTTTTGGAATTTTATTTTTTTTTCAGGTCGGACCTTAGCTCCAGGATTTTGCTGATAAATTCCAGCTTTTCTTCATGGCTATGGAAGAGAAAACTTTGGATGTTGCCATTGAGTTTTTTTATTATTAGAGAAGTTTTGTCAAAATATTCTTTGTCGCTTTCTGAAGCATGGATTTCAGGAATGGCAGCAATCTCTTTTACAGGAAGGACGGTGGAGTTTGCGATTATGCAGTTTTTGTAAAGCCCTTCGTGCCCAAGGAAAGAAAGTTCTTTTGTGGAAATGAACGTTCCCATAAGAGCGCAACCGGCTACAACCAGATTCATCATTAAGCCAAAGGATTTGAAGGCGCAAAGTCCAATCAGACTGGCGCATACCGTCATGATCAGATAGTCATTTGCGGCTTTTGATTTTGGTAGACGGGCAATGAGTTCGCCGGCTTTTTTCAATCCTGCCTTTCTTCTGAATGGAATTGACAGGATGATAGCCAGATATAATATGCCGCTGGCAATTGCGATTATGATTTTGTTTTCCATAATAGTTTGTTTGTTGCCGTAAAGCCGGAACATCTCCTTTTTTATTGGTTTGATTTGCTTTTGAGCCAAAGACTTAAAGTTTTTTTTGCAGATTCGAATGCCAATGGCAAAGAATCCACGTCTGACTGGCTTTTGACCTTGCAGGCTACAAAAGATGAAACTTCCGATTTCTGGTTGTGTAAGCTTTTGATGAGTTTTTCAATTGATGCTGTTTGATCTGTTTCATTTTTGTCATTGGAGCCGAGTTTAGCAGTAAAGAAAAGATCGCAGGTTTTGTACAGGACGCCTTTGTATTCGTAATTATTTGGAAACGAACATAGATAAGTTGCTTGTTTTGGGGTAAATCCGGTTTCTTCCTGGCATTCCCTTATTACGGCATGTTCGGCAGTTTCATCCTGGTCGCAGAACCCTCCTGGTAACGCCAGGAAACCTTTTCTGGGCTGCTTTGCGCGAACTTCCAGCAGGATGTTGTCTTCGTCATCGTAAAGAATGATTCCAACTGCACAGGCAACGTTGTTGTAAAGTGTGTAGCCGCATTCAGCGCATTTCCATTTTCTGTTATCCAGGTAAGAAATATTGTCGCTTCTGCATATTGGACAAAAGTTGAATTCATTTTGTTTTTTCATTGAAGACTCCATTATGCGTTGGTTTGAATGATTTTATAAAGGATTTTGATTTTGGACAATTAATGCAGTGGATTGTTTTTTTTGTGTGTAAAAATGTGATTTATTTGTGGATAACTTTTTTTAGTGTAAAAACATTTGAATAGTGGATTTTAAAATTGCACTATATATTTGTTCATTTTTTATTTCTTTGTATTATAAGAAAATAATAATTGATTTAAATCAGATTTTTGTCATTCTGGATATACAGGAAAACAGGAAGTTTCAAAATGTTTCAAAAAATGTGGATAACTTGTGGGAAATGAGTGATTCAGGATGAAAAAATGTGCACAACTGGTGTATTTTTTTTCTTGTTAGTGGGGAAAAAGTGAAGAAAAGAACAGCATGTTGGGATTGTTTTTTTTGATAATCTGAGTGGTTTAAAATAAAAGAGGCTGCCCCAA
>JAEDGP010000102.1 GCA_016297405.1 Treponema sp.
TGAACCCCTATGAAGTTGCCCTCACTAGGACCTGAACCTAGCGCGTCTGCCAATATTACCTCAAAACATTACCTCAAAACATTACCTCAAAAACCATGTCAACTTTAGTGAAAATAAGAGTGACTATGAAAAGTTGAACGGTTTTTTTTATAGTCATTTTTAATGGCTAAAAAGGGTCATCTGTGAAATTAACCGTTCCGCAGGTGGCCCTTTTTATTTCTATCTTACATAAGTCAAAAAATTTAACCTTTGGGCGGGCATTTTTTTTGACTTATGATTTTTTCGAGGAATTTATGGTTATTACATTTTCATCAATGAAAGGCGGTTGTGGTAAATCCACAAGTACAATTTTGACATCGAGGTGTCTTGCAAAGCGTGGTTTTAAGGTTCTTGTTGTTGATCTGGATCTTAATAATTCATCCACAATCCATTTTACATCGGGCATCAAAGACATTAGCAGCATCTGTGAACAGAAAAACATATTTGAGGCCCTGAACCGAAGATTTACATCAAATTACAATGTACTAAATTATGTAGTGCATACAAGATTTGAAAACATTGACATCATCCCGTCATCACTGAATCTTTGCGATATTAGAACAATTGATACAAAGCAACTAAAAAATATTTTACCTGTTGACCATTACGATTTCATTATCATCGACACTGCTCCAACATATGACAATCATACCATCTCTGCCTATAATGCAGCCGATTACATCTTTACTCCAGTTCAAATGGATTCCTTTAACCTTACAACAACAAAGTTTCTCCAAGTGAGGCTTTCAATGGATCATGGCGAAAAAATTGATCCAAGTGACAATCGTTGGTTCCTGATTTCATCGCAGTGGCAGCCGACAATGGAGCAATTCAACATGTCTACACAAATGCAATACGCAAATATTTTCGAGCATGAATATCAAAACATTCTGCAGGTAAAACTGCCTCAGACTGAGAATATAAAGAAGGTGCTTTTTGCAGGGGAGCCGGTCAACCTTGATTCAAGAGTTACAGGCAATGCAAGACTAGCACAAGCATATAACGATCTTTGTGACATGCTTACAGGCGAAGCAAAAGTTGTGAGGGTATTCTAATGGCTAAAAAAATTAATATTACTTTAAGTACAAACAACACTCCCTTTGCTTCTGGTGGAGTAAAACTTTCAAAGTCTATTGCAATTGATAAAATCGAAGATCATCCTAAATTCAAATCTCTTTTCAACATTGATGGAGATCTGCTGGATAGAATTTCAAATTCAATGTCTTCAGAAGGTTTTGACAACTCCCAGCCCATACATATTTGGAAGACTGCGGATGATAATGATACTGTTCATTTCTATCTCATTGATGGATATACACGTGTTTCTGCTGCAAGAATAGCCCAGATAAACTTATTGCCGTGTTATGAACATGAGTTTGAAACTATGGAAGATGCGTATCTATATGCCCTCAGTCTTCAAATGAACCGTAGAAACATAGAATCTAATGAACTGTATAGAAATATACTTGAATTGCTAGATACAGATTTCATAAGAAATTCAAGTGGACGCAAACAGGATTATATTGCAAAAATACTTGGTGTAAGTCCGCGTACAGTTGCCAAAGCAATCTATGTTGAAAAAAATGCTTCTGATGAAATAAAGGAAGAATTGAATTCTGGAGTAAAATCCCTCAACCAGGCATATAAAGATTCTCAGAACAAAAAGGAATCTAATGATGAAAATACCGCAAATGAAGAAAAGGAATGTTCTGAAATTGAATCTGAAGATTTTTATGAATCTGAAGCAGATGGAAATCCTGCTCCTGTAGTTTTCAATCATTCGGATGGGGTTGAAAGATCAAAGAGGAATCCTTGGGAAACAGATGAATATGACCAAAGATTAAAAGAAAGATACATGGAAGGATATTCTGAAGGTTTTACAAAAGCAGCTTATTTTGTATTGGGAGAAATAATTAAGGGAAAGACTCCAAAAGAAATCTGGGAGGATGAAAGACTTTCAGATTTATCTCCTTCACAAATAGTCAAGGTTGAATTGCCCAAAGAAAATGAAGATCTAGTTTTGGGATTGTAGTAGATACTGAGGTGCATGGATGGATTCAATGAATGAAATAGATTACAAGAATCTTAAAGCTGTTTCGGACACGGATAGAGTTTCTAATCATATTTGCAGAAAAACTTCAATAGAGGACATTACTGCAAAAATTATTCACAAATTGAATCCGTTCATAGTTCCAAACATATCTGATGGAAATTACATAAGACTTCAGGAATCAATCAAAAACATACTGATCGAATATGAAAAGGAAAATAAAATATGCTGAAAGACGATACTTTCATAACAATTCTACCTTTTATGCGCAATGAATTGAATTTAAAAGGAAATGCTTTGAACATCTACGCTTTAATCCATGGATTTTCAATGGGCCATCATGGTTTTTTTTGTGGCAGCATTCAATACATAATGGAATGGACAGGTGCTTCCAAGGATACTGTGATAGAAATCCTAAAAAAACTTATAGATTCAGGACTAATATCAAAGAAAGTCATAAGCAAGAATCATACAACAGTTTACTGGACAAATCCTTCAAGAGTAAGAAATACAAACAAGCAATTTGACAATGAAAAAAATCAGTGGTCGGAAAATCCGACAACCAAATCTGACGATGAAATGAATCGGTGGTCGGAAAATCCGACAACCATATCTGACGATGAAATGAATCGGAGGTCGGAAAATCCGACTACGGAAGTCGGAAAATCCGACTACGGAGGTCGGAAAATCCGACCCAATATAAATTCAAATAAATTTAATAAAATTCATTATGAGGATGTTGATAAAAGGCTAAAAGAAATTCTAGCTATTAACAAATTACCACAGGATGTCTGTGAAAAGATTGAAATTTTAGTGAATGAATCAACGCTGGATGTTCAAGACTTTGATGGATACCTTAATTATTGTCTTGACATTACGCGGACTAAGAATCCGAAAAACTTCTGCGGTTATTTTCTTGCAATCGTTGCAAACGAGATGACGGTACGAAATTATTTGGAGGTGAAAATTCAGAATGAAAAGGATTCAGTAAAAGCAAGTTATGAATGCCCTATATGTGGGAAAAAACACTCATCTGGGAACGCCGTATGTTCCTGTGGTTTCAACCTTGAGGATTCCAACGACAAGATGAAAGTCAATATCGAAAAACAAGTACACAAGCTTCCGCGAGAAAAGCAGATTGAATTCCGTAATGAAATGGACAGGCAGTATGACTTTTCGGGCATGTTGGACATTCAAACTCTACTAAACCCAGAGAACATTAGAAAGTGCAATGATAGGCTTAAGTCTATTTACATAAAATACGGTATCAATCTTGAGAAAGAAGAAGATACAGGGAGAAAATTATGAATGATATGAATTATGTTTTCATTCAGGGGCGGATTGTCAGAGATGCAGAAAAGAGCATCCGGAATGATGTAGTTGTCGTAAAATTTGCTATTGCTGTCAATAGACAAATGCGTGATGAAGATGGAAACTATGTGCAAAAGACATCGTTTATTAATCTTGCAATTTTTGGGACTTATGCAGACAAAATGTCGGATTATCTTGTTAAAGGACGACAGGTAATTGTTGAAGGTCATCTTAAACAAAATCGATGGGAAATAGATGGGAAGACGATAAACACAATCGGTCTTGCAGTTCATTTAGTTCGGCTCATTGGTAGCAAGATAAGTACTAATGCTCCGACTGACAAAAATGAACTTGGAGAAAATGACGACATTCCTTTTGAACAGACTGGAATGATTTTTGATGATGAAATTTCTGAAGAAATGTTTGATTCATATGATGGGGATTTCATTTCCTAATCAAAATGACTTTTCCATTGTTTTTCAACAGAATACATTTATCTAGAAGCCCATTTTTTAGAAAGATTATATTTCAGGTCGGTAAAATTGAATCTATGTATACATTCCTTTTTATCTTCATGATAAGCATAGCAGGGAGTCTATTGATTGCACTGCTACATTATCTTAAGAGATATAAATATCCTAACTTAAGGGCGTGGAAATCAGATGCCATAATGAACATCATAACTTTCAATCTTATACTTTATGGCAGTAAATTTATTTTAATATTGATATTAAGGTGGTTTTAATGACTAATATTACAATTTTCGGAAAGGTATCCCAAGATGCTACTGCTGTGTTACTGAAAGATGGCCTAAATGAAGTACCAATGATTTCTTTTCAGGTGCTGGATTCCGGAAAACCTTTTTCCAAGTGTGAACCAGTTTTCCTTGAAGTACATTTCATGAAGGAAGCCGCAATGTCTATAAAAAATTACCTTGTTGTTAATAAACCTGTGAATGTAATAGGAACCCTAAAGTATAAAAAATATAGAACTAATGGAATATTGAAGGGGAAATATTATGTTGATGCTGATTATATTGAATTGGTCAATAGCATGAATAATGACAAGGAGGTGGTATGACCAATTATGTTGATGTGTCAATATTCCTTAGTGAAATTGAAATTGAATATATCTATGAATTATATGAAAAGTATTCATCAGATGACGAAACATCCATAGAAAAAAAACTGACAGCAAGTTTAGTAAACAAGATATTGAAATTTTATGATTCGAAAAGTGATGTATTAAAGAAAAATATTTCAATGGTTGAATCAGAATTGGCTTATGTTCAAAATAAAATCAGGGAAAATCCCTTGAATTATACGGATTAAATATGGGAGATAATTATGGACTCATTTAAAGCATATCAGGGCTTGGTTTTAATAACAAAGGAAGGCGATATTGCCAATGGCGTATATAACAGGCATGGAGTCATCATAAGGATTAGAAATGGATATCTATGTGATGATGTAACTGATGACGGTGAAATTCATCCTGCCATTGAATCGTCCGATGGATCACATATAGAGCATTGGAAAAATGGAATTTTGCATTGCGAAGATGGTCCAGCAGTAATTGATGTCATAGATGATTATGAAGAATGGTGGGAAGATGGAAAATTGATGAAAAGGACCTGATTACAAAAAAAGTTGCAACGTTGCAACTTATTTTGTAAACTGAAATTATGGAGGATCAGTAAGATATGGATGAAATGACATATGAAGAATTTCAGGAACTTATGCAGAAAATGGAAGAAAATCCATTGTTTAAGGCTTCTGAATCATTGCACAAATACTATCAGTTCAGACAGTTTGATGAAAACGGCAAATTGATGGAGGGACAGATCGTAAGAATTGAAGATGCAAAGGGGACAATTTCTGGAGAGCCTGGTTTTGATCAATCCACAAGTCGTCCTGTTATTTACAACTTTACCAATGGCTGCCTTAATTCAGATGGCGATAATCCTGCCATCCAATACGAAGGGCATTATGAAATATGGAGAATGGGTATCATTGAAAAAGTTTGGGCCAAAGGTGGAAAAATTATCGAATACTGGGAAGATGGCGTACCAGTTAAGGTGGACCGATTCTAGTTTTTACCTCTTTCATTGAAGTCACATTACGTAAGTACAGTAGGCTTGAATGAAGCTACAATTGCGAAATATATCCGTGAACAGGAAGCCCACGATATAGCGATGGATAAACTTACTGAAAAAGAATACGAA
>JAEDGP010000103.1 GCA_016297405.1 Treponema sp.
TTACCATAAGACGGTTCTGAACGGAAGCCCGCGCGAAAAGGCGAACAAATCCGCACATAAGCGAAAGCCCCTTGCGCAAAGCTCATGAATGATGGGTGCGTATAATTGAATTAATGACTTCAATATAGTAAAATCAGCCATATGGATTTACTTAAGAAACTTGAAGAATGTGCTGCACGATATGAACAGGTGCAGAAAGACGTTCTTGATCCGGAACTTGTAAAGGATCAAAAAAAATACAAGGAAACAATGCGCGAAAATGGTTATCTTGGTGAAGTTTGTGCATTGTACGAAGAATACAAAAAAGTCCTTCAGGGAATTGAAGATGCGAAGGAAATGATTACGGCAGAAGATGATGCCGAAATGAAGGAAATGGCTCGTGAAGAACTTCATGAACTTGAAGAAAAGCAGCCAAAACTTGAGGAAGAAATAAAGCTTAAGCTTATTCCCCCTGATCCTTTGGATGAAAAGAACATCATTCTGGAAATTCGTTCGGCTGCTGGTGGCGATGAAGCAAGTCTTTTTGTTCGCGATATGTGGGAAATGTATTGCCATCTTGCTGAACGCAAAGGCTGGAAATGCGAAACAATGGAAGCTCAGGAAACCGAGGTTGGTGGATTCAACAAAATTGTTACTTCCATGAGCGGAAAATTTGTTTACGGTACTTTGAGATGGGAATCTGGTGTACACCGCGTTCAGCGTGTTCCTGCAACAGAAGCTCAGGGACGTTTGCAGACTTCAACAGTAACTGTAGCAGTTCTTCCTGAAGCTGAAGAAACTGAAATTGAAATCAAGCCGGGGGACGTTCGCATTGATGTTATGCGTGCCGGTGGTCCTGGTGGACAGTGTGTAAACACAACAGACTCAGCTGTTCGCCTCACACATATACCTACAGGCCTTGTTGTTATTCAGCAGGATGAAAAGAGCCAGATCAAGAATAAGGAAAAGGCTTTCCGTGTATTGCGTGCCCGCCTGTTCGATCTGGAAGAAAGTAAAAAGCAGGCTGAACGCGCAGCTGCTCGTTCTTCAATGGTTGGTTCTGGCGCTCGCTCTGAAAAGATTCGAACCTATAATTATCCCCAGGATCGTGTAACTGATCATCGCATTAACTACAGTGCTCATAACTTGCCGTCTTTTATGATGGGAAATATGGACGATATGCTTGATGCATTGAATGTTTATGCAAAGGAAGAGCAGCTGGCAGCCGTTGGCGAGTAGTTCTTTTTAATATGCAAAAAATGGGCTGTTCCAAAAGCATTGACTATAGCGGTTGATGAACTTGTGAAGTGCACCCCAATTATTGGACACTTTAACTAGGCTGATTTTAAGGACTGATTCCTAAATCGTAAAGGGGTCAGCCCTTTTTTTATGCAGGAAAATGTATGGACGAAGCGGGCTGGAGTTTTACAGAGTTCTTTTTAGCGAATTTTCAGTATGGAATTTGTTGTTTTTGTATTTTATTGTAGATAATCGTAAAAAACAGTAATATTAGACATTATGATAAAGATTTTGAATGCAAATGAAGTGGAACCTGGCTGGTTCAGGGGACGCAATTTTACCGATGCCAATGAAGTTGTTCAGTCGGTTATTGCAGATGTTATTGAAAATGGGGACGTGGCGCTTAAAAAATATGGCGCGAAGTTTGATGTGAGCGCTCCAGAAACTCTTTTGATTGCAGAAAGTGATTTAAAGGCTGCTGCAGAAAAACTCCAAAGGGAACATCCTGAAACTTATAAAGCTGTTTGCTATTCACATGAACTGGCTTATAAATTTGCAAGCCGACAAAAAGAATCTTTTGATGATTTTGAAATGGAATTAACTCCAGGTATGTTTACGGGACAAAAAACAATTCCTGTGGAAAGAGCAGGGGTTTATGTGCCTGCAGGACGTTTTCCCCTTGTTTCTACAGTAATCATGACTGTTACTCCTGCAGCAGCTGCTGGAGTTGAAGATATTGTTATGTGCACACCTCCCCGTGTTCATCCTGATGACAAGGAAGCGGCACAGAAAGCTGGGCTTGGAGTTCCAGGAAAGCCATTTGTTGGTGGAAAACCATATGCAGATGAAGGAATCATGGCTGCAGCATGGATTTGTGGTTGCAAAAAAGTCTATGCATGCGGAGGTTCTCAAGCTATTGCCGCAATGGCTTATGGTACTGAATCTGTTCCTGAAGTTGATGTGATTGTTGGGCCTGGAAATAAATTTGTTGCAGCCTGCAAAAAGGCGGTTTACGGAAAAGTTGGAATCGATATGGTTGCAGGTCCTACAGAAGTTTTCATTATTGCTGATTCGTCTGCAAATCCTGCATGGGTTGCAGCAGATCTTTTGGCTCAGGCAGAACATGATGTGGTTGCCCAGCCTGTTATGGTTACAACTGACCGCGTTTTTGCTCAGAAGGTTAGTGATGAGATTGAAAGGCAGCTTGCGTCTTTGGCTACAGCAGAAACTGCCCGATCTTCCATTGATAATCTTGGTCGCATAATTATTGTGGATTCCCTGGAGCAGGCTGCCGATTTTGCCAACAGAAAGGCCCCTGAGCATCTGGAGCTTGCTATGGAAGATGGTGCAGACCGGGATAAGGTTGCGGCTTTGGTGCGCAACTATGGCTCGCTTTTTGTGGGTCACTACAGCGCCGAGGTCTTTGGCGATTACGCTGCCGGCTTGAATCATACACTGCCAACTAGCGGTGCCGCTCACTATTCAGGTGGGCTTAGCGTTCGTGTATTCCTTAAAACTGTAACTACTTTGCGTGCTGTTGAAGGTAGCGAAGGAATGAAAAAGTCTGCTGTTGCCGCCGACGCTTTAGGGGATGCGGAAGGTCTTGCGGCTCATGCTGCTGCGGCAAGAATCAGACTTTAGTTCTGAGATTTTTATGTTTGCGGTTTACACTACGTCCCCTGGGGACAGTTTCGATAAAATTATAGGGATTTGATTATGAGAATTACTAAACTTGGTGAAGAAATTTTAAGGCAGGTTGCAGAGCCTTTTGCAATGGAAGAAATCAACGATGAGCTTAGGGCTTTTATCGATGA
The DNA here is from genome assembly GCA_016297405.1 of Treponema sp. Classification (GTDB taxonomy): domain Bacteria; phylum Spirochaetota; class Spirochaetia; order Treponematales; family Treponemataceae; genus Treponema_D. Next base: position 3,033 of record JAEDGP010000103.1, read on the forward strand.
AATGTTTGAAACTATGATTGAAGCAAATGGAGTTGGACTTGCCGGACCTCAGGCTGGGATCAGCAAGCGGATTTTTGTTATTATTGCTGATGATGAAGTTCGCCGCGTTTTTATCAATCCGCAGATAATCTCAACTTCTGCTGAGCTTTGCGACTATGAAGAAGGTTGCTTGAGCATTCCTGGTGTTTACGAAAATATTAAGCGTCCGGCAAAAGTTACTGTTCAGGCATTTAACGAAAAGGGTAGACCTTTTACTCTGGAAGCTGACGGGCTTTTAGCACGAATCATTCAGCATGAAAATGATCATCTTGATGGTCACGTTTTTATTGATCGCGGCGATGCTGAGTTTGCGCAGAAAACTGAAGAACAGTTCAAAAAACGTGCGGAAAAAGCGCTGAAAAAGCGTGCAGAAAAAGAAGCTAAAGAACGAAAGATAGCTGCAAAAAAAGCTGCTGCAGAAGCAAAAAAAGCAAACCGCTAATTTTATATTTTTTTTGCGAAAGACCCAGAAATTCCCAGATGGCCCCGCGCCAAGGCTGGAGTGGTTTTGCGCAGCAAAAGGCGTAGCGGAATGTAATGGAGCGCAGACCGAGCGTTAGCGGGCCACGGAAGGCGCCTTGCGATTAAATCTCGCGCCATAATTGAAAACAACCCGTTATTTAGGTAGAATAAGCGCAATATTTCTTTCATGAGGTTAGGGTAATGACAGATATTGAAATCGCTCAGAAAAATGTGATGGTTCCAGTTGCAGATGTTGCTGCAAAGATTGGAATTAAGCCGGAAGATCTGGAAATGTATGGTCCATATAAAGCAAAGCTTACAATGAAAAAGCTTCGTGAATTTCAGGCAAAGGCACAGGATGCTTCTAAGCGTGGAAAGCTTATTCTTGTAACTGCCATTACTCCAACTCCTGCTGGCGAAGGTAAATCTACTGTTTCTATTGGTTTGGGGGATGGTCTTCGAAAAATCGGTAAGAATGCAGTGATTGCTTTGCGTGAACCTTCTTTGGGACCTTGTTTTGGTGTAAAGGGTGGTGCCTGTGGTGGCGGATACGCTCAGATTGTTCCAATGGAAGACATTAACCTGCATTTTACCGGCGACTTGCATGCCATTTCTATTGCAAACAACCTGATTGCGGCTCTTGTTGATAACCACATTCAGCAGGGTAACGAGCTTGGAATTGATCCCCGCACTATTACCTGGAAGCGCTGTGTTGACTTGAACGACCGTCAGCTTCGCAATGTTATTTCTGGTCTTGGTAACCGCACAGACGGTACTCCTCGCGAAGACCACTTTAGCATTACAGTTGCTTCAGAAATTATGGCTATTCTTTGTCTTAGCCGTTCAATTTCAGAACTTAAAGAACGCATTTCTTCTATCATAATTGGAAAAAATTACAATAAAGAAAACGTTAAGTTTGGCGACCTTAAATGCACTGGTGCCGTTGCAGCTTTGCTTAAGGATGCCATCCGCCCAAATATTGTTCAGACTCTTGAAAAGAACCCGGTTTTTGTTCACGGTGGTCCTTTTGCAAATATTGCACACGGCTGTAACTCTGTGAACGCAACGCTTAGTGCTCTTGCTACTGGCGACTACGTTGTTACAGAAGCTGGTTTTGCCGCTGATCTTGGTGCAGAAAAGTTTATGGATATTAAGTGCCGTGTTGCTGGAATTGCTCCAAGCGCAGTTGTGATTGTTGCTACAATCCGCGCTCTTAAGATGCATGGTGGCGTTGCAAAAACTGAACTTTCGGCTCCAAATGTAGATGCTCTTAAAAAAGGTTTTGAAAATCTTAAGGCTCATATTGAAAATGTTGGCAAGTTCGGCGTTCCTGCTGTTGTTGCCGTAAACAAGTTCATTACAGATACAGACGAGGAAATTGCTACACTTCAGCAGCTTTGCACTGATAACGGTTCTGTTGCCGTTCTGTGTGAAGGCTGGGGTAAAGGTGGCGATGGTGCAACTGAACTTGCAAAGGTTGTTGCAGAAGTTGCAGACAGCGGAAAGGCAAATTTCCACTACTTGTACGAAAGTGAACTTGCTCTTGATAAAAAAATTGAAAAGATTGCTACAGAAATCTATCACGCTGATCATGTAGAGTTTCAGGGAACAGCTCTTAAGAAGCTTAAGGACTTTGAAGCAATGGGTTACGGAAATCTTCCAATCTGTGTTGCAAAAACTCAGAATTCTATCAGCCACGATCCAAAGCTTATTGGCGCTCCAAAGGGCTTTGTCTTCCCTGTTCGTGACGTTCAGCTTTACGCAGGTGCTGGCTTTGTAGTTGCTCTTGCCGGCGACATCATGACAATGCCAGGCCTTCCAAAGCATCCGGCAGCAATGGATATTGATGTTGATGACGACGGCGTAATCAGCGGATTGTTCTAATGAACGCACCCCCCCCGATGCAAACATCGGGGTATTCAACCATTCGCATGAATAAATCATCCGAAAAAAAAGGGGCTGTCCAATAAGTTTGCATTGCGGTGGTTGAACTATGCATTGCGGTGGTTGAACTATGCATTGCGGTGGTTGAACTATGCATTGCGGTGG
>JAEDGP010000104.1 GCA_016297405.1 Treponema sp.
GCGAGGGAGTAGCAGAAAACGCGGTGGTTGAGCTTGTCGAAACCACCACATTTAATGTAGCAGTCATTTCGACTATCTCAATGAGCGCTACACTCATTACTTTTGGGACAGCCCCTTCCAGAAAGCAGCATTTTTTGGAAAATGTAATTCTAAAAAACAGCGAAAATCCTAAGTTCGTCCAAAATATCAGCGAATAAAGTGAAAGTTGGCGTTCAACATTTCACTTTTTACTATAATTCTGCTATATTTTAGATATGTACGAAGTAACAGCTACCAGACGACGTCCCCAGGTTTTTGAAGAACTTGCCGGGCAGGAATTCGTTGCGGAAACCCTTTCAAATTCACTTAAAACAAAGCAGATTGCACACGCTTACCTTTTTACAGGTCCACGCGGTTGTGGTAAAACATCCACTGCGCGCATTCTTGCAAAGGCACTGAACTGCCAGGCTTTTAACGAACCTACAGACAAGCCTTGCGGACAATGTCCTTCATGTAAAGCAATCGCAAACAGCTCAAGTCTTGACGTAATAGAAATAGACGGTGCCTCAAACAATAGCGTAGGAAACGTTCGCCAGATTATCGACGAACTCATGTATCCGCCAAACAGCAGCCGTTACAAGATCTACATAATCGATGAAGTTCATATGCTCACAGGTTCTGCCTTCAACGCATTGCTTAAAACAATCGAAGAACCGCCTCAGCATGTGGTATTCATATTTGCAACTACAGAACTTCAAAAAGTACCTGCCACAATCAAAAGCCGTTGCCAGCAGTATAACTTCAGGCTTGTTGCCGCAGAACGAGTAAAACAGCTTTTAAGCGAAGCCTGTGCCGAAATGAACATAAAGGCCCAGGACGAAGCCCTTTACTGGATAGCAAAAGAAGCTGGCGGTTCTGTTCGCGACACATACACACTTTTTGACCAGATTGCCGCTTTCAGTAACGGCGAAATCACATACGAAAAAATTCGCGACAAGCTTGGACTTTTGGGCGTGGACCGCCTTAACGAACTGTTCGAATTCTGCGCCAGTGGAAAACCCCAGCAGGCAATGGATAAGCTAGACGAATTGCTTCTTTCCGGAATTTCCATCGAACAGATCATTTCAAACAGCAGCGAATACCTTAGAAGCCTGCTTCTGATCAGAAACGGCGTTACCAAGGAATCACTTTTGGGACAAGATGCACAGCGTTACAGCAGCCTTGTGCTGAACACCTGGAATACAGTTCAGACAGAACGAGCTCTTTCCATATTCCTGCAGCTTTACAGAGATATGCGATACACGCTTTCTCCAAGATATGAACTGGAACTGGCATTCAGCAGACTTTGCTGGCTTTCTCAGTATGTTTCACCTGCCGAAGTAAAGGCTGCCGTTGATCAGGCTCACAATCTTCTTATGCAAGGCGCAAGCCCTGCACAGACTTCCAGCGCAAACTATGCGCAGACTTCGTCCAGCTCTCCATTATTCCAGGCTGCACCTTCAACAAACGCTCCATCAAATCCGGCAGCAACTGCACCAGCTGGAACAAGCTTTGATCAAAGCGCTACCACTGCCGCTTCAAACAGCAGTTCAAACGCTTCACCTTCAGTGCAAGAATCAAGCTATGCAAACATGGTTCCAAGCTATGACACACAAGGCGGCAGAATCTGGAAGCCTGGTTACATGCAGCAACCAGTGGAAAGCGAATCCCCGAATCAGGCAAGCGAAGCTTCTGGCAGCAGTCCAACAATGCCACTTTTTTCTGCATTGGGACAAGGAGCAGAAGGACAGCAAAACCCTTTTCCTGATGGCGGTGCCCTGCCGCCTGAACAATCAGAGGCAGAAACACACCTTAGAAACTATTTGAACTCAAACAGTCAGTCTGATGCCACCAGTAGCACAGGACCAACTTATCAGACACAAACCGATACCTTGGATTTTGGCAATCAAACCACTGACTCTGCGTATTCAGATTCCGAATATTCTGATGCCGAATACTTTGGCGATATGGGCGCTCCAGAAGATGCGGCTCCACCAGAAAATGATTGGGGCTCACCGTCAGAAATTGAACTTATGCAGCAAGCCGCCGATGAATATGACGAAAGCCAAGATGAGAGAGAAGGCAACCCCATCGATAAAAGCATGAAAGAGCACGAAAACAACGAAACGCCCTTCACTGCACCAGATGGCAGACAGCTTACATTAGGAAAAATCTACGGTCAGACAATTGCAGGCTTGATTGCAGAAAACAATTCTATGATTGCTTCTGCCCTCACCATTACTGGTGAATGGAAAGTAAATGGAAACAAGATTTCCACTTTCATTACAGAGCAGTTTCAGCATAGCCTGATTATGCAGAACATTCAGATTCTGAACGCACAGCTTTCAAAAATCTGCGGTACGCCAATGGTTTTCGAAGTTGTCTATAAAGAAATAAATAAGGAAGAATCCACAGTGGAATTGCCTATCCAGGTAAAAATTCTGTGCAATACTTTCAAGGGTACAATCACAGGAGGAAAGAAATAATGAATCCCTTTGAACTTCTAAAAAACACCGCAGCTCTTAAACAGCAGGCTGAACAATTCCAGAAAGAACTGGAGACAATAACTGCAGAAGGCTCTTCCGGTGGCAGAATGGTTACCGTAACGTTAAACGGAAAATTCGAAATGCTTTCCATTCATCTGGATCCACTTTGTGTAGACAACCGGGATGTAAAAATGCTTGAAGATTTGATTGTTGCAGCACAGCACGATGCTTCAGCAAAAATTCAGGAGCAACTAAAAGAAAAATCCGCATCCATGCTTGGCGGAATGAATCTTGGCGGACTGGGGCTTTAAAAGCCTGCAAACGGTCCAAAAGAAGGAATACATGGCAAACATCATTGACGAACTTACTGCTTCATTTTCCAGACTTCCGGGAATCGGCAAAAAAAGTGCAGGCCGAATCGTAAACTTCCTGCTAAAAGCCGATAAATTTTACATAGAAAATTTTTCCCGCCAGCTTTTGGACCTTCAGAAAAAAATCAAACCTTGCTCAGTTTGTGGCGCATGGACAGAAACGGACCCATGCCCAATCTGTTCAAATCCTGCAAGGGATGACCAGACAATCTGCGTTGTGGAACAACCACAGGATGTGCAGACAATAGAAGCCGCTGGCGGATACACAGGATTGTTCCATGTGCTCGGCGGAGTAATTGATCCACTTGAGGGCATGGGCCCTGACCAGCTGAATATTGCTTCGTTATGCAATAGGGTTGCCAGGGGCGGAATCAAGGAAATTATTGTTGCAACAAACCCAACCCATGCAGGCGATGCAACCGCAATGTACATTCAGCAAATTCTTCAGCCATACACGCAAACAAAAGTGACTCGCCTGGCTACAGGCATCCCGGTTGGAGGTGATCTTGAATATCTTGACCGCCTGACCCTGGCTCGAAGCTTTAGAGGACGAAGCGAATTCTAAAATCCTGCAAAAAAAAGCCGCTGACATAAAAATCAACGGCTTTTCAAGGGCAAATCAAATCCATAAAATTAAGCAATTGGCTCAAGATCGGCTTCTGACAGCCCGATGCTTTTAGACAATTCAGAAATGCTCATGCTGCGGATCTTAAAAAAAGCCTTATCAGCTTCATAAGCTCGCTGCAGCTGGCGCAAACATTCAGCTTCAGAAATATCAGAATCACCAGTATTTACAAGGACTGCCAGTCCAAGCAAAAAAACAATGATATTTCTGTGAAATAATTTTGCATCATCTTTGGAAATCCTGCAGTCATCAGCGATATAGCTAAAAAGTTCAGGAAAGTCTCCTTCCAAAAACGGCGAATGGTCATGAACAGCAGAAGTCAAATAGCGATATCTAAAAAGATGTTTTTCGTTTCTGGCAATATACAAAAATGACATATACCATGAAAAAGGCGTGGGATAATCATTTGACTGAAGAAACTTATTTTTTAAATCCCACCAGAAATCATCAACCTTTTTGCTAAGAGCAACGCGCAAATCTTCCATATTTTCAAATTCACAATATATAGGCTGCGTTGAACACCCCAGGTGGGAAGCAATATTTCTGGTATTCAAGCCTGCTTCTCCCTGACTGCGGAGCACTTCAAAAGCTCCGTCAATGATGTCTTCCCTAACAATTCTTTTTTTGGCTGGCATAACTATTATTTTATTATGATCTAATTTTTTTTCAAGAAAAAAACGAAAATAATAAACATCTGTTTAGTTTTTTACCTATGCGTATTCGGAGGGCGGTTTCTCCCATAAAACTCCACATTACAGTCACTGCTGTCCTCGCTTTGCTGCGGAAGGGGTTCTGAAACCAGGGATTTTCTGCTTCCAAACCACTTATTAATTCGTTTTGAAATGGTTGAGCCTGTCAAAGAGCTATGAGCATAAAAAAAAAGCACCCGAAAGGGTGCTTTTTTTGCATTTAGGGTTTATTACAAAACCCTAAAAACGGCGAAGTCAAGGTTTTAAGCGTGAGCGTGCCTTGACTCGACGTATTTCACTTACATTATGCTCTATGACTAGCGGAGAAGTGAAAGTACGTTCTGGCTTGACTGATTTGCCTGAGCCAACATAGCTGTACCAGCCTGGCTAAGAACCTGATCCTTAGTGAATTCAACCATTTCGCCAGCCATATCTGTATCACGGATGCGTGATTCAGAAGCCTGGAGGTTTTCTGCACCAATATCAAGACCATTTACAGTCTTTTCAAGGCGGTTCTGATAAGCACCAAGGTCAGCACGCTGCTTGTTGATCTTCTTAAGAGCTTCATCCAAAGTTCCAATTGAGCGGTTTGCATCATCAGGAGTTTCAAGACTCATGATTGATTCATCGCCAACATTGCGAAGACCAAGTGCCATTGCTGACATTGTTCCAATAAATACCTGTGAACGCTGATCCATATTAGCACCGATGTGGAACCACATAGAAGCTGTTACTACGTTTTCACCTGTAGGACGAGCAAAGCGACCTGTAAGCATGTTCATACCGTTGAACTGAGCTGAAGATGCAATGCGATCAACTTCTGCGATAAGAGAAGAAACTTCAACCTGAATCTGCATGCGGTCTTCTGCAGCATAGATACCGTTTGAAGACTGAACAGCCAATTCACGGATACGCTGAACAATGTCAGATGTTTCCTGCAAATAACCTTCAGTTGTCTGAATGAAAGAAATGCCGTTCTGAGCATTCTTTGAAGCCTGATTCAAACCGCGAATCTGAGCTCTCATTTTTTCAGATACAGCAAGACCAGAAGCATCATCGCCTGCGCGATTGATTTTTTCTCCAGAAGAAAGTTTTTCCATACTCTTCTGCTGTTTAAGATCTTGGATTCCCTGGGAACGCTGAGCGAACATAGCGCTCATATTGTGATTAATAACCATAGTGTATCTCCTTGGTGTTTTTACAAACCTAATAAGCTTGTGTCACGTGGTTTCCACCACCCTATACTTGAATATCGGACTATGGCATTTTGACTTTAGCAGTTTTTAAAATTTTTT